>CADCMP010000028.1 GCA_902802565.1 Oscillospiraceae bacterium
CGGCCTGAAAGAAGCTATCGAGAAAGTTCTGAAGCTGAAAGTCGTTGAGCTGAAGACCGACCCGCAGCTGATGGGCGCACTGGGTGCAGCAGAGTATGCTCGCCAGAAGGGTATGGCAAAGAAATAATTAAATCGATTATTTCCAAGTAAAGTACCAAATAGGAAGTTGCTTTTGCAGCTTCCTATTTTTATATCCTTTTTGGAAGGAGAACCTGTTATGAATATGAAGACAGCCATCATCACCATCAGTGACGCCTGTTTCTGCGAGGAACGGGAAGACGAGACCGGTCCGGTGATAGCCGAGATGATCCGGGAAATGGGTTTTCCTGTAGAATACAGGACCATCATTCCCAGTGACCGGGAGAGCATCCGGGAAGAGCTGATCCGGTGTGCCGACGAGAAAAAGATGAAACTGATCCTGACCCTGGGCGGTACCGGCTTTTCCAGGCGGGACATAACGCTGGAAGTAACGAAGGAAGTCCTGGAAAAGGAAGTTCCGGGCATTCCGTATCTGATGATGAAGGAAGGTGTGGAGATCACACCGAATGCCGTGCTGTCAAGGATGACGGCAGGGATCCGGGGAAAGACTATGATCATCAATCTTCCCGGGAAAGTGAAAGCGGCAAAGGAGGATCTGCAGGCCATTCAGAGTATCCTGGAACATGCCATGCTGATGCTGGGATGACCGGCCAACTTGGCGCTTGAAATGGTATTCCGTTGGTGAGATAATGATTTCATAAGAAATACTTCTGATTCTATGAAAGGGCGTAATAACGCATATATTGAATTATGGCGGATAAAGATAAACAGTTGATCATAACCATCGGAAGAGAATACGGAAGCGGCGGACATGCCATCGGGGAGATGCTGGCGGAAAAACTTGGCATCGGATTCTATGATGCCGAGATCATTCAGCATCTGTCCGAAAAGAAGGGTATCAAGAAGGAAACACTGTCGAAATACGATGAAAAACCGTCTCCTGTCCTGATGAACCGGTCGGTGCGCGGGTACAGCACATCCCTGGAGGAAGCGGTAGCGGAGATGCAGTTCAAAATGATCCGCAAGATCGCAGCTTCGGGAGAGTCCTTCGTCCTTATCGGCCGCTGCGGAGAAACGGTCCTTTCCAAGTATGACTGCCTCATTCGTCTGTTCGTGCTTGGAGACATGGATTCCCGGATCACCCGCATTATGAAACGCAAACGAGTTTCCCGTAAGGAAGCACAGAAACTGATCAAAACAACGGATAAGAGGAGAAAAGCCTATCACAACTATTACTCGGACGGGAAATGGGGAGATTCCAGGACCTATGATCTGACGATTAACAGTTCCCGTCTCGGTGTGGAAGGCACCGCGGAATTCCTGGAAGAGTATATCAGAAGAAGAACGAGCTGAAAGAACTATGAGTCCAGATAATTCAAGCTATATCCGTGAACTGAAGAGAGCGGAGCAGCAGGAGAAGGACTACCTGAAGAAAAGAGCGAAAAGGAAGACCACTCTGCTCAACTCCCTTGCAGAAGACCGGGTTCCCAAAGGGATCCAGTCAAAACTGAATGAGGCGTTCTGCAAAGCATTTCAGGTGATCTTTGACCGGGGTATGCCGGCGGTGGAACGGACGATCAACCGCAGGGGAATCGAAAACCGGTGGGAAGAGAGTATCCACCATGCCCAGATTCTCCGGGATACGTCATCCATCCGAAACATTACCCGGGAAGCAACCAAGGACAGCATGAGAGGAATGCTGCTGTCCGGCGCTTCCGGAGTCGGACTTGGCGTGCTGGGGATCGGACTGCCGGATGTTCCCGTATTTGCCGGAATGATCATGCGGGATGTGTGTACCAGAGCACTCAATTACGGATATCATTATGATTCCGATGAAGAAAAGTATTTCATCCTTCTTCTGATCCGTGGAGCATTCGTGTTCGGACGGGAGTTGGAAGATCTCAACGAGAAAGCCAACCGTTTTCTGAAGACGGGACAGATCCCGGTCAACACCAGTCTGGAAAACGAGGTGAAGCTAACCTCACAGGCGATCTCCGCAGAGATTCTGACCAGTAAGTTCCTGCAGAGCCTTCCGGTGGTGGGAATGGTCGGCGGTGCCTACGATATGCTGTACATGTCATGGATCGCCGAGTATACCGATCTGAAATACCGGAAGAGGATGTTGCATGACTATGCTCCGTCACTGAATGCGGAACGGTATAATCCGGTCCACGTGGTGTGGGACGGAAAAAACGAAGAAGAACAGGAATAAGAAAAGACCCGCTTTCCAAAGCGGGTCTTTATTTTTATTCATCGTCGTCTGCAGACGATTCCAGTTCGAAACGGTATTTCTGCTTGATGTCCGGATATTTTTCCCGATCCACCTCGCTCATGAACATGTCATACGGGCGGGCATAGAAATCATAGTCATCGTAGAGTGCCTGATAGATCATCAGTTCCTCTCCCGTCTCCGTGTGAGTTGCCGGTCCGATGATCATGTAAAGATATTTGTCCGGATCATCGGTGGTCTCCCGTTTGAAATGACGAACGACGTCGCCTGCTTTGAACTCTCGAATATCCATTGTATTTGCCTCCTTAATATCCAAGATCCTCATCAATAAGGATAATATCCGTTTTCATTCCTGTCATCGGTCCCCAGAGAATCAGCATTCCGTTGCAGATGCGATCCGGAGAGGAGCAGTCATGACACACCCCATCTGTTTTGCATGGCGTTTTCACCGGAAAACGCTGCGCATTTCTGGGTGCGGCCACATTCCGTGCGCGATGGATCGCAGCGTCCAGATCGGTGCACAGTTTGTTTTTCCCGGCGACGATGATCACGCGCTTTCCGGGACCGAATGCCAGACTGGCCAGCCGGTTGCCCCGGCCGTCGATGTTGACGATCTCACCGGTCTCGGCAATGGCATTGGCACTGCAGAGATAGACATCGGCCCGATTGGCGTTTTCCAGTGTGGACGGGTCGGTGGATTTCCAGTGCCAGAAGACCTCGTTCTGCTCTCCGAGGATATCGTACAGACCCAGGTCATCCAGCGTGGAGGATCCGCCGAATCCCACGGTCTGATCCCGGATCTCTTCCTTTAAAAAGGCCACTGCATCAGCCCGATTGGCAAAATGATGTGCCTGGAAGCGGCGCTTTGACAGATTATCAATGACAGTCTCTATATTCATATGAACCCTCTTTCCATATGTACTTTTCTTTCTGCTGTTATTATGATAACATGAAGAACGAAAAAAGCACCCATTTTTTTGAAATGTTAGGAGCGAGAGCCGTGATTTTTCGTTCGATTCCGGAAAAACCGGAGATCTTGGATCATTTTCAGGGAGGCAAGGGACATCTGGAAGCATACCCCATTCTCAACAGTATCGAGGAGATGCAGGGAAAGGGAAGAGTCTTCAAGCACATGGTCCTTCAGCCGGGATGCGAAGTGGGCAGCCACGTCCACACCGGCGACTGCGAGACGGTCTATGTCCTGAAGGGAACGGCACACTGTAAAGTGGATGGACAGATGCGTGAGATCGGTCCCGGCATGGTGCACTTCATTGCCGACGGGGAAGAGCATTATATGATCAATGACGGAGACGAACCGCTGGAATTCATTGCACTGGTGCTTTATACCGATTGAGTATCGGCAGCAACATTAATCTGCAGAAAGATTGGAAAATCATACTATTATTTGCCTTTTTGCAATAAAACCGTCGGATTGTGCGTTATATAGTTACGTTAGTGATTAAGGAGAGCTGCGGTATCACAGACCATTCCGCAGGACACTGACTATGAATCAGAGTGAGATCAGAGAACAGAATATAGAGAAAGTACTGGAAACTGCGCAGAATCTGTTTCTGGAAAATGGCGTGGCAGATACCTCGATCAACAGCATTGCAGAGCATTGCGGACTGTCTCCCATGTCCATCTATCGGTACTTCAAAACCAAAGATTTTCTGGCTGCCAGGGTATGGCAGATGAGCATGAACATGTTCTATGAGCAGTATTACATGCCGGCCTATCGCAAGGAGTCTTCCGGTCTTACCAACGGGTACGAGAAGTTTCTTGCATGCACAAGGGTCTATATCCAGTACTACACGGAGCATCCGGAATGGTTTGCCTATACCAGAGAGATGTTCCAGATCGCGTCCCGTGTCAATGAGATCGATGAGAAGGAGCATAAGGATGAAAACTGGAAAGGCTTTTTCCAGGAGATCCCGATCCCTCTCCTGAAGGCACTGTCGGAAGGCAAAGAGGACGGCTCGGTCCGTTCCGATGTCAACATCTACGAAGTTTATCAGGTGTTTACGAATGTCTATACCGGAACGACGATCTATGATTCGTTTACCGAAGGAGTCACGACACTGGATATCATGCGGTACACCGCGCAGCTTCTGGCGGAAAACATCCGCGGCGATGTCGTACAATCATCCTGAGAAAAGGAAAACCTGAAGTGAAAAATGCCTCATACCGGTTCCAAATCCGGTATGAGGCATTTTGTTGATCTGATTATTATTTATTTGGACAGCTCCACGATCCGCTCGGTCAGACGCTCAATGGTACCTTCCAACGCCTTCAGACACCGCTCCTCGGTATAGAGAGGAGGAAGGACCAGATTGTTTTCCATCCACATGACGATCAGTCCGGTGACCGTCTGAGAGTAGAAATCCACCACAAACTCCATATCCTCCCAGCTGACGTTCATGTCGGCGGTGGCAAGGTTGGCAAACTGTTGGATCACACCTTTGAGGCGGGTGCGGAAGTAATCGATCATGTAGGATCGTTTTCCGGACTGGTAAACGTTCAATACCGTACTTGCGTTATCCTTGAGGTATTTGAAATAGATCACCACACACTCCCGCCAGCCGTCCGCAACGGTATCGCTGTTGATGGTCTCCGGCAGCGCTTTGTTGGCATCCTGTTCGAATACCCATGCCAGCAGATCGTCCACACCATAGAAATGGTAATAGAATGTCTGACGATTATAGCCGCATTTCTCCACCAGTTCCTTAACGGTGACGCGATCGATGGGCTTTTCCTTCAGCAGTTCCTTCAGCGTGTCGCCCAGAACCTGTTTTGTGTTTTTTACCATAGTAATCCCCAATCCAAAAATGCATTGACATGGTCGCTTTTCCTTATAGTATCACATCTTTTGAAAAAATAAAAACACGTGGCTTTCACCAATTATGAAAAATACGAAAGGACGAAAAAGATCCGGGCTGACTGAGGGGGGTCAACCCGGATCTGCCTGCGGATAACTCCGCGAGAGTGCCATGCGGCAGCTGCCGCTTCGGACCGGCGGACGAAACCGGTCAGGATCATGACACTTTCCATATCAGAGAGGAAGGAAATATTACAGACTTTGAGGGAGAAAACAGTGGAATCCGCAGGTTTACTGCAGGAGGATTCATGGGTTTGCTCCCGTTTAACGCTTTCGTCCAATCAATACTGTGCCGAGTGCGAGGAGTATATAGATTTTGCCATTCTTGAGATTGAGATTATTTTAACATTTTCGGAGCGGAATGCAAGAGAAAACCTTACAATTTTTTAAATATGTCTAGGTATATTCCGGATATTGTATAAATCGGTCAATTTATCGACCGGTTTTTAGGTATATTGCTGTCGCCGCTTTCGCACCAGTTCCGAACTTTTTTCTCTTTTATTCATTAAAGGAATAGAATCTGTTCTTTTTTTGTAGTACAATTTTCTGGAATCCATTATTTGTATGGAGGGACAGCAGGATGATAAGGAAGGCAACTTCCCGGGATATTCCGAGAATCGCCGCGATTTTTGATCAGCTTCTTACCGAAGAAGAACTGGGGCATTCCACCACCGGATGGCTCCGGGGGATCTATCCCACGGAGGATGTGGCGGTGGCAGGCGTTCAGGCCTGCGACATGTTCGTGGTCGAGGAAGACGGGGAAGTCGTTGCTGCCGCACGGATCAATCAGGAACAGTGTGAGCAGTATGCCCTTGTCAACTGGGAGTATGAGGTTCCCGAGGATCAGGTTCTGGTCCTTCATACACTGGTGGTATCCCCGCATGCACAGGGAAAGGGATGCGCCCGGCAGGTCCTGGAATTCTATGAACAGACGGCACGGGACATGCGCTGTACGGTGCTGCGCATCGACACCAATTTCCGCAATGAGCGTGCCAGGGCCATGTACCGGAAACATGGTTACCGGGAATCCGGTGTTGTGGACTGTGATTTCAACGGGATCCCCGATGTCCAGATGGTCTGTCTGGAAAAGAAAGTCGTACAATAACACATTGAAATAAACGCAAACTTGGAGGAAACACACATGAAAAAAGAGACCTTATGCGTACAGGCTGGCTATGTGCCCGAAAACGGAGAGTCCCGTCTTCCGCCTATCGTGCAGAGCACTACATTCAAATATGATACCAGCGAAGACATGGGCGAACTGTTTGATCTGAAGGCATCCGGTTATTTTTATACCCGTCTTCAGAATCCCACCAGTGATTACGTCGCGGCCAAGATTGCAGCCATGGAAGGCGGCACCGCCGGCATGCTGACCTCGTCCGGTCAGGCGGCGAACCTCTTTGCGGTTTTCAATATCGCCGGATGCGGCGATCACGTGATCGCTTCCACGGCCATTTACGGCGGTACCTACAATCTCTTTAATGTGACCATGCGCCGCATGGGGATCGATTTCACTTTCGTGGATCCCGACTGCAGCGATGAGGAACTGGAAGCGGCATTCAAGCCCAACACCAAAGCGGTGTTCGGCGAGACCATCGCCAATCCGTCCCTCGTAGTGTTCGATATCGAGCGGTTTGCAAATGCCGCGCATGCCCATGGTGTTCCTCTGATCATCGACAACACCTTTGCCACTCCCATCAACTGCCGTCCCTTCGAGTTCGGCTGCGACATCGTGACACACTCCACCACCAAATATATGGACGGTCATGACGCACAGGTGGGCGGAGCCATCGTGGACTCCGGCAATTTCGACTGGATGGCACATGCGGATAAATTCCCCGGACTGACCACTCCCGATGAATCCTACCACGGGATCACCTACGTGACCCAGTTCGGAAACGGCGGCGCCTACATTACGAAGTGTGTCGCCCAGCTGATGCGTGACCTGGGCTCCACCCCGGCACCGATGAACGCCTATCTGTTGAACCTCGGCCTGGAGTCTCTGGCAGTGCGCATGAAACGGCACTGCGAGAACGGCCAGAAGGTGGCGGAGTTCCTGAGCGGACATGAAAAGATCGCATGGGTCAATTACCCCGGTCTGGAAGGCAACAAATACTATGAGCGCGCCAAGAAGTATATGCCGGACGGCACCTGCGGCGTCGTGTCCTTTGGCGTCAAGGGAGGAAGAAAGGCCGCGGAGGCATTCATGAAGCAGCTGAAGGTGGCCATCATCGCCACCCACGTGGCGGATGCCCACACCTGCGTGCTCCATCCCGCATCCTCCACGCACCGCCAGCTCAGCGATGAGGAACTGGTGGCGGCAGGCGTGGGACCGGATCTGGTCCGTCTGTCGGTGGGCATTGAGAACGTGGATGACATCATCGCCGATCTGGCTCAGGCGCTGGAATCGGTCTGAATCATAAAACAAAACCGGTCGAAAGATCGGTTTTGCTGTTTGGAGGAAAAACCTGTGAAGAAACAATGGATCATCATGCTGATGATGCTGATGGTGCTGATGCTGGCCGGATGCGGCAAGGAAGCAGCCGTGGAGACGGAGACGTCCTCTGCGGAGCCTCCGGCGGTCACCGCAGCTCTTTCGGAGGAGCCTGACGGAAGTTCCGCCCGGTATGAGAACATGTATTTCTCTCTGGATCTTCCCTCGGAGGATCTTCAGGTCACGGAAGAGCGCAGCAGCGAATACTACCTGGTGACAGTGAGCGAGAAGAGCGGAACTCCGCTGATGGAGATCGAGCTTTCCGCCCGCAGCCGGGAGCTGACGAAGGATCAGTTCTATTACGGGGAACTGTTCATCCCGGGAGACCAGGGACACCTGAACATCCTCGTGACCAGAGGTTCCGGGGCATCGGAGGAACGGATCAACGGGATCCTGGAGACCATGGAGCCCTGCGGCGAGTTTGCCATCAAGACCGAATAAACAGAACAGGGGCATCTGCTGGATCAGCAGATGCCCCTGTGTTTTTTGTCTTCGTTATTCCTGATTCAATGATCCGGTGACTTCCACATGAGGGAAGGCGAAGCTCATGCCGTTCTCGCCGAACCGGGCCAGCAGGTTTTCCCGGATCTCGCTGAGGGCATAGTAATTGTCCTCCGCGGTCTTCGTGTACACGTAGCAGGTCAGGTCCACTCCGCTGTCCGCGAGATCGACGTTGACGTGAACGGGAGCGGCGGGATCCGTCCGCACATCCACGGTACGGGAATTCTTCAGAGTCTCCTCCGCGATGATGGACTTGGCCAGCTGAAGCTTTTCCTTGTCCTGTGCGTCCCCGTAGGGGATGGTCACCGTGAGAGGATACCGGATGTGATTGTCTTCCATGGTGAGGTTCCGGATGGTGGAAGTATCCACCTGGGAATTGGATACGATGGTATCCACATTGTCCGTCAGTCCCCGGATCACGGTATGACGCAGATTCATCTCCTTGATATAACCGGAAACGATGCCGCCGCCGGTGGTAATCTCCACACGGTCCCCAATCTCAAAGGGCTTGAAGATCGTAAGGATGAATCCGTGGACGATGTTGCTCAGCCCTTCCTGGAAGATGAAGCCCAGTACCACGACGATCAGCGAACTGGACATCAGCAGGGTCTGAGTGACATTTTCCAGCTCCGAAGAAAGGGAGATGACGCGGATAAACGTGAGGATCACGAGAAAGGCTTCCAGGACCCCTTTGAAAAAGGAATCCTTGATGTTGGCCGGCTTTTTGCGGTGCGCATGCCGGTATACCGACTCGATCATCTGCAGCAGCAGCCAGCAGACCACGATGTAGATGAGGGCAACGACGATGCGGTGATTGGACAGGTAATTGGTGATCTGAGTCAAAACAGGACCTCCATCGATGTTTTTCCGGGATTATTCCCAGTCCGGTGTGATCTCTTCCAGCTCCAGAGGGGAGGAACGGAGGATGGTCATGAATTCTTCTCCGGTGATGGTCTCTTTTTCGTAGAGATAGCTTGCAAGCTCGTGCAGCTTTGCTTCATTGTCCCGCAGAAGCTGCAGGGCCTTGTCATGCTGTTTCTGGACCATTTCCACCACGAGACGGTCGATGTCCGCACTGGTCTGTTCCGAGCAGGCGAGAGAAGCGTCTCCGCCCAGATACTTGTTGGAATCCGTCTGCAGCGCCACCATGCCGAACTCCTCGGACATGCCGTACTGGGTGATCATGGCCCGCGCCAGCTTGGTGGCTTTCTCGATGTCATTGGAAGCACCGGTGGTGATGGTGTTGAAGATCAGCTCTTCCGCGGCACGGCCGCCGGTGAGAGTGGCGATCTTGTTTTCCAGCTCCGTACGGTTCATCAGGTAATGATCGTTCTCCTCCACCTGCATGGTGTAGCCCAGTGCTCCGGAGGTACGGGGAACGATGGTGATCTTCGTGACCGGCGCGGAATGACTCTGCAGGGCAGCCACGAGAGCGTGTCCCACTTCGTGATAGGCCACGATCTTCCGCTCGTCATCGGAGAGGATCTTGTTCTTTTTCTGGTATCCGGCGATGACGACCTCAATGCTCTCCTCCAGGTCGGACTGATTCACCGTGCGCCGGCCCTGGCGGACGGCACGGAGCGCCGCCTCATTGATGAGGTTTGCCAGTTCCGCACCGGAGCATCCGGCGGATGCCCGGGCGATGGCGGCCAGATCCACATCATCCGACAGGCGGATCTTCTTGGCGTGGACACGGAGGATGGCTTCACGGCCGGCCATATCCGGCAGTTCCACCGGAACGCGGCGGTCAAAACGGCCGGGACGCAGCAGGGCGGGATCCAGGATCTCCGGACGGTTGGTGGCGGCCAGGATCACGACGCCCTTGGAACCGTCAAACCCGTCCATTTCCGTCAGCAGCTGATTGAGGGTCTGTTCCCGTTCATCGTTACCGCCGATGGCGCCGCTGCCTTCTCTCTTCTTGCCGATGGTATCGATCTCATCGATGAAGACGATGCAGGGGGCTTTCTCGTTGGCCTGTTTGAACAGGTCGCGGACCTTGGAGGCACCCATGCCTACGAACATCTCCACGAACTCGGATCCGGCGATGGAGAAGAAGGGAACATTTGCCTCGCCGGCCACCGCTTTGGCCAGCAGGGTCTTGCCGGTTCCCGGAGGTCCCACCAGCAGGGCGCCCTTCGGCATCTGGGCACCGATGTCCTGATATTTGGAAGGATCGTGGAGGAAATCCACGATTTCCTGCAAAGCTTCTTTTGCCTCCTCCTCACCGGCCACATCGGCAAACTTGATGCCGGTCTCCGAGGGAACATAGACTTTGGCATTGGAGGTGCCGAAACTCATGGCATTGGTCAGGCCGGCACCGCCCTTGAACATGCGCTTGAAGAAGAACTGCCCGATGAGGACAAAGAAGAACATGGGCAGGAGGAACTCCGTCAGGAAAGCGGACAGACCCGACTGCTGCGGGATGATCTTGCTTCCGAAGGAGGCTCCGGATGCCTGAAGCCGGTCAATGAGCTGGGGATCGTCCATGCGGTGTCGGAAAACACGATCTGATCCGACTGGATCTCCACTTCCTTGACCTTCTGCTCACTGAGCATCTGAAGAAACTCGCTGTAGTCCACTTCATTGACCTGCGGATTGACCAGCAGGGGAAATACCGTGGCATTGAGGATCAGCACGATCAGCAAGGCGATACAGTAGTAGAGAATCAGCGGTTTTCTGTGGCTGTTTTTCGGTTGCTGTTTCATATGGTAGCGCCCCCTCCCGAGGGAGAACGCGCGGCACCTTCTTTCGTTTGGTATAGTGTAATATTGCTTTTATTATAATCGAATTTTGACTCGGGAAAAGTAAAAAGAGTGTTAAAAGCGGAAAAACCGCTCCCGATCTCCGCTTTTTCCTGTGGAAAAGTCGGAACATCGGAGGAAACCGGCGGAAAAACTGGATAATGTCAACAAAAATGAGTTTTTTCTATGATTTAATTGATTAAATCGGTTTCGCGCTATATAATATTAGCTACAACTGAACAGGGAGATAGAGGTGCATCCGTCATTTATTTTCCGCAGAAAAGCAGAAACTTTGGAAAAGAGGGGCCGATGCCGAAGGGACTGGGAGGTTTCTGACTCCGAGTTGCCTGGGACGGCGGAGAATATCCGTCGTACTGTCGCGAAAGCGGAGAGCTGTCACACCGGTCAAATTGTCTATTACAATGTGAGCAGTCATCTCTGTTCACATTTTTATTTTTAGTAGGAGAGTGAAAGAAAGCATGAAGTCATCCAAGAAACTGCTTGCGATCCTGATGCTCGTCCTGATCCTGGCAAGCGTGCTTACCATAGCCGTGTTTGCAGACGGGGACAGCGGATCGAGTGCAGTGACCCACATCACCTGTACCACCTGTGAGGGTACCGGTGAATTCAACGGCGATGAATGCGGAGAATGCGGAGGCACCGGCGTCCTGGAAAGTGACAGCTATATGGCCTTCACCTTCTGGGCATTGGTACCGCCGCTGGTAGCAATCATCCTGGCGCTGATTACGAAGGAAGTCTATTCCTCCCTGTTTATCGGTGTGCTGCTGGGATCCCTGTTCTATTCCAACTGGGGACCGGTCAAAGCACTGGATGCCACCATCAATGATGGTCTCATCGCATCCATTTCCGACAACGCCGGTATCTTCCTGTTCCTCGTGATCCTCGGGATCATGGTGGCACTGATCAACCGTTCCGGCGGATCCGCGGCATTCGGCCGCTGGGCCAAGACCCATATCAAGACCCGCGTGGGCGCCATGTTCGCCACCTTCATTCTTGGTATCGTCATCTTTATCGACGACTATTTCAACTGCCTGACCGTGGGCAGCGTCATGCGTCCCATTGCCGATGAGCATCAGGTGTCCAGAGCGAAGCTCGCCTACATCATCGATGCCACGGCAGCTCCCGTCTGCATGATCGCACCCATCTCCTCCTGGGCCGCAGCAGTAGCCGGCGTGGTGGAAGGCGGAAACGGCATCGAGCTGTTTGTAAAGGCGATTCCGTATAACTTCTATTCTCTGCTGACTCTGGTCTTCATCATTGCACTGGTACTGATGAAGTTTGACTTCGGCCCCATGAAACAGCATGAGAAAAACGCCATTGAGCATGGCGATCTGTATACCACCGGGGACCGTGTGGACAAGGAAATGGCAACCGAGCCTTACAGTGAGAAAGGCCGCGTCATGGATCTGGTCCTTCCCATTATCGTCCTCATCGTCTTCTCCGTCATCGGCCTGATCTATGTCGGCGGATTCTGGGATGGAGCCAGCTTCATCGATGCATTCGCAGACACCGATGCCTATGTCGGACTGCCATGGGGCTCCATGATCGCACTGCTGTTCACCATCATCTATCTGCTGTGCCGCAAGGTCATCAGCTTCAGCGATGCCATGGCATGCATTCCCAAGGGATTCATCAACATGGTACCTCCCATCACCATCCTGTGCCTTGCCACTTCTCTGAAGAACATGACGGGTCTTCTGGGCGGCAAGTACTTTGTGGCTGGCGTGATGAACACAGCTGCAGGATCCCTCTTCAGTTTCCTGCCCGCCATCATCTTCCTGGTGGCCTGCCTGCTGAGCTTCTCCACCGGTACTTCCTGGGGAACCTTCGGTATCCTGATCCCCATCGTTACCTATATCTTTGAGCCGAACTCCACTCTGTTCATCATCGGCGTTTCCGCATGCCTTGCCGGTGCTGTCTTCGGAGACCACTGCTCACCCATTTCCGATACCTCCATCATGTCCTCCGCCGGCGCCATGTGCCTGCACGTGAACCATGTCACGACGCAGATCCCATATGCCGTTACGTGGTGTCCTGTTCTTCCTGCGGAACCGTGAAGCAAAGAAGGATGCAGCCGCTGCAGCCTGAACCATGAAATAACGCAGCTAGGGCGATGATCCCACGGGATCATCGCCCTAGATTTTTCTGTTCTCATTTTCCAAGCTTCGCGGCAGTCTCTTCCGCATCGTCCAGAAGCCGCTGGAACTTTTCCAGTGCGGCGGCGACGGGAGCGGGTGTGGTGAGATCCACCCCGGCGTGCTTCAGTTCCTCCAGCGGGTACCGGCTTCCGCCCATGGACAGAAATTCCAGATACCGTTTCACCGCGGGAGCCCCCTCGGTGCGGATGCCCTCGGAGAGGGCGGTGGCGGTGGAGTATCCCGTTGCGTATTTGTATACGTAGAAGGGCCGGTAGAAGTGGGGGATCCGTGCCCATTCGTATTTCACTTCCTCATCGATGACCAGTTCATCCCCGAAATAGTCTTTGATGAGACCAAGATACAGGGCATTGAGCGCGGCGGGATTCAGGGCCTCGCCCTGTTCCGCCATGCGGTGGGCCTGCATCTCAAATTCGGCAAACATGGTCTGGCGGTACACCGTTCCCTTGAAGTTTTCCAGATACTGCGCCAGCAGTGCCATGCGCTCCGCGGGGTCGGTCTCGTTCTGCAGCAGCTGTTCGATCATGAGGTTCTCGTTCACCGTGGAAGCGACCTCCGCGACGAACAGGGTATAGTCGGCGTTCTGCGGCTCCTGCGCCCGGTTGGAATGCCAGGTATGAAGGGAGTGTCCCATCTCGTGGGCGATGGTGGAAACGCTGTCCAGCGTGCCGGTATAGTTCAGCAGGATATAGGGATTGGAATCATAGGTCCCGGAGGAGAAGGCTCCGCCGGATTTGCCGCGGTTGGGGTAGACATCGATCCAGCGGTCCCGGAAGGCGCTGCGCACGACATCGCCGTACTCTTCTCCCAGCGGGGAAACCGCGTTCAGAACGATCTCCTGCGCTTCCTCGTAGGAATAGCGGCGGCTGCTGGATTCAGCCAGTGGTGCATACAGATCGTAGTAATGCAGCTCGTCGAGACCCATGAGGCGCTTTCTCAGACGTTCATACCGGTACATGGCGGGCAGATACTGCCGCACCGTGGCGATGAGATTGTCGTACACCGCACCGGGGATGTTCTCGCCGTCCATGGACATGGCACGGGAGGACTCATAATGACGGGCAGCGGCCTCGGCAGCCGCTCCCTTCACGCAGCCGGAGTAGGATGCGGCAAAGGTGTTGATATGAGTGCGGTATCCCTTATACAGGCTCTCGAATGCGTTTTTCCGCAGGGTCCGGTCCGTGGAAGTCTGCAGCAGGATATAGTTGGAACCGGTGACTTCGTGCTCCTGTCCCTCGCTGTCCAGTGCCGGATCAAAGAGAAGGTCGGCATCCTGAAGGTTGTCGGCGATCTCCCCGGGAGCAGCAAAGACTTCCCCGAAACGTGCCAGCAGCTGCTCTTCCGCGGCGGAGAGGGTATGGGCTTTCCGCCGGATGAGCTTATCCATCTGGAACCGGTAGGGAGTCAGACAGTCCTCCCGGGCGATCTCTTCCAGTTTTTCTTCGGGAAGGGAGAGGATCTCCGGGACGGCAAACGCGGTCTGTGAGACGGCGGACACATATTTGCCGTAGATCCGGGCGTACATGCTCTGGGCGGTCTCGCCCCGGGTGTCCTCGCTGCGGCGCAGATTGGCATAGCAGAACAGGTCCGACAGAAGCCGGTCCAGCTGCGTGTCCGCGTCCATGAATTCCCGGATGGTCCGGGCATCCGTCAGCTTTCCCTGATAGGAAGCCGCTTTCCCGATGCTCTCATCCAGGGTCTTGAGTGCGGATTCCCAGTCTCCGTCGTTTTCATAGAGAGAGGAGAGGTCCCACTGAAAATCGGGATCCAGCTCGGAACGTTCTTTTAAGATTTCGGCCATGTGGTTTCGCCTCCTGAAATCATTGCGATTCGAATCATCGTGTTATTTCATTCTAACACCCGGCCGGAAATCCATCAATAAAAAGTCATCTTTCCCGTGTTACCGGAACGAACATTGTGCTAGAATAGAGCTGTCAGAAAAAATGTGTGCCGAACAGGAGGTACGGTCATGGCAAATATGCTGGATTATCTGGATTGGCGCGGAGACCTGTCCATGACGAAGGATCCGTTTAATGAAGTGGACAATCTGATCCTGGCGGAACTGTCGTATATTCCGTTTAACGAATACATGCCGAAAGCCGGTTCCGATGAGAGCGTCCGGCTGAAGGATGTGGGGGAGGCCTTCTTTGAAGACTACACGCTGGAAGATACCGCAGACAACTGGAACAAATCTCCCCAGGTTCTGAAAGCGGCAATGAAAATGAACCGGTTCAAAAAGATGAAGCTGCGCTGGTTCGTGGATGAGTTCGATCAGGAGAACGAGCAGCAGCTGTCCATCGTCACCTTTGAACTGGAGGACGGGACCGCCTATGTGGCATTCCGCGGAACCGACGGGACCCTCATCGGCTGGAAGGAAGACTTCAACATGGCCTATCTGTTCGATACACCGGGACAGAAACGGGCCGCGGAGTATCTGAACGAGCATTTCATGAACTATGACCGGCCCATCCGTCTGGGCGGACATTCCAAAGGCGGAAACTTCGCCATGTACGCCGGCATGTTCTGCGATCCCGCCGTCAGGGAGAAGATCCTGACGATCTATTCCAACGACGGACCGGGATTCCACGACGAAGTGATGGCTACCGACTCCTATAGAGCGGCGAAAGATAAGATCGTCAGCATCATTCCCGAATCATCGGTGGTGGGCATGCTGCTGGAAAACCAGCTGAGCCATATTCTCGTCAAAAGCACGGAGGACGGGTTCAAGCAGCATGATCCTCTGTCCTGGCGGGTGAAGCGCACCAAGTTCGTCCGGGCACCGGAACTGTCTTCCAGCAGCGCACTGCTGGATGCCACCCTGACCCAGTGGCTGGGCACCCTGGACATCAAGGAGCGGAAGATCTTTGTGGATTCCCTGTTTGATACCATCGCGGCCTCCGGGGCCATGACCATCGAGGAGATGAACAGCAACCCCGTGAAATGCTATTCCGCCATCATCAAGGCCTCCACCAAGCTTTCGAAGAAAAAGCAGAAGGTCATTTCCGATGCCTTCGGAAAGCTGGCCAGGACCGGCCGGGACGTCTTCATGGAGAACATGCAGACGAAAGTGGAAGGCATCGTGGATGAGATCAAGAAGCCCAGAGGGAACAAGGAAGATAAGATCGAGGAGAAACCAAAGGAAAAGGCCAAGGAGAAACCGGAACCTGCCGCCACCTGACGGCAGGCCCCGGCTTTGGAACGATCGGCAGCGGATCTCTCCGCTGCCGTTTCTCCGGCATTTGACAAACGGAATCGTCAATAGTACAATGATTCCACTACAAAAAAGGACGGTTAACTCAATGCGAATGTGCCTGCAAAAAACGTGAATAGATGCCGCACGGGGGAATCTCTGTGCGCAGACGCGTGATTTGCAGACCGACTCGTTGCTAACATAGTTTTTCAACAACCATCTCCGCAGATCCGGATGATGGTTGTTTTTTCATTAAGGAGAGTGACTGGCATGCCTATTAAAATACCCAACAATCTGCCGGCGGCAGAGATCCTGAACCGGGAAAACATATTCTTCATGACCGAGACCCGCGCCATGACACAGGATATCCGTGCCCTGCGCGTGCTCATCATGAATCTGATGCCCACCAAGATCGAGACCGAGACTCAGTTTGCCCGCGTGCTGGGCAACTCTCCCATCCAGATCGAGCTGGAGCTCATCGCACCCAGCAACCGTGAGTTCAAGAACACCTCCCATGAGCACATGCTCTCATTCTACAAGACCTTCGACGATGTGAAGGATCAGACCTTTGACGGCCTGATCATCACCGGAGCTCCCGTGGAGCATATGGAATTTGAGGAAGTGGATTACTGGGACGAACTGGTGGAACTGATGGACTGGAGCAAGATCCATGTCCACTCCACACTGTATGTGTGCTGGGGCGCTCAGGCGGGACTGTACCATCACTACGGGATCCGCAAGGTCCAGCTGGACAAGAAACTGTTCGGCGTCTTTCCCCATCATGTGGAGCGGCAGAACTACATCCTGTTCCGGGGCATGGACGATGAATTCTATATTCCCCATTCCCGTCACACCACGATCCTGCGGGAAGACGTGGACGCCGTGCCCGAACTGACGGTCATGGCCTCCTCCGACGAGGCTGGGATCTATGCCATCAAAACGGACAACGGCCGGGAGATCTATCTCTTCGGCCATGCGGAATATGACTGGGACACGCTGAAGAAAGAGTACGACCGGGATACCTCTCAGGGAAAGCCCATCGAGATCCCGAAAAACTACTATCCCGATGACGATCCCACGCAGCCGCCGGTGGTGCGGTGGAGATCCTGCGGACATCTGATCTACAGCAACTGGATCAACTACTTCCTGTATCAGACGACGCCCTACGACATCACCCATATCAAGAACAACAATCAGTGGGCCTATCCGCCTACCGAGGACAACTGGAACGAATAAAAAAATACCGAGGTCGATGACCTCGGTATTTTTATGTTCAGGCGGTCTCCTCAAACTGGCTGTTGTACAGTTCCGCATAGAAACCGTTCTTTGCCAGCAGTTCTTCGTGAGTGCCCTGTTCCACGATGTCCCCGTGATTGAGGACCAGGATCTTGTCTGCCGAACGGATGGTGGACAGACGATGGGCGATGACGAAGGAGGTGCGTCCCTTCATGAGATTGTTCATGGCGTCCTGGATCAGATGCTCGGTACGGGTATCCACGGAGGAGGTGGCCTCGTCCAGGATCAGGATCTTCCGGTCGGCCAGGATGGCCCGGGCAATGGTGATGAGCTGTTTCTGACCGGCGGAGACGTTGGTGCCGTCCTCATTGATCTTCATCTGGTAGCCGCCGGGCAGGGTGCGGATAAAGTGATCCGCATGAGCCGCCTTGGCGGCTTTTTTCACTTCCTCATCCGTGGCATCCAGGCGTCCGTAACGGATGTTCTCCATAATGGTATCGTTGAACAGCCAGGTGTCCTGAAGGACCATGCCGAATCCGGACCGCAGTCCGTCCCGGTCGAAGGACCGCACATCGTGGCCGTCCAGCAGGATCGCCCCGCTGTTGACATCATAGAACCGCATCAGCAGTTTCACCAGTGTGGTCTTGCCGGCGCCGGTGGGTCCGACGATGGCGATCATCTGGCCCTGCTGTACGTCGCAGCTGAAGTCGTGAATGACCGGCGTGTCCTCGGAGTATCCGAACCGGACGTGGTCGAAGGTGACCTGACCGGTGATGGACGCGGGATCCGCCGGATCCTCGGCAGAACGCACCTCATCGGGCTGTTCCATGAATTCAAAGATCCGTTCCGCGGCAGCCACCATGGACTGCATCATGTTGCTGACCTGCGCCAGCTGTGTGATGGGCTGGGTAAAGCGCTTCACATACTGGACGAAGGAAACGATATCGCCGACCTGAATGGTCCCCCGCGCGGCGAGGATGGAGCCGGAGATGGCCACGGCCACGTAGCCGATGTTGGCCACCAGATTCAGGATGGGCATCATCAGACCGGACAGGAACTGGGATTTCCAGCCTGCGGTATACAGCGTGTGGTTGGTCTTCTCAAAGGACCGGATCTCGTTTTCCTCCTGATGGAAGGCGGTGACGATGTCATGTCCGGAGAAGGTCTCCTCGATCTGACCGTTGATCTTGCCCAGATAGTCCTGCTGCTGCTTGAAATACTTCTGGGAGTGCTTGACGATGATCAGCACCAGAATGGCAGACAGCGGGATGATGATCAGGGAGATCCAGGTCATGACACTGGAGATGGAGAACATCATGATCAGTACGCCCACCAGTGTCACAAAGGATGTGATGAACGTGGTGATGGACTGGTTCAGGGAGGAACCGAGCGTGTCCACGTCGTTGGTGATGCGGGACTGGATGTCGCCGATCTGGTTGGATTCGAAGTAGGCCAGCGGCATGCGGTTGATCTTTTCCGCAATCTCCTTACGCATCTGATACGTCATCTTCTGGGTCAGGTTCGTCATGATCCAGCCCTGCAGGAATGACAGCAGCGCGGAGATGACGTACAGCATCAGAAGGATGGTGAGGATCCTGCCCAGCGCCATATAGTCGATGCCGCCGGTGCCCTGCAGCTTGGCCATGAGTCCCTTGAACAGCTCCGTGGTGGCGCTGCCCAGGATCTTCGGTCCGATGACATGAAAGACCGTGGAGCCCACGGCAAAGATCATGACCAGGATGATGGCGATGCGGTAAGGCGCGATATAGCGAAGAAGCTTCCGGACGGTGCCTTTAAAGTCCTTCGCCTTGTCCGGAATGGCTCCGGGACCCGGGCCGTGAGGGCCGCGTCTTCTGTTGTTTTCAGCCATGGACAGCACCTCCTTTCAGTTCCTCTTCCGACAGCTGGGATTCGGCGATCTCCCGGTAGGTGCCGCAGGTCTGCAGCAGCTCGCTGTGGGTGCCGAGCCCCGTCATCCGTCCCTCATCCATGACCACGATCTGGTCGGCATGAAGGATGGTGGAGATGCGCTGTGCCACGATGATCACGGTGGTGTCGCCCAGCTCTTCCTTCAGCTGGCGGCGCAGCGCCACGTCCGTCTTGTAGTCCAGTGCGGAGAAGGAGTCGTCGAACAGCATGATCTTCGGCTTCTTTGCCAGAGCACGGGCAATGGAGAGACGCTGTTTCTGACCGCCGGAGACGTTGGTTCCGCCCTGGGCGATCTCGTCTTCATATCCCTTTTCTTTGTCCGCAATGAAATCCGCGGCCTGGGCGATGGCGGCGGCCTGTTTCATATCCTCATCGGAGATCTCCTCGCCGCCGTATTTCAGGTTGGATTCAATGGTGCCGGAGAAGAGGAAACCCTTCTGAGGCACATAGCCCAGTTCGGAACGGAGCTTTCCGAGGGAGAGCTCCCGGATGTCGGTGCCGTCCAGTGTAATGGAGCCGTCGGTGACATCATAGAACCGGGGGATCAGATTGAGCACCGTGCTCTTGCCGCATCCGGTGGACCCGATGATGGCGGTGGTGGTGCCGGGACGGGCCGTGAAGGAGATGTGACTGACGGTGTCCTCTTCCGCATCCGGATAATGGAAGGACACGTCATGGAAGGTCAGAACGCCCTTCACATCTTCCATTTGTGCGTCTCTCGTCTGAGAAGGATCCTGGATGGAGACATCCGAATCCAGCACTTCCGCCACACGTCCCGCGGAGACCACGGCACGGGGCAGTATGATGGCGATCATGGCCAGCATGAGGAAGCTCATGACGATGACCATGGAGTAGGTGAGGAACGCGGTCATCTCGCCCACCTGCATCACGCCCTGATCCACGCGGTGTGCCGCCACCCAGACGATGAGGACGGACACGCCGTTCATGATGAGCATCATGAAGGGGCTCATGATGGTCATGACGCGGTTGGTGAACAGCTGCGTGGCGTAGAGATCATGGTTGGCCTTGTCGAATCGGGCCTCCTCGTGCTCCTCCCGGGAGAAGGCACGGATGGGCATGATGCCGCTGAGCATCTCCCGGGAGACCAGGTTGACACGGTCCACCAGGGTCTGCATGATCTTGAATTTGGGAATGACGATGGCTCCGAGGATGCCCACACAGGTGAGGAGCAACGCTACGGCCAGGATGATGATCCAGCCCATTCCCGTGGCGGTGTGGAGCACCATGACGATGCCGCCGAAGGCCAGGATGGGGGAGTAGAGCACCATCCGCAGGAACATGACGATGAGCACCTGGATCTGCGTGATGTCGTTGGTGCAGCGGGTGATGAGGGAGGCCGTGGAGAACTTCACCATCTCCGCATTGGAGAAGGAAGTGACCTTCCGGAAGGCCTCGGCCCGGAGATCCCGTCCCACCTTGGAGGAGACCCGGGCGGCGATGAGACTGATGAGAATGGAGAACACCATCATCAGCACGCTCAGCGCCAGCATCTTGAATCCCACGCTCCACAGATAGGAGCGCTGGATCTTCGTCAGGTCCAGGCCCTGGGCCTCGTATTCCTGACCCACATACATGACGGCCATCTGTTTTTTATAGGTATCCTCCATGCTGCGGAACTGTTCCGCGACCGGAGCGGTCATGGCGGTGATCTGCTCTCTCGGGATGGTCCCGTCGGAAAGACCCTGCCGGATCTCCTCCGGCGAGGGCATGTTCTCCGGCATCATCGCGGCGGGATCCGTTCCCATCCCCTCGACGCCGGACAGGCCCTCCATGGGGGAAGCGCCGTCACTGTCATAATTCTGCATGGCGTAGAGAACGCTCTCGGCGGTCATCAGCGCGTTGTTCAGGGCGTCGTGGTCGACGCCGTCTTTCAGTTTCCGGATCCCGGCATCGTCCGCCGGGGAGTAGGAATTCTCCGCCAGCGCCGCTTCCTCATCGGTCATGAACAGTTCCAGCGCCGACAGAGAATCCTGACGGACGGTATCCATGACGCCGTCGGGGATGCCCTTCTGCTGGATGCCCACATTCAGGATGTTGCCGGTGTAGGTGGGAAGCCCCAGATCACAGAAGGTCTGGCCGATGAGCAGCAGGAGCACCACAAAGATCCAGAACCAGTGTCCTTTCAGAAATCGTGCGATGTGTTTCAATGTCCCAGCGTCCTCCTTTCCACGGATGATTCCGGCAGGTCTTCCCGTTCCAGAAGATCGGAAAAGATCCCGGTCAGGCGCACCAGCTCCCTTGCGTCCTTTTCGCCCATGGCCTGAAAGATGCGGTCAAAACAGAAGTTGTTGGACGCATCCAGCCGGGCGGCGCGGTCCATGCCGCTGGAAGTCAGCTCCACGCGGAGGGACCGGCGGTCGCTGGGATCCGCCGTGCGGCGGATCAGACCTTCCTTCTCCAGCTGCCGCAGGCAGCGGGAGAGAGCCGTGGGACTGATGTTGCTGCAGCGGCCCAGTTCCTTGACGCGCATGGCGCTCTCGTCGGTGCCGCGGTAATACATGCTCAGCAGGATCATGTCGCTGTGGTGGACCCCGCCCATGTCCCGGGATCTCAGACAGCGATGGATCTTCCGAAGGCTGGGCATAAACTGCTTCTGCAGTACAAACTGATCCATAACAGTCTCCTTTCGGAAAACAAGTACCGCCGCCAATTGTTAACATAGGTTAATAATTAACAGCAGACTCTATTCTAACAGATTCCCGTCCTCCGTCAATACCGGAGAGGGCGCTTTCACGGATTGTTTACGGCAATGGGAAAAACTGGAGATCCTTTGCCCCGACCCTGCGCCCCGGAAGAGGGCGGCGTTCCCGGAAAAACGGAGCGGAGACCGGTGTTTTTTTAGGGAGAGCATCTGTACTTTAAAGCGGAAATAGTTTATGATAGTACCATTAATAGATCTATGTTTGTGTAGCACAGAAATAAAAAAGAAATGGAGATCAAAAAGTATGATTCTTGATTGCAGCAAGTACGTTGGACCGTGCAAATGTGGCAGAACCCATACGCTGGAGACCGAGAAGGTCGTCGTTGAGTATGGCGCCACTGCAAACTTCGAACAGTACATGGCCGATGTCGGTCTGGCCGACAAGCGCCGCGTCGTCGTCTACGACTCCAACATCTATGAACTGACCCAGGGCAAACACGTCAAAGCCGATCAGGAGATCGTTCTCCCCGCACAGGGACTTCGTTCTGAAGACATCATCATTGAGAAGATGATGGAAGATCTGGACAATCCGGAAGTCATCGTGGCTTACGGTGCCGGCACCATCATGGACTTTGGCAGATATCCCGCCTTTAAACTGGGAATCCCCTTCGTTGCCATTCCCACCCTGGCAAGCTCCGACGGTTTCACCGCCAACATCTGCTCCGTCATCATCGACGGCCAGAAGAAGTCCATCCCCATGAAGGCTCCCACCCTGGTGGTGGCGGACCTGGATATCATCAAGGGCGCACCCAAGAGACTGGTAGTCAGCGGTGTCAATGACATCCTGTCCAAATACATCTCCCTCACCGACTGGCGCATCGCCAATCTGGTGGATGACGAGTATTTCTGCCCCATGGTGGCAGAACTGTCCGAGCACGCTCTGAGCATCATGCGCACCGCTGCCGATAAGATGGCAGAGACCGGTGAAGTGGACTGCGAGGCCATGACCATGGCCCAGATGGAAAGCGGCCTGACCATGGCTCTGCTGAACCACTCCCGTGCCGCTTCCGGTGCCGAGCACCTGATGGCCCACCTGGTGGAGATGCAGCCGCCCCGCTTTGAAGGTGCAGAAGGCATTCACGGCGAATGTGTCGGTGTCGGCACCTTCCTGTGCTGCCAGGAATACCACAAGCTGGCGACCATGACTCCGGAAGCCGTTCCCTTTGAGCCGCTGTCCGAGGAGTGGATCCGTGAGAAATTCGGCGACCGTCTGGCACCGGGCATCATCAAGGAGAATGAGGAAGACGTTCTCGGAACCTTCGATCCCCAGAACATCGTGGATCACTGGCCGGAGATCGTAGATCTCATCAACAAGATCCCCTCCGTGGAGGAACTGGAAGGCCTGTATAAAGCCATCGGCTCCAAGTATCTGCCGGAGCATATCGGCATCGATCCCGCACTGCGGGATGAGATGCTTCCCATCTCCGCTGCCATCCGCAACCGTCTGACCCTGGTCCGGATGATGCGCGTACTGAAGTTCCCCGAATAACCGGAACAGCAAACAGAATCACCCGGGAGGGACCTGAGATTCAGGTCCCTCTCTTTTTTATGCGTCGGCGGTGTCCGAACGGAGTATTTTTTGGTTTGTGTATGGAAAAACCTTTAAAAAAGTATTCCTTTCCTAACAATGTTAGGTTATAATAGCACTACGATAAAACGATTAAAAAACGTCCGAACGGAGCAGTTCCTTCGGACGGGTAGGAGAACCTTATGAAACTTAGCGAACTGTCCGTCGGACAGTCGGCGGTGCTTACGGAGATCGGAGGAGAGGGCGCCCTTCGCCAGCATTTTCTGGATATGGGCCTCATTCCGGGATCTCTGGTCACTCTGGAAAAGTTCGCGCCTCTGGGAGATCCCATGCAGCTGGACGTGCACGGGTATGAACTGACCCTGCGTCTGGCGGATGCGGAGAAGATCCTCGTGGATCCCGATGCCCGGGATGTGCGGCATGAGGATGCGGAGGTGCCGGTCATTGAGGATGAATTCGCCTACGGCGGATACAACAAGATCGAGCACCCCGGTCTGGGCGAGGGCGGCAAATACCACGATGCGGAAGCGGCGGATCCCCTTCCGGAAGGGGAGATGCTGACCTTTGCGCTGGCGGGAAATCAGAACAGCGGCAAGACCACCCTGTTCAATCAGCTCACCGGTGCCAATCAGCACGTGGGCAATTTCCCCGGCGTCACCGTGGACCGGAAGGACGGAATGATCCGCGGCATGCCCAACACGAACATCACGGATCTGCCGGGCATCTACTCCATGTCGCCCTATTCCAAAGAGGAACTGGTGACACGGCAGTTCATCCTGGACGAGCACCCCCGCGGGATCATCAATATCGTGGACGCCACCAATATCGAGCGGAACATGTATCTGACCCTTCAGCTCATCGAACTGGACGTGCCCATGGTGGTGGCACTGAACATGATGGATGAAGTGCGCAACAACGGAGGCAGCATCCGCGTCAATGACATGGAAGCGATCCTCGGCGTTCCGGTGGTGCCTATCTCCGCCTCCAGAAATGAGGGCGTGCAGGAACTGGTGGACCACGCGGTCCACGTGGCGCGGAACCAGGAACGTCCGCAGAATCTGGACTTCTGCGGAGAGGACGAGCACGGGGGAGCGCTGCACCGGTGCATTCACGGCATCATGAATCTCATCTCCGACCACGCACAGCGTGCCGGCATCCCGCCGCGGTTTGCCGCGTCCAAGCTGGTGGAAGGGGATCAGCTGATCCTGGAGAAACTGGAACTGGACGACAACGAAAAGGAAATGCTGGAGCATATCATTGTCCAGATGGAAAAGGAACGGGGGATGGACCGGTCCGCCGCCATGGCCGACATGCGGTTCTCCTTCATCCAGGGACTCTGTCAGAGGACGGTGGTGAAACCCAGGGAGAACAAGGGAACGGTGAAGAGCCGCCGCGTGGATAAGCTCCTCACGGGAAAGTATACGGCCCTGCCGGTGTTCATCCTCATCATGGGACTGATCTTCTGGCTGACCTTCAACGTGATCGGGCTGTTCCTGCAGGATCTGATCCAGTCCGGGATCGACGCCCTGGCGTCGGTGGTGGATCATGCGCTGGCGGCCGCCAATGTCAATGATGTGATCCACTCCCTCATCATCGACGGCGTCTTTGCCGGCGTCGGGACCGTGGTGAGCTTCGTGCCCATCATCGTGACGCTGTTCTTCTTCCTGGCCCTGCTGGAAGACTCCGGATACATGGCCCGTGTGGCATTCGTCATGGACAAGCTTCTGAGAAAGATCGGCCTGTCGGGACGCAGCATCGTTCCCATGCTGGTGGGATTCGGCTGTACCGTGCCCGGTGTCATGGCCAGCCGCACGCTGCCGTCGGAACGGGACCGTATCGTGACGATCCTCCTCATCCCGTTCATGAGCTGCTCGGCCAAGATCCCCATCTACGGATTCCTGGCCAATGCGTTCTTCCCCGGAAAAGCGGGATTCATCATGATCGGGCTGTATGTTCTGGATATCATCATCGGGATCCTCATGGCATTCCTGTACCGCAGGACCCTGTTCCGCGGGGATGCGGTGCCCTTCGTCATGGAACTTCCCAACTACCGCATGCCCGGAGCGAAGAACGTCCTCCGGCTGCTGTGGGATAAATCCAAGGACTTCCTGTACCGGGCCTTCACGGTGATCTTCATTGCCACCATCGTGATCTGGGCTCTGACCAAGTTCGATTTCCGCCTGAACGTGGCGACGGACTCCGCCAGCAGCATCCTCTCCGTCATTGCCGGATGGGTCGCCCCCATCTTCAAGCCTCTGGGCTTTGCCGACTGGAGAGTGGTCACGGCGCTGGTAGCGGGATTCCTTGCCAAGGAGAGCGTGGTATCCACCCTGTCGGTGCTGCTGGGCGCGGGAGCGACGCTGGCCTCCATCATTACCCCCATGGCGGCGGGCTGTCTGCTGATCTTCTGCCTGCTGTACACGCCGTGCGCGGCCGCCATTGCCTCCATCAAGAGGGAACTGGGTTCCGGTGCCGCAGTGGGCGTCGCCGTGGGGCAGTGTATCATCGCGTGGAT
>CADCMP010000029.1 GCA_902802565.1 Oscillospiraceae bacterium
TCCAGCCAGTCCGGCATGGACATGAAATCCTCGTAATCCGTGTATCCCACCGCATACCGTGTCTGTCCGGGAACGAGTTTATAGTGGATCCCCTCCACTCTGCTGCATTGAACGATCTCCATGGTTCTTCCCTTTCTCAGCTCTCCCGGGGCAGGAAGCGGAAGTTCAGATCCACATTGCCCCCGATGCCCGGCACCGTGCCGGTAAAGCTGTACTGCCAGAAATCCGCTTTGTAGTAGAACCGGGGATACGGACCGGGATCGGACAGCCATATGGCGTAGTCCGCCAGTTTCGACAGATCCCAAGTGTGATACCCGGTATTGAGGTTCATATAGACGCCGGTGTCATAGCCGGCCAGTCCCATACTGCGGCAGAAGGCGACGGCTGCATCCGTCACCGCTTCCCCGTCGGCGGAATAGGTCCGGGACCCTTCCACCGTATCGTTGCGTTCCCAGTCGAAGACCACCGGAAGGTCCAGCTTGCGGCCGTCCAGGATCTTCGCCACCAGATCCGCTTCCTCCAGCGCCTCTTCCTCGTTCAGTGCCTGGGAATAGAAATACACCCCCACTTCCAGTCCCGCCGCGCGGGCCTTCTCGTAGTTCTCGGCGAATTTCTGATCCTCTGCCAGTCCCCCCTCGCTGGCACCGCGGTATCCGCAGCGCAGGAATGCGAACTGGATGTTGGAAGCGGCCACCGCCTCCCAGTCGATATCTCCCTGAAATTCCGACACGTCCACGCCCCGCTGGGCGAGAATGGTCTCGCTCTTGCATACCGGCATGCCGTTCTGGTCGGCGATGAAATCCTCCTTGCCGAGGACCGACACCGGCACATTGGAGGCGGGCCGGATGGGGATGAAGTTCGCTCCGTCGTACACTTCCACCGTGGACAGCATGCCGCAGCCGGTAATCAGGGACAGCAGCATCGATGCCAGCAGGACCGTCACCGGGAAAAACCTGCGCTTACTCATCGAACTGCTCCTTTTCCACCACGCACCGGGTCTTGATGGTCTCCACCAGAGAGAACAGGGCATCCGCCACCCGTGGCCGGATGTCTCCTCCCATCAGGACCATCATGATATCGTCACCGGGCTGAAGATGCCCGGAGTTGAGCCATACCTTCACACAGAGGATCCCTTCCTTTTCCAGTGCCTCGTCCATGGCCCGTTCCACCTTCTCCCGGTCAAAGGAAAAATCCATGCCGGTGACGGCGGGACAGTCCTGTCCCCCGCGGACCTGGGCCCGGGCCGTTTCCCGCACGGTGCCGTTATGAACGAGATACATGCCGCAGGATCCGGCGTTCTCCTCCGCCTTGGCTTCTTTCAGCCACTGGTCCAGCGACGGTTTTTCACGGGTGATGATACTCATAGGTCTTGCCTCCTGTGTTCTGCTGAAACGATTATACCATGTTCTGTTCCGGATTGACAGCAACGGCGGTCTCCGCACCGCCGAAGGAAATTGACGCTGATCCCAAAAACAACTATAATACAGTACAGTTTCCGGCACGATCCGTTCTGCCGGCAATTTTGGTTTTGAGGTGTTGGGATGACGCGCCGAAAGGGTTCAAAACTGCATATCCTTCTCCTCACCGGCGCGCTGCTCCTTGCCGCCGGATGCGGCACCGCGCCAGAACAGGAGTCCCCGCCGGAGGAAGTCTCCGAGGAGACTCAGGCGCCCATCTACAGCAGCAACGTGCCGCTGGAGTATCTGGCCATGGCCAATCAGTCCTCCGCCCTGCGGATGAATCACGACCGGGTGCACCTGATCTCCGATCATCTCCTCTACGGCAAAACGGAGACCTGGATGGATGAGAATGTGTATTATCACCGGGAGGATGATTCCCGGGTCCTGGTGCATGCCGACGATCCCCGTTTCGCCGCCGTAACGGAGGATGAGGACGGGGAGCCTGCGGTGCGGTACAGCACCTCCGTTCCCGAAGACGTGGTGTTCCTATCCGGGGACTTTCAGCTCCTGGCCTTCTCCGAAGGGGAGACCATCGAGGAGGAAGCGGAGTACGAAGGAGCCTTTCACGTGATCACCCGGCGGCCGGCGGGCACGGACGCGGAATTCTATTCCATGCTGGATGCCCGGGAAGACGATATCATCCGGGAGGAATACATCCTGGACGCCGCCACACTGGCGCTGCTGGAAAACACCACCACCCTGATAAAAAAAGACGGTTCCGAGGAACCCATCGGAACCATGACCGTATCTTATACCGATCCGCTGCCGGAGACCGGTGCCCGGCTGCAGGATCTCCTCCATGATGCACTGGAATCCTCCCCTTCCGTCACGGTGACTCTCCGTGAAAAGGGACAGGAGGACATCCTTCTCCGCATCCGGAAGGATACCCTTCTTCAGATCGATCCCGGAGAAGGCCGGGAGGTAAAAAAGGGCAAAAAAGCCGTCCGTGACGCTCTCCCGATGGAAGAAGACACGGTATTCACTCTCTCCTCTTGACCGTTGGAGAGCTATATGACAAAAAAGATCCATGCCGCGGCCGCGGCATGGATTCTGTTTTTTCAGGAATCGAGGGGGAATTGCAGCTTCCCTTCGGAATAGGGTCTCCAGCCAGGATCTCCTTCCCGGGCAAAGGTGCCCCAGATCCTGCGCAGCTTCTGTCCCATGCGGACTGATTCCGGGTCATCCGCCTTGCCCAGCAGATCGATGCCGAACAGGACAGGCAGTTCACAGGTGTGGTAGCAGCCCATGGTGCTTCCGGGGTACACATACCGGTACTCGTAGCACCATGCCGGCCCGGAATAACCCTCCAGGATCTCCAGCATCGGCCGGATGTAGATATGCTGTGTCAGCGCATCGCTCACACGCCTCTCCAGCGTACCCTCCCCCTTCTCCACCTTCAGGCCGATGACCCTCGGCGCCAGAGGCAGGATCGCTCTGGGGAGCCACTTGATAAAGAGGTTTGCCTCCTCGTAAACGGTGCCGATAAGCAGAGGGATGTTGCAGCGCTGTACCGCCTTTTTCGGTTCCTCCTTCAGCGTCACTCCGTCGATGACCGGAGAGAAGGCACAGCGGACATCACCTTTCATAATAAGCCTTCCTGCGTACCGCTCGTTGATGGCGCACACCCGCTGTTCACTCAGCGCAGCCAGTTTTTCCGGGCGGGACACTCCGGCAAACTTCAGATAGTCATTGGTGTATCTCCGGCTCTCCTCCTCGGTGTAGAAGTGCTCGACGTTGGCGGACATGACGATGGCCTTGTGAAACAGCCCCTCCGCCTCCTTCATGGCCATGAGAGCCAGGACGGAGGATGCCCCGGCGGACTGACCGAACAGGGTGACGTTGTCCGGATCTCCGCCGAACGCAGCGATATTTTCCTTCACGAAACGCAGTGCCATGATCTGATCGAACAGTCCGTTATTCTGATCGAACCGTTCATCCAGAAAATGCAGATTGAGGAATCCGTACAGATTCTGACGGTAATTGAAGGAGACCACGGCGCAGCCCGACTCCCGGGCAAACAGATTCATATCGTAGAGGAGCTCCGCGCTGTCCTTCCGCACCGCCCCGGCGCCGCCCTGATTATAGGCGCCGCCGTAGATCCACACCATGACCGGAAGCGGACCGGTGTGCTCCTCCGGCACGAAGACATTGAGATACAGGCAGTCCTGGCTGTTGTTGCCGATGGAGAAATCCCCTTTCGACTGGATGGGATTGGCGGAACCGTAAAACGCCTTCCGAACGCCCTCCCAGGACTCCGGCGGCTCCGGGTGCCGAAAGGCCAGTTCACCCACCGGAGGCTTAGCGAAGGGAATGCCGTACCAGCAGGCGCATCCCTTGCGGGAAAAACCCTCCACCATTCCGTACCGTGTCTTGACTTCCAGATTGTTCTGTTTGATCTCATTCATGTTGGTTGTTCCTCCATCCGATCCTCGTCCGTGATGGGACGCAGTACCCGGCAGGGCACGCCCGCCGCCAGAGAGTTCGGCGGGATATCTCTCGTCACCACGCTGCCGGCGCCGATGACGCATCCTTCTCCGATGGTGACTCCGCCGCAGATGGTGACACTGCCGCCGATCCAGCAGTTGTCTCCGATGGCTACGGGCTTTGCATATTCCAGATCGTACACTGACCCGTCCTCTCTCCTCCGCAGGTTCCGTTCCTGCCACCGCAGGGGATGCATGGCGGTATAGATGGACACATTGGGTCCGAAGAAGACATCGGAGCCGATGGTCACGGGAGCGCAGTCCAGACAGGTGAAATTGAAGTTGGCGTAGGTCCGTGCCCCCACGGAGGTAAACACTCCGTAATCAAAGGCCACGGGACCCTGAAAATACACGTCCTCTCCCCGGTTCGGCACCAGTCTGTCCATGATCGCCTCCCGGAGATCCTCTTCCGTCTCCTTCGTGGCGTTATAGTCCGTGTTCCAGCCGTGGGCTTCCTCCCGAAGTCGGACCAGTTCCTCATCGGTGGGATCATACAGCTCACCGGCCAGCATCTTTTCCTTTTCCGTCATGCTCTGTTCTCCTGTTTCTCATCGAAGGTCTTGAAGGACCGGACGATGCCTTCCGCGGAAGTGCGGATGATCCTCATGGACAGTTCCATGTATTCCTCCCACGGCATGATCTCCGGCTGGCTGAGCCACCAGACGTAGCCGTCGAAGGCAGCATACACATAACGCTGCACCGCGAAACGGGCTTCCCGCTCGTTATCAAAATAGTGTTCGAAATCGTTCAGGATCAGCGGATACAGTTTCTCAAAGCAGAAATACCGGAAGGAGTTCTGCCCGGTATAGGAAAAGGCGTTTTTGAAAAACTGGGGATCGGCATGGATGTACCGGAGGATCTCCGGATAATAGTCCCAGATGGTCTTGTCGGGGCGTACATCCACCATGCGGCAGAAGTCGTAGTTGTAGGTCCAGGTCAGAAGATCGAACTTATCCACGAAATACCGGTAGAAGCTTCTTCTGCTCACCATGGATTCCGCGCAGATCTCCTCCACCGTGATCTTTTCGATGCCCCGCTGCCGCAGCAGTTTTTTCAGACTGTCCGCCAGCGCTTTTTTCGTTACATCCGAGTGTGCCATTCCGATCACCTCTCACGCTAATAGATTTATTCTACCACATGCGGTTCCTAAGGAACAACAGAAACCCCGGTTTTTCCATGCCTGTTTTTCCGTTTTTTCCGGCAAAGATCCCCGCAGCAGCAACCGCTCCGGGGATCTCCGTTGATTCTCAACTCATTTCCGTTTTATGCGACCGCGGACCTCCGGGTCTTCCTTCCCCGGCTGCGGAGCGCGGTAGTTGCGCACCGCGTTGTCGAACTGCCGCTGGAAGTTGTGTTTTGCCTGGATGCTGTCTTCCTTCCAGGGCATGAGCATGTCAAAGGCATGGACATTTCCCGGGAAGATATCCATCTCCGCTTTCACGTCCGCCCTGCGCAGTTTCCAGATGTAGGCCTTCGTCTCCTCATAGAACGGCTCTCCCTCACACACGAACGTATAGGTGGGAGGCAGTTTCCGATACTTCTTTTCCCTGGCGGGAGACGCATAGGACGGCACCGGGCCGTCGATGTCTCTCAGATACCGTTTCCACGCGTAATGGTTCCGGCGGGTATTCCACACCCGGCCGTGATTGTCCCGGGAGGAATCCGTATCCTCACAGTCCAGCATGGGATACAGGGGCATGAGGAACGCGATATTCACTTCTCTCCGGTCCCGGGCCATGAGGCTCACCGCCACCGCCAGGCCGCCGCCGGCGCTCTCGCCGCCCACGAACAGCTGATCGTCCCGGATCCCCAGTTCCTCCGCGTGTTCCTTCATGTATTTCAGGGCCGCATAACAGTCCTCCGCTGCCGCGGGATAGGGTGCGGTATGGGCCAGCCGGTATTCCGGAGAAACGGCCACGGCCTTCCCCTGCCTCACCAGATCGATGGCACGGGAAAAGTACAGCATGGAACTCATCCCGATGATATATCCGCCTCCGTGGATCCACAGGACCCCGGGCAGTTTATCCACCGCGTTCGCCGGACGGGCAATGCGCAGCGTCATCGTTCCGCCGGGAGACGGGATGGATCGTTTTTCCGATCGAATTCTGCCTGCCATAGCAATCCTTCTCACTTTCTGTTATCTCACTATCAAAATCCTCTGCATATATTATACCACGAAGGCGCCGGATCTGACATCGATCCGGCGCCTGAAATGGCATAAAAAATCTTAGTTTTCGGAAGGAAACGCCGGTTCCGGCGTGGAAAAGTACCCGTTTCGCCATTCCGTACGGTACACTTCACAGTTTCCCACATAGGTGTTCCAGTACCGTCCCCCGGATCCCTCCGTCAGGGCTTCCAGGATCCCCTTCATGGCGATGGCGTGGGTGGAGATGAGGATGTCGCCCGTCATCCCCTCCAGATCCCGCATGAAATCCGCGGCCCGGGCCACCACGCTGGAAAGCGGCTCCATACCCGCCGGTGCGGGGTTATGGATGAAGTCCCGGAAAAAGGTGATCACTTCCTGCGGCGGATGGGCCAGATCCGTCCCCTCGTAGGGGCCGTAATCCATCTCCAGAAGACGCTCGTCGGTGAGGATCTCCGTGCCCGGCGCTACGATCTCCGCCGTCTGCACGGCACGGAGGAGGGGGCTGGAATATACGCGGGAGAAGACGATGCCCTCGTTTCGCAGGCGCTCTCCGGCCTGTGTGGCCTGCTGCCGACCCGTATCGTTCAGGGGATGATCGCTTCTTCCCTGTAGCAGTTTCCTGCTGTTCAGTTCCGTCTGTCCGTGGCGGATGATGTAGATCACTTCATCTCCTCCGCCCAGTTCTGCAGATCATCGGGAGCGGGAAAAACTCTGGCGCTGACCAGTTCCGGCTCTCCCCGGAAATACGGGCGCAGCTTCTCCATGGTCTTTCCGATGCTGCTTCCGCCGGAGGTGGCAAACAGGGCGACTTTCTTTCCGGTCCAGTCGTAGGAGGAACAGAAGGTCTGAATGATATTGGGTGCGCCGTAATACCAGATGGGAAATCCCAGATAGACCATGTCGTAATCCTCGAAGTTCGGGACCGTTTCGGCGATGGCCACGTCCTTTCTCCCGATCTTCTCCTTGTTGCACCGTGCCAGAGGATTGGTATAGCGGACATCCGCATCGGTATAGGGCACTTCCGGCCGGATCTCAAAGACATCGGCATTCATCATGGTTCCCAGCACTCCGGCCAGAGCCTTGGTATTGCCGGAAACGGAAAAATAGGCGATCAGTGTCTTGCTCATAATGCATTCTCCCATCGTTTGTTTCATTGATGTTTTTCCTTTTCTCCAGTATAATTTCCACGGAATGAAAACGCAAGAAAGAAGGGATCATGATATGGAACCTGTCCTCCTGACGGAGGGATTCCCCACCGTCTGCCTGTACCCGGCAACATCACCGGAGCGGCCGCTTCTCGTCCTGAACAGTATCGCGGAGGAGGGCGACCGGGTCGCGGAGGCATGTTCCGATCTGGACCTCTCCCTTCTCATCCTCCGGGACCTTCACTGGGACGACGATCTGTCCCCGTGGCCCGCTCCCGCTCTGTCGAAAAAGGATCCTCCCTTTTCCGGCGGGGCCGACGCTCATCTGGCCCGGATCCGGGAGGAGTTTCTTCCGGAAGCCCGTCGCCGCATTCCCGGAGATCCCTCCTTCACCGCCATCGCCGGATATTCCATGGCGGGGCTGTTCGCCCTGTATGCCCTCACCCGGTGTGATCTCTTCTCCCGGTGTGCCAGCATGTCCGGATCCCTGTGGTATCCCGGCGTGGAGGACTACCTGAAACGGACGGCTCCCATGCTTCCGCCGGAGCGCATCTATCTGTCCCTGGGGGACAAGGAAGCAAAGACCCGGCATCCCGTCCTCCGGTCGGTGCAGGACGTCACCGAACATCTCCGGGATCACTACCGGACCCTGGGCATCGATACCCGGTGGGAACTGAATCCCGGCAATCACTTCACCGATCCCGTTTCCCGCACGGTGCGGGGCATCCGGGCGATCCTGGACTGAAATAACGAAAGACGCAGAACGCAGCGCGAAAAACCGCGGCACGTTCTGCGTCTTTGTTTTTTATCAGGAGCCGGAGATCTTCAGCCCCGCGATGCCGGTGATGATGAGCAGCACGCAGATCACCTGGGTGACGCTCATGGTCTCGTGAAACAGCAGCACTCCCAGCACGGCGGTGCCCACGATGCCGAACCCGGTCCACATGGCGTAGGCGGTCCCCAGGGGCAGTTCCTTCAGCGCCATGGAAAGAAATACGGCACTGAGGACATATCCCACCACCGTGATGACGCTGGGCACGGTCTTCGTGAAACCTTCCGCGGCCTTCATGGCCACGGCCCAGGTCACTTCCGTCATTCCCGCGATGAGAAGCATGATCCATTTCATTTCGAATACCTCCTGATTGATAAAAGCGCCGTGCGGTATCTTCTAAGGCCTAACGATACCGACCGACGCTTTGCGATCCCCACCCGGCGGCGGGACTTGTGATTATCATTTTTTTCGAATCTACCACGTGACGCGGTCCGCTGTCAATCTCCCGGCATCTCCAGATCCAGAAGATAGCGCTCATAGGCGTTGATGATCATGGTGTTCTCGATGATCATCTTCCGGGGCGTCCGTTTGACGCCGTCGGGATGCACGTGGCCGTGGATGAACACCCGGGGCTTCTTTGCGGTGAGGAATTCCCGGAAGCAGTCAAAGCCCTCATGGCAGGGATCCTCTCCGTCCCCGAAGCCCCTGGCCGGTGCGTGGGTCAGAAGGATGTCCACGCCCCCTGCCCTCTTCTGCTGCAGCCGCGTCCGCTGAAGACGCTGCCGCATCTCCTTCTGGGTATACTGATGGGGTCCTCCGTTATACCGGTGGGAACCGCCCAGTCCCAGGATGCGGAGCCCCTGATATTCCACCACCCGGTCCTCGATGCACTCGCATCCGCCGGGAGGTGTCTGCTCATAACGGCCGTCGTGGTTGCCGTGCACATAGAACACGGGACACTTGGCCATGGTGACGAGGAATTCCAGGTAGGCGGGATCCAGATCCCCGGCGGACAGAATGAGATCGAACTCATCCAGCATCCCGGGACGGTAGAAATCCCAGTACGCCTTGCTCTCGATATCCGAAATAGCCAGGATCTTCATAAACGCTCCTCCAGTACTCCCTGCAGATCCACCATCTCACGGGCGGGATCCGTCAGATTCTCTTTCACGGGGATGGTCCCCTCCACATTCTCCAGCAGCCAGTCCATCTCGGCGATCTGCTGGGGACTCATCTCTTCATCCCTGCTGCCGTGAACGCCGCCGTTCTGGTCGGTAAAGGTGCCCCGGAAGGGATGGCACACGCCCCAGCTCAGATACCGCTGGAATTCCTCCGCCAGCCGCCGGGTGCCCTCCGGCACCGCATCGGTGCAGCTGAGCTCCAGCACATCCGCGGAGAAGCCCCACCAGTAGTTCACCGGTTCCGTCTCCTTCCCGCTCTTCTTCCAGGTTCCGTCCTCAATGGAGTGGAGGATCTTCCGGTAGAACCGCCCCCACTGCACCAGGCCGGAGGCCAGTTCGATGCGCTGTCCGTCCTTCTGGAGGAACAGGCCGTAGGGATGGTCGTACTCCCGGGTGACCATGGAGTTGCGCACCAGGCAGATCTTCTCCTTCATCTCCGGACTGCCGGCATCTTTCATATAGTTCCAGTACAGACGCACTCTGGCGTCGGGACACACCATCTGGACTCCCGCGGCAAAGGCGTTGATGCCGGCGGTGGTGCCGTAGATGGGATAGTCCGCCTCATAGGCGATATCCTCGCCCTGACACATGGCGCCGGCGATGAGGCCCATGAGGAAACGGAACTCATAATGACGGGCGTAATAGGTCCGCACGGATTTATACGGAAAATCCAGGGAACAGTTCAGGATATACACATCGGGATGGTTCAGCGCCGCTTTCAGGGCGGGCTGGATCAGTTTCGGCGTGGTGGTGAAGATCACCTTCGCCCCGCCGGAAATGGCCTCTTCCAGGGCCTGCTCCGCCAGTGCCGTCGTACGGAGTCCGTCATACACCACCGTCTCCACGGCGGGATCATTGCTCTCCTGCAGCTCTCTCCGGCCCAGTTCATGGGCGTAGGTCCATTCCGATTCATCGCTCTTCCAGTCGTAGAGGAAGGCGGCCTTCAGGGGCTTTTTCGACGGCAGCACCCTGGCCACCGGGGATACCACCTTGCTCACCACGTCCGTGGCGGCGGAGGAACTTGCCTTCTCCGGCTCCATCACGTGCACCGGATGGCTCCCCAGCGTGCCGGGATCCAGCTCCTGCTTCAGGCTCTTCATGCCCTTCCCCAGTTCCGCCGTGTTCTGCGAGAGCATGGTGGCATAGGGATAGATGGTAAGGGTCCGCAGGAAGGCGTCCCCCATGACCTCCGGCCGCTGCAGGCCGGAGATGCGGGAATACACCTGCGTGAAATGATAGTAGACGCTCTTCAGGTTCCGGATCTCATCCTCGGACCACGGATCCTCCGGGCCCTTTCCCAGATGGCCCAGGAGCTTCTCGTAGCTGCCCGGACGGGAAAAGAGGATCTCCCAGATGCCGGTGGCTTTGTGAAATTCCAGAAACTCCCGGTAGCACCGGTCCTCCGGAGTGTTCTCCGGAGCGGGCATGACGCGGATCACGTCCGCCAGGATCTCCGGCATCCCAAGCACCTTCATGATGCTTACCCGCTTGTTGCCCTCCTGGACATAGAAGCGGTTGCGGTATTCGTAGACTTTCACCGGGTCCCGGAATCCCTCCTCCGTCTGGATCTTCATGAGGCTGATCCATTTGGAGGCAAACTCCGAGTCTTCCTCCAGCAGAGGATAGAATTCCCGGTCCAGGGCGGACTGGCGTCCCGCCGTCCGGGTGCCGGCGATGAGGGTCACGGGGATCTCCCCGGTGCCCAGGGGGATCTCCCCCCGGGTGGTCCTGCCCTCCAGGATCCGGTCCAGTACCGCGGGATAGGGATCCTCCCCCCGGGACTGGGCACGTTTTACATGAAGAAGGCCTTCCTTCCGGGCCTTCCGGTAATCTTCTCTGGACATAGTGTTTTCCTCAGCACAAAAGTGTTTTTATCCGACTGCTTCAGGGCAGGATCTCCATGGGATCGTCCACCAGGACGTCCGCTCCCCGGGCACGGAGGAATTCCTCGGTGCGGAATCCCCAGGTGACGGCGATGACATCGAGGCCCGCGTTTTCGGCAGTCTGCAGATCGATCTCCGAGTCTCCGATATAGACGCTCTCGTCCGGCAGCACCTGCATGTGCTCCATGGCGGTATACACCGTATCCGGTGCGGGCTTGCGCCGGACGCCCTCCCGCTCTCCCACGGAGAACTCGAACAGCCCCGGAAAAATGGAGTCCGCCAGTTCCTGCACGGCGGGGTCCGGTTTATTGGATACCACCGCGCATTTCTTTCCCCGGGAGCGCAGTGCGGCGATGAGTTCCGGGATCCCCTCGTAGGGTCCGGTGTGTTCATCGCAGTGGGCGGCATAGTAGGGTTTGAAATCCGACAGGATGGCGTCGATCTCCTCCGCCGGCAGACCGGGAGTGACCGTATCATGCTCCGTGCCGATCTGCTCCAGGTCCTCCAGGGAACATCCCTTCATCAGGGCCACGGCCCGGGTCACCGCCACCTGGGCGCCGGAGCCGAAGAGGGCTCCCACCGTCCGGGAATCGAAGTCCCCCGGATGGCCGTGTTTCTTCATGGCCCAGTTCATGGCATCTCCCAGGTCCCGGAGGGTGTCCAGGACGGTGCCGTCCATATCAAAGATGTATGCGTTGTATTCCTTCAAAAGGCTCTTCCTTTCGTTCGTTCGTTTCCCACTCCGGGTCATTGCTTTGTTTATGATATCTTATCATAATTCCATGAAAAACCAACCGTTTCCGGTGGGTTTTCCCTCTCCGTTTTTTCGCTCTTCCTCAAAAAACACTGTGTTTTCCCGTCCGGGATGTGTATAATAAGGAACATAATGATATAATCACACGGCAGTGTACTAAAGAAACCGCCGAAGAAAGGAATAAACATCCATGAAGATCGGGATCCTGAAGGATATCAAGAAAGGTGAATACCGGGTCATCGCCACGCCCTGTGAGGTGGCGACCCTCATCGAGGACGGCAACGAAGTCTTCGTACAGCACGACGCCGGAAGCCGGGCGGGCTTTGAGGATGCGGAATACGCGGATGCCGGAGCCATGATCCTGGAGACCAAGGAAGAGATCTACGCCACCTGCGACATGGTGGCCAAGGTCAAGGAGATCGAGCCCTGCGAGTACGATCTTCTCCGGGAAAATCAGATCATCTACACCTGCATCCATCCCGCAGCCCATCCGGAAGAACTGCAGGCTCTCCTGGACCACAAGGTCATCGCCTTCACCGCGGAGGATACCCACCGTCACGGCTCTCCCAACTGCGAGGCCGCCGGAAAGGCCGGCGCATTCATGGGTCTGTATGCCATGATGAGCACCAACGGCGGATGCGGCAAGTTCGTTTCCGGTCTGGGGGCCGCCCCCAATGTCCGGGCCGTGGTCCTGGGCTGCGGCACCGTGGGCATGGCCGCCATCGACACCCTGTACCGCATGGGTGCCTGGGTCTCCGTGGGAGCCACCAACATCGGGCATCTCCGGGAGATCACCGAACATTATCACGGAGAGATCTCCACTTTCATCTCCAACCGCTACAACATCCAGAAGCTCCTTCCCCAGGTGGATATGGTGGTCAACTGTGTCCGCTGGCCCAAGGATGCCAAGGAGTTCCTCATCGACCGCAAGATGGTTCAGTCCATGCACAAGGGCTCCGTCATCGTGGACATCTCCAATGACTACGGCGTCATTGAGACCTTCCATCCCACCACTCATGAGGATCCCATGTATATTGAGGAAGGAGTCGTCCATTACTGCGTGGACAACATCCCCGGCGCCATCGCCGGCTCCACCTCTGTGGCCTATGCCGCCTCTGTCCTGCCCCATTTCCGCAGCATCGCGAAAAACGGTGTAGCCGAGGCCTGTGCCCGGGACGGATTCCTCCGCCGCGGCCTGACCGCCTACAAAGGATATCTGACCCATGAGGAATCCAGCTGCATCCAGGACCGTCCCTGGGTTCGTCCGGAAGTGATCCTGGACATCGCCGACCGGAAACTGGACAGTGCTCCTCCCGCCACACGCAGCCGTTCGGAACAGTTCTATGAGGAATTTGCCGGCCGCTGCTGAGGTTCTCAAACAACATGAAAAATGAGTCCCGGGAAAGCGTTTGCTTTCCCGGGACTGTTCATTTTATTGATCTGTTTCCGTCGTGCCGGATGCTCTCACTCGTCCTCCGGCTCCTGTTCCATTTCCTGCTGCCGTTTCCGATAGGACCGGGCCAGGATGC
>CADCMP010000030.1 GCA_902802565.1 Oscillospiraceae bacterium
CTGATACGGAAAAACAGGGCACAGATCTATGAAAAGAAGGAGTATGTCATTCCTTCCGTTTCCTGTGATAGCCGGCCGGTCATCATCGGATTCGGACCGGCGGGGATCTTTTCCGCTCTGGTACTTTCCCGGGCAGGACTGAAACCCATTATCATCGAACAGGGCGCAGATGCTGAGACCCGTGCGAGAAAAAGAGAAGAATTCCTTAACGGAGGTACGCTGGATCCCAGCTGCAATGTTCAGTTCGGGGAAGGCGGAGCCGGGACCTTTTCCGATGGAAAGCTCAATACCGGGATCCACGATCCACGGCTTGACTTTGTGCTGGAAGAGATGGCAAAGCACGGTGCGCAGGAAAGTATCCGTTACGATGCCAAGCCTCATATCGGAACGGATGTGCTGATCCGTGTGGTCACGGAATTACGAAAGGAGATCCTCGACCGAGGAGGAGAGGTCCGCTTTCAGACGAAGATGACGGAACTTGTAACGGAAAACGGAGAAGTATCCGGTGTGCGGGTCCGACAGGGAGACCGGGAAGAAGTCCTTTCCTGCCGGCATGTGATTCTTGCCATCGGACATTCGTCAAGAGATACATTCGAGGAACTATACCGCAAAGGGATCCCTATGGAGCCCAAAGCCTTTTCCATGGGCGTACGGATCGAGCATCTCCAGAAGAGCATCAACGAGGCACAGTATGGACCTCAGGATCTGAAACTGCCGGCGGCGGACTATTCACTGAATGTCCATCTGCCGGACGGTACCAGTGCGTATACGTTCTGCATGTGCCCCGGCGGATATGTCGTGGCGGCAGCCTCGGAGGAACGGGGCGTCGTCACGAACGGAATGAGTTATTCCGGACGAAGCGGAGAGAATGCCAACGCCGCACTGCTGGTGACGCTCCAGCCGGAAGATTTTCCTGACAAATCCGTTCTGGGAGGCATGTACTGGCAGCGGGAGATCGAACAGGCCGCCTTCCGGGCAGGAGGCGAAAACTATTACGCTCCGGTACAGACCGTGGGAGATTTTCTGAAGGGAACTCCCAGTGAAGGTCCGGGGATTGTTCAGCCGACATACCGGCCGGGTGTATGCTGGACCGACCTGCATGAAGTCCTGCCGGAACGAATCACCTCGGTGCTTGAAAAGGCCATTCCGGAACTGGGGCAAAAAATGAGAGGATTCGACGATTCGGAAGCGGTACTGACCGCCCCGGAAACGAGATCCTCCTCTCCGGTTCGGATCCTTCGGGGAAAAGACCGGGTGAGTCTGGGCCTGCGGGGACTGTATCCCTGCGGGGAGGGAGCCGGCTATGCCGGAGGCATCAGTTCCGCTGCTGTGGACGGGATGCGCTGCGCCGAAGCGCTGATTGGAAACCTTCAGAATCTTTAGAACACAATATCTTGTGATGGAACACCGTTCTTTTTAAGCAAAAAGCTGAAAAGGACGGTGTTTTTTCAGGCCGAAAAGGGCCTCTGTCACTATATCTTGTGTTCTGTTACGAAATTTTAATCAATATATAGTGCTTTGTTGCTTGACTTCAGAAGGAAGGGAGACTATATTGTAGAAGGCGGAAAAATCCGCCGAAATTTGTCTGTAGGAAGAACGAATGAGAATATCCGGACTGCAAAAGTTAACACTGTTGGACTATCCGGGGAAGGTCGCATGTACGATCTTTACCGGCGGGTGCAACTTCCGGTGCCCCTTCTGCCACAACGCAGGACTGGTGCTTCCGGAGGAGATGCCGGAGGATATGACAGAAGAAGAGATCCTTCGCTTTCTGAAGACCCGACAGGGCGTCCTGGATGGTGTGGCCATCACCGGAGGAGAACCGCTCCTCTACGATGGAACGCTGGAGCTTCTGCGAAAGATCCGGGAACTGGGATTCTCCATCAAACTGGACAGCAACGGATCCTTCCCGGAACGGCTGCGCAGAGTGGTGGAGGAAAAACTGGCGGACCGCATCGCCATGGATATTAAAAATGATCCTGCGCGGTACGGAGAAACGGCAGGGGTGCCCGACCTGGATCTGGGCCCCATCACCGAGTCCAAGGAATTCCTGATGGAGTGCGGGGTCGAGTATGAATTCCGCACGACGGTCGTGAAAGGAATCCATACGGAAGAGAGCATCCGCAAAGCAGCCCAGTGGATCCAGGGGGCCCGGGAGTATTATCTGCAGCAGTATGTGGATTCCGGAAATGTACTGGCTCCCCAGGGTCTGGCATCGTTTTCCGCAGAAGAAATGAATACATTGCGCGACTGTGCGCGGGAGTTTGTCCCCGCCGTACAGCTTCGAGGAGTTTAATTGTTTGGGAGGAAGTAAGAAATGTATCAGGTAGTTAAAAGAGACGGAAAAGTTGTAGATTTCGATCTGAGCAAGATCTCGGCGGCCATCCAGAAGGCATTCGATGCTACGGAGAGTCAGTATACGCCGGATATTATAGATTTCATCGCCCTGAAGGTAACGGCAGATTTTCAGGATAAGATCAAGGACAATAAGGTCGCAGTGGAAGACGTTCAGGACAGTGTGGAAACAGTTCTGTCCCGCGCCGGTTACGAAGCAGTGGCCAAGTCCTACATCCTCTATCGTAAAAACCGCGAAAAACTGCGTAATGCAAAATCCTCCTATCTGGATTATGCAGATACCGTTAACAGCTATCTGAGTGAGCTGGACTGGCGTGTGAAAGAGAATTCCACCGTTACATATTCCGTCGGTGGTCTGATTCTCTCCAACTCCGGTGCCATCACGGCAAACTACTGGCTGAGCGAAGTATATGATGAGGAGATCGCAAAGGCACACCGCAACTGTGATATCCACATCCACGACCTGTCCATGCTCACCGGTTACTGTGCCGGATGGAGCCTGAAGCAGCTTATTAAAGAGGGCCTCGGCGGCGTTCCCGGAAAAATCACCTCCAGCCCGGCAGGCCATCTGTCCACTCTGTGCAACCAGATGGTCAACTTCCTCGGTATCATGCAGAATGAATGGGCCGGCGCTCAGGCATTCTCCTCCTTCGATACTTATCTGGCACCCTTTGTCCGCGTGGACAACCTTTCTCAGAAGGAAGTGGAGCAGTGCATCCAGTCCTTCATCTACGGTGTCAACACCCCGTCCCGCTGGGGTACACAGGCTCCCTTCTCCAACATTACGCTGGACTGGACCTGCCCGGCTGACCTGAAGGATCTGCCCGCCATCGTCGGCGGCAAGGAACTGGACTTCACTTATGGTGACTGCCAGAAGGAAATGGATATGGTCAACAAGGCCTTCATCGAACTGATGATCCGCGGCGATGCCAACGGACGCGGCTTCCAGTATCCCATTCCCACCTACTCCATCACCAGAGATTTTGACTGGTCCGAAACCGAGAACAACAAGCTTCTCTTTGAGATGACCGCAAAATACGGTACTCCGTATTTCTCCAACTATATCAATTCCGATATGGAGCCGTCCGATGTGCGCTCCATGTGCTGCCGCCTCCGTCTGGATCTGAGAGAGCTGCGCAAGAAATCCGGCGGCTATTTCGGTTCCGGTGAATCCACCGGTTCCGTTGGTGTCGTTACCATCAACATGCCGAGACTGGCCTACCTGGCCAAGGATAAAGAGGACTTCTACCGCAGACTGGACAAGATGATGGATCTGGCTGCACGTTCTCTGAAAGTAAAGAGAACCGTAATCACGAAGCTTCTGGAAGAAGGCCTGTATCCCTACACCAAACGGTATCTGGGAACCTTCAACAACCACTTCTCCACCATCGGTCTGGTGGGCATGAACGAGGCCGGCCTCAATGCCAACTGGGTTCGCAGCGATATGACTACCGCCGCATGCCAGGACTTCACGCAGGAAGTTCTTGACCACATGCTGGAACGGCTGAAAGATTACCAGGAAGAATACGGCGATCTCTATAATCTGGAGGCAACTCCGGCAGAGTCCACCACCTATCGTTTCGCAAAACACGATACGGAAGACTTCCCCGACATCATCACCGCAGCAGAGCCCGGCGGCACTCCGTACTACACCAACTCCAGCCACCTGCCGGTTGGTTACACGGAGGATATCTTCTCCGCACTGGACGTTCAGGACAAACTTCAGACCATGTACACGTCCGGCACAGTGTTCCACGCCTTCCTCGGCGAGAAGCTGCCTGACTGGAAAGCAGCGGCAAACCTGGTACGCAAGATCGCAGAGAACTATCGTCTGCCGTACTACACCATGAGCCCGACCTATTCGGTCTGCAAGAACCACGGTTATCTTACCGGTGAAGTGTTCTCCTGCCCCGACTGCGGAGAGGAGACCGAAGTATGGAGCCGTATCACCGGCTACTATCGCCCGGTCAAGAACTGGAACGCCGGCAAGACCCAGGAATACAAGGACCGCAGAGAGTACAACATCGGAACATCCAAACTGACCCACCAGGGTCCGGTGGAATCCTATGTGGAAGTGTCCCGTGAAGAAGCACCCGTAGTTCCTTCCGACGGACCTCGCTCCATCCTCTTTGCCACTCCGACTTGCCCCAACTGCCGGATCGCCACCTCTTATCTGGACAAGGCAGGCTATGCCTATGAGAAACTGTTTGCCGACGAGAATGCAGAACTGGCCATGTCCTACGGAGTCAAACAGGCACCCACACTGGTCGTCGTAGGCGAGAACGGATATGAGAAATTCGCCGGCGCCGGTGCAATCAAGAAATTCCTGACTCAGCAGTCTGCGTGATTGCGGAAGTCCGAATTAAAGAAATAGCAGGGAAAGGTATCCTTTCGGCATTAAGCGGAGGGATACCTTTTTTAGAAATTGAACCGTTCGAACAGAAAACGGAGGAACCTTATGATTTATGATGTAATTGTGGTTGGCGGAGGACCGGCAGGGCTCACCGCAGCTGTCTATGTAAAACGAGCAGGAAAGAGCGTTCTTGTAATAGAAAAAGATGCCTTTGGAGGACAGATCACTTGGTCTCCTCTGGTGGAAAATTTCCCTGCCATGGGACCCGTCAGCGGGACGGATCTGGGTGATCTCATGACCAACCGCGCACTGGAACTGGGTGCAGAGACCGAGGTGGGCGAAGTGGTCGCGCTGAAAAAAGAAGGAGACCTGTTTACCATCACTACAGATTTTGATGAGGAATACCAGGGAAGATCGGTCATAATCGCCACCGGAGCCAGACCCAAGACGCTGGGGCTCCCGGAAGAGGAGCAGTATCAGGGAAACGGCGAATGCTTCTGCGCAGTGTGCGACGGTGCGTTCTATAAAGATAAGGTTGTCGCTGTATGCGGCGGCGGAAACGCCGCACTGCAGGATGCCGCCTATTTGGCGGAGCTGTGCAGGAAAGTGTATCTCATCCACCGCAGAGATACGTTCCGCGGCGAACCGGTAATGGTTGAGAAGCTGCGTGGAATGGACAATGTGGAAATGGTACTGGGCTATCAGGTGAAAGAGCTGCTGGGCGGAGAGAACCTCAGCGGGATCCGCCTGGAAGATGCCAGCGGCCAGTCCAAGGATCTCGTGGTGGACGGCGTTTTTGTGGCCATTGGCCACTCTCCTGCGAACGAAGCATTCCGGGAATGGATCGAGCTGGATGAAAAGGGGTATGCGGATGCAGGAGAAGACTGTGTCACAAAAACACCGGGAATATTTGTGGCGGGAGACAACCGGAAAAAAACCATCCGGCAGCTTACGACTGCGGCGGCGGACGGCGCTGTTGCAGCACTGGCAGCCTGCCAGTTCCTGGATCAGAACTGAATCGGAAAGCAACACAGAGGCGGTCGTTTGTGAAAACCGCCTCTGTTGACTTTATATCTAGTACAAGATAAAATATTTATTTACATAAGATCTGAGTCTTCGCAGAGAGGGGGAATTTGCGAATGGATCTATCTGCATTTTTTGGCGGTCAAATCACCGGCATCATGATGCTGGATTTTCTTGCCCGTATGCTCATCTCCTGCGCCTGTGGGTTCGCCATCGGAGCGGAGAGGGCCAGCCGGTTTAAGGAAGCAGGTATCCGAACACATGTATTAGTTGCCGTAACATCCTGCGCATTGATGATCTTATCCAAGTACGGATTTGCAGATATCATTGCATCCACCAAAGATGAGTGGGGCATCAACAATGCAGATCCTGCCCGAATCGCCGCTCAGATCGTATCCGGAGTCGGCTTCCTGGGAGCCGGCGTGATCTTTAAGACCGGAAACTCCATCAAGGGACTGACAACTGCAGCTGGAATCTGGGCTACCGCAGCCATTGGAATGTGCATCGGTTCCGGGATGTATTATCTGGGAATTTTCGGCACGGTTATTATCATGCTGCTGCAGTACATCATGCACCGCTTCCCGTATGGAGTGGATGGTTATTCCACTAACGTTGTATCCATTACAGTGGGACCAGCGGAAAAACAGGATCGCATCATCCAGCGCCTGATGCAGGATCTGGATATGAAAGTAACCGAGACCGGGATCCATAAACATTCGAACGGAAATATCACGTATAATCTTACCGTTTTATCATCTGAGTTTATTACCTATGAGGACTGCAGGAAATATATGGAGGAATATCCGGAAATAGTGGCATTTGATTCATTCCCGGTAACCTGACAGCAAGCAGTAAGAGCAAGAATCATTGTAGGGAGGAAACTGGCGGCCTCACAGCAAAGAGGAACGACATATATCAATGAAAGACAGTTTTGGACGAGAAATAAATTATCTTCGGATTTCCGTGACGGAGGACTGCAATCACCGGTGTGTTTACTGCATGCCGGCGGATGCGGTGCCCCGCAGTTGGAATGCGCTGAAAGATGACGATATAGTTGAAATCGTGGAGGCGGCAGCCTCATTGGGAATCACGAAATTCCGCATTACCGGCGGCGAACCGCTGGTGCGCCCGGGAATCGTGGACCTCTGCGCAAGGATCCATGACGTCAAAGGGGTCGAAGAAGTGACCATGACGACGAACGGAACACGTCTGAAGGAAATGGCAGCAGACCTGAAGGCAGCCGGTATTAATCGTGTGAATATCAGCCTGGATACACTGGACGAGAAGAAATTTCGACAGATTACCCGCGGCGGAGATATCAATGCGGTTCTGGACGGCATGAATGCCGCTTTCGAAGCAGGGATGAGTCCGATCAAACTGAATACCGTCCTGATCGGAGGATTCAATGATGATGAAATCTTTAAACTGGCCGAGCTTACACGCTCCTGCCCGGTGGATGTGCGATTCATTGAACTGATGCCCATCGGGGATATCCACCAGTTCCCGGAAAGAGCATATATTCCGTGTTCCGTCGTTCTGGAGAAAGTTCCGGAGCTGGTCCGTATCAATGACAAAAATGACAGCAACGGTGTGACCCGTCTCTATAAACTGAATAACGGTCGGGGCAGAGTGGGGCTTATCAGTCCACTCAGCTGCGATTTCTGCGGAAGCTGCAACCGACTTCGCCTGACCGCGGACGGCTGTCTGAAACCCTGTCTGCACTCCTTTGAGGAGATCCATATCAAGGGACTTCATGGAAGTGAGCTGCAATGGGCCCTGAAACTTGCCATAGCGCACAAACCAAAAGCGCATGCAGCACTTTCCGCAACGGAGAGGTCTCAGGCACGACGGGATATGAACCGTATTGGAGGATAAAGATATGGCGGAGTTTTCCCATTTTAATGAACAGGGCAGAGCTCGAATGGTGGATGTTTCGGAAAAGAAAGAAACAGCACGAACCGCAATTGCAGCGGGAGAAGTGCTGGTAAATCAGGAAACCTTCGATCTGATCAAATCCGGAGGGATCGCCAAGGGAGATGTGCTTGGAACCGCTCAGATCGGCGGGATCATGGGAGCGAAACACACACCGGATCTGATTCCCATGTGTCATCCAATCATGGTATCCGGAATCGATATCGAGTTTAATCTCAATGAGGAAAAACTGGCAGTGGAGATCTGTGCTACGGCCAAATGCACCGGTGTGACCGGCGTGGAAATGGAAGCGATGACCGCGGTTTCTGTTGCGGCGCTTACCGTATATGATATGTGCAAAGCCGTTCAAAAAGATATGAAGATCACCAATATCCGTTTGTTAAAAAAAACCGGTGGAAAAAGCGGCACATTTGAACGAAAAGAGGACTGAGCTTCAGTGGCAAAAGTTGCAGCAATCAATATCAGTGAGATCCGAGGGATCCAGAAGCATGAGATTCCGGAGGCCTATCTGAAAGAGGGCTGGGGGATTGAGGGAGATGCCCATGCAGGAAACTGGCATCGCCAGGTGAGCCTCCTCAGCACCGACAGTGTACAGACCATGCAGGAGAAGCTGGATTTTAAACTGGAGCATGGTGCCTTTGCAGAGAATATCCTCGTAGAGGGAATGGAAGTTCACACACTACCGATTGGAACCCGACTGAAAATCGGCGAAGCCTCGGTCGAGGTAACACAGATCGGAAAAGAGTGCCATTACGGCTGCGCGATTCGGGAAAAAACAGGGGATTGCGTTATGCCCAGGGAAGGGATCTTTGTGAAAGTGATCCGATCTGGTCATGTAAGAACCGGGGACGAGATCGCAGTGTGCGCGGAACAATAGAATAAATCTCAAAAAAATTAGAGCCGGAGCTTTCCATACGAAAAAATGGAAAGCTCCGGCTTTTTGCAACATAAAATAGTTAAACGACGTCTTTTAACACGGCTACCTGTTTGGGGAGGTCTTTGGAGATCTCAATGCTGTTTACATCATAATTGATGATCTCATATTCCGATCCGATGAAGTACTCCATCAGATCGTCCAGATGGTACAGTCTGCGATTCGCGATGTGACCGTGCTGATAATGCATCGGAATCAGGACGTTGGGATCAATCACTCTCGCCTGCAGGGAAAGATCATAAGAAGGCATCGTCCGGGTGGAGCCGCAGCCGATCATCAGAACATCAGTTCCTTCAAACCGTTCATCTTCCACACGGCATCCAAGGTCTCCGGTATGAACCAGCTTGAACCCGTCGCTGGTGGTGATAATGTGAATCTTGTTGGGCCCTCTCATGATGCCACCGCGGGTATCGTGGAACGCATCGATCACATCCACATGAAAAGGACATTCTCCGGAAAAGGGGATGATATTTACAGCCCCACGATTGTTGTGTCTGCTGTGCTCATGGCTGACGAGCACCATGTTGGCCTCTGTTTTCAGTACAGGATACTGAGTTCCGGTATTGTCGTAAGGATCGATAACGATGGAATAGCCGTTGTGGACAATTTTAAAACAGGAACGGCCAAGCCAGTGAATAGTCATAGTGTTTTACCCCTCTGTGATATTTAACGAGCGTATCGCAGGATCTGTGATGTGCTCCATGATTTCATATGCGTGCGGCTCCAGGTAATCCCAGTTGCCGTGAGTGAGGTGCTGCCGGAGCAGTTCATCCTTCACATTGATGCAGATGTCTTCGATAACATCTTTTTTTGTTGCAATGCCGGCTTCGTCATTGTCTCCAACCAGCAGAAACTCCAGCGCATCTTTCATGTGTCCGAGAACGGGAAGTTCAGACATCGCGCGGAGAGACCATTTGTAATACGGCATGTGCTTCCGGTTCAGAAGAAAGACCAGATCGATGGCCGCCGGGACAAATTCCCCCAGCGCCAGCATGGCAGCACCGGCTTCTCCGTGGGAAAGACAGCGGGAGTAATTGTACTGTCCGGCCTGCGCCATAACAAACGCCCTGGAAGCCAATTTCTTTTTACGGACATCTTCCGGCATGCCGTTTAAAAGATGCTCGCGGTATTCCGTGAACAGTCCAAGATCGTCGCGATAGACCCATCCGTTGGTAGCTTCGGCCAGCGCCCAGGACGGAATAGACAGCCAGTGCTGCCAGTCTTCCGGCTTGGATTCCGAACCGGTATAGCGGGAATAGAATTCCGGAATGCAGAAAACACCGGAGGCAGAGCTTCCTTCTTTGCTGCTTTCCGCCGGATGAGGAACGGGCAGGGCCTGATAGCAGCGCTCCAGGGAGTACCCGATTTGACTGAAATCTTCTTTGGTCAGCCACATGGAAAAACCGGGAGCAAAATCATGATCCTGAGACAGATCGTCGTCAAAGCCGAAACATTCCGAACCGTGTCCGACAAACCCACAGGCGATCGACAAACCCACAGGCGATACGCCCTTCCCACTGTGGAAACTTCTCATGGATCATTTCCCGGCCATATTTCTCATAAAAATTTCTGGATTCTTGTGCTCCGGTCATGTGGGACAGATCCTTCCTTCCAATTCTTTCACATACAGGAAAAAGCCGAAATAACGGAAAGCATCCAAACACTTGGAAACAGTGAAGCGGTAATAGCCGTCCCGTGGGATGTTTTTGCTGTTCAGGTATTCCCAGGCCTGCTCCATATACTCGTTGATCCGAGGGTCCTCGGGGTTCTGATGATCGTACATGTGAGCGAGATTGCAGCATGTTACAGCCAGTTCATATTCCGGCTGTACGCAGGTCTTTATGGTCTTCATCGCCTGCATGAAGCAGATCTCGGCTTTCTCATAATTGCCCACGTCATCATACGACAGAGCCATATTGTTGTAAAGCCCTCCGAACCGATAGTCATCCGGGGCCAGATTGTTCTGGTAAACCCGGCATACATGTTCAAAGATGGGGAGGGATTCCTTCGCTTTTCCAAACGCTTTCATCGTGGTGGCTGCGTTCAGGAGGACCGTGGCACCGGAGACAGTGTTTGCAAGTCCGTGGTCTTTGATGATGTCCATTCCACGGGAGCATGCGTCCAATCCGGCGTCGGATTCCGCTGTTCTTCGGTAATAACCCATGAGCTCGGACAGCAGAGAAAGCTCTCCACGCCAGTCGCCCATCCCGTGGGCACGGGTGCGCCAGTCGCGCAGAAACTCTCCGGCTTCCTCTTCCATGCCCTTCTGGAACAGCCCGTCCAGCCGCTCGATGATCTGGGGAACGGGTACAGCATGATCGCAAGGGGAATGATCCGGAGCTTTCTGATACTCGGAAGCATCAAAACAGCAGCAGCTGTCCATATAATCTTTTTTGTCATTTAATACCATTTTCACTCACCATCACAAAGGATAGCAGAAAAACCACTCCCTCATTGTGGCAGATACCACAACGGAAAAACGAATCAGAAAAAGATCTCCAGCAAGGAAACAGGTCCGTTTCTATATTGAAACAGGAACATCAGGGATGACGATTGAATACGGAAAAACTGACGCACACGCCACAGAGCGTGGAAGATTCAAGCGCTACAATGGAAAATGAGGATTAACGGTTGGTATCTTTTGTCCAAACGGAACGGCCAGAAATTAGAGATTCGTCCAGTTTTATTCGAAGAGAGGATTGCTAATTTTTTAATCCTTGTGTTTTGGGATCGGATGCCTTTAGAATAAAGAATAGGAAAAGAGCTTCTGACGAAAAGATATTCATCGATTCGAAAGAACTGAAAGATCAATAAAACGCGCACGCTCTGACAGCAAGGAAGAATCCGAGCAATAATAGCGGTGGGAAAATGAGATGCGGTTCCGGGGGGGACAGCATTCAATTCGGTATCTTTATTATTGCTTAATATGATTTCTATCACTCTTTCGCTGTAGACCGGCGGAAGAGTTTTTGTTTTACAGGAGGAACGGACATGATCAAGATCGCAGTTTACGGAAAGGGCGGCATCGGGAAATCCACGATGACCAGCAACCTCGCCGCAGCGTTCGCCTATCTGGGAAAAAACGTGATTCAGATCGGGTGTGATCCCAAAGCGGACTCCACCATGAATCTGCTGGGAGGAGAACTGCTGCAGCCGGTCATGAATTTTATGCGGGAGAACGATCGTGATCCGGAGTCATTGGAGGAGATCTCCAAAGAGGGGTACGGAGGGATTCTCTGTATCGAGACCGGTGGGCCAACTCCCGGCCTAGGCTGTGCCGGACGAGGCATCATCGCCACGTTTAACCTGTTGGAAGATCTCAAATTGTTTGAGACGAGAAAACCGGATGTCGTTCTGTATGATGTGCTGGGCGATGTGGTGTGCGGCGGATTTGCCGCACCTATCCGGGAAGGATATGCGGAGAAAGTGCTGATCGTCACCTCGGGTGAAAAAATGGCGCTGTACGCAGCCAACAATATCAACACGGCAGTAAAGAATTTTGAGGATCGCAGTTATGCAACGGTCTTCGGAGTGATCATGAATCGCCGAAATGTGGAGAATGAAGAGGAAAAGGTCCGTGCCTTTACGGAAGAAAACGGGCTGAAGATCGTGGCAGATATTCCGCGCAGCAACGAGATCAACCGTTATGAAGATCAGGGAATGACCGTGATCGAGGCGGATCCTTCGCTGCCCATCAGCCGGAAATTCATCGATCTGGCGAAACTTCTGATGGAAGATGAGGAACAGTTATGAGCAGTGAAGCCATTTATTATACCGCGCAGCAGCTTGCGGAGATGGGCAAGGAGGAAATCCCGTCGGAACTGATCTCCAACACCCACCTGATCTACAGTTCTCCTGCAACGCTGGCATTCAATTCCCCAGGCGCGGAGGGATTTGGTGTCAAACGTGCTGCTCTGGCCGTGCCGGAATCGGTCATGCTGCTGGTGGCTCCGGGGTGCTGCGGAAGGAACACTTCCACCATCAGCTCCATGCGGGCATATCACCACCGGTACTTCTATCTGATGATGGATGAAACGGATCTTGTGACCGGACGCCACCTGAAAGTGATCCCGGATGCCGTACAGGAAGTCGTGGACAGCCTGGAAAAGAAGCCTGCTGTGGTGATGATCTGCATCACCTGTGTGGATGCGCTGCTGGGTACGGATATGGAACGGGTCTGCCGCAGGGCAGAAGAAAAGACCGGCGTCCGCGTAAAGCCATGTTATATGTATGCGCTGACAAGAGAAGGTCGGAAGCCTCCCATGGTCCATGTACGCCAGAGCATTTATTCCATGCTGGAACAGCGGTCCCGCCGCTCCTCTTCCGTCAATATCATGGGATTCTTCGCACCGCTGGATGATGGTACTGAACTTTACGCGATGCTGAAAAGTGCCGGCGTCCGGAATATACGGGAGATCGGACGATGCAAAACATATGAAGAGTTTCAGATGATGGCGGAAGCCAATTTCAATCTGGTCCTGAACCCGGAAGCCCGATTTGCCGCAGAAGATCTTCAGTACAAGCTGGGGATCCCCTCGGTGGAACTGATCCGCATGTATCAGACCGACCGGATCCACCGCCAGTACGAAGCATTCGGACAGGCGCTGGGAGTGACCTTTGACGACACCCCCTACCGTCAGGAAGCAGAGGCGGCCGTCGCGGAGTTTCAGGAACAGTATCCGGACACGGTGTTCGCCGTGGGTGAAGCCATGAACGGCAATCCTTTTGAACTGGCACTTGCACTGACCCGATACGGGTTTAAAGTGTCGGAGATCTACGGAACCATCGCACCGGAATTCTATGTCTATGTCAACAAACTGGCCCAGCTGAGCCCTGAGACGAAAATCTATTCCAATCTGGAACCGACAATGCTGTATTACAGCTGCAGCACCTCCGATGCCGATCTTACCATCGGCAAAGATGCCGGTTATTATCATCCGGGATGCCCCAACGTACAGTGGAACAGCGATGTGCAGCCCTTCGGATATGAGGCGGTCCGGGATCTGTTCCGGGCACTGCTTCAGGCAAAACAGGGAGAGGAGGAGACCAAATGAAAGGACTTCGCAAATATCTCACTCCCTTCGCACCGGACCAGTCCGGCGCGGTGTCCGTGCTCTATGATCTGGGCGGCATCATCGTGATCTGCGATGCCGGCGGCTGTACCGGCAACATCTGCGGATTTGATGAGCCCCGCTGGTTTGAGACCAGCAGTGCGGTCTTTTCCGCCGGGCTTCGGGACATGGATGCGATCCTCGGCCGTGATGACAAGCTGGTGGAAAAACTGGCCATGGCGGCGGAAAAGATTGATGCCAATTTTGCGGCGATCATCGGGACTCCGGTACCGGCAACCATCGGCACGGATTACCGGGCGCTGAAGAGGCTGGCGGAAAAGAAGATCGATCTGCCGATCATCACGGTGGAGACCACCGGAATGAATCTGTATGATTTCGGGGCGGAACGGGCGCTGGAAGCCATTTTCAAAACGTTTACGGCAGAACAGGCGGAAACCATTCCCGGACGCATCGGGGTCCTGGGAGCAAGTCCTCTGGACCTTGCGGGAAAGCACCCGGAACGAAAACTGGAAGAAAAACTGCTTCTGGAGGGGGCTTCTCAGGTCGTGATCTACGGAATGGGAGCCACACTGGAAGATATAAGAAATGCCGCATCCGCCGAAAAGAATCTGGTCGTATCCCCGGCGGGACTGCGGGCAGCCGAGTATCTGAAAAAGAACTTCGGTACAGAATATGAGATTCGGTGTCCTCTGGCAGAAGATATGGTTCCGGAGGAAGACTTCTCCGGGAAGAAAGTCCTCTGTGTTCATCAGCAGGTCATGGCCAACAGTATGCGGGATCGAATCCGCAGACTTGGCGGGGAGGACGTCACAGTTGCCACATGGTTTATGAGAAAACCGGCACTGGCGGAACCTCAGGACCGGATCCTGACAGAGGAAGATGAATTTGAGGAGCTGGTTGAAAAGGAACAGTTCGACTGCATCCTTGCCGACCGTACGCTGCAGCCCATTGTCCGGGATTACCCGGGGGCATGGATCCACGCTCCTCACTTTGCCGTCTCCGGAAAGCTGGGAGATGACGAATGAACAGAATCATTACCCAACAGATCCGCGTTTACGGGATCGTGCAGGGCGTGGGGTTCCGGCCTACGGTGAGCCGGCATGCCATGGAGACCGGGATCACCGGATCGGTGTGCAACAAGGGCCCCTATGTTGAGATCTTCGCGCAGGGGACAAAGGAACAGGTGGACGCGTTCTTGGATGCACTGGATCACCGGCCGCCGAAAAGGGCCGCAATCCTGAAGCTGGATGTGAAAGATGCTCCGGATCCTCCGGAGTACGCCTCCTTTGAGATCGTTGAGAGCGAGAAGACCAAGGGAGAGATCTTTGTATCTCCGGATATCGCCATCTGCGATGAATGTATCGAGGAGATGAATGATCCGAAGAACCGGCGGTATCAGCATCCTTTTATCAACTGCACCTGCTGCGGGCCGAGGCTGACGATCCTGGATGCGCTTCCCTATGACCGGGAGCGGACCAGCATGAAAGAATTCCCCATGTGTCCGGAATGCGCGGAAGAATACTACAATCCCGAGACCCGTCGATATGACGCACAGCCTGTGTGCTGCAACGACTGCGGGCCGGAAGTATATATCATGGACCGTACGGAACGGGGCAGAGAGGCCATCACCTATGCCCGCCGGATCATAGCAGACGGCGGAGTGGTGGCAGTCAAGGGAATCGGCGGATTCCACCTCGCCTGCGATGCCACCAATGAAGCTGCGGTATCCAGACTCCGCACGCTGAAAACAAGACCCATGAAGCCTTTTGCCGTGATGATGAGAGACCGCGCTGTTGCGGAGCGCGAGTGTGTAATCACTGCGGAACAGGAGGAGATCCTGAGCGGACATCAGAAACCGATCCTGTTGCTGGATAAAAAGGGAGGCGGGAAACTCTGTCCTTCCATCGCACCGGACAATCCCAAAGTGGGAGTCATGCTTCCGTATGCGCCGGTTCAGATCCTGCTGTTTGATTATGATGACGGCATTGATATGCCGGACTGCCTGGTGATGACCAGCGGGAATGTTTCCGGTGCTCCCATCTGCCGGGAAGACAACGACGTGAGAGAACAGCTCTCCGGTTTCTGTGATGCTGTGTTGTCGCATAACCGGAAGATCCGGATCCGGGCGGATGATTCGGTGATGGATTTCTATCGGGGAGAACCTTATATGATCCGGCGATCCCGCGGATATGCGCCACTTCCGTATATCCTGTCTCACGGTTTTCAGGGACGTGTCCTTGCTACGGGCGGGGAATTGAAAAACACCTTCTGTGTGGGTGTCAACGATCTGTTTTATCCCTCCTCCTATGTAGGAGATCTGGCGGATCTCAGAACCGTGGATGCACTGCAGGAGACAATCGGACGACTGCAGACGCTTCTGGAAACGGAGCCGGAGATCGTGGCCTGTGATCTTCATCCGAGATACAACTCCACTCTTGTGGCGGAAGAGATCGGAAAGCCGCTGATCAAAGTCCAGCATCACTATGCTCACATCGTGTCCTGTATGGCGGAGAACGATTATGAGGAGCCGGTACTGGGAGTGTCTTTTGACGGCACCGGTTACGGGACCGACGGAACCATCTGGGGAGGAGAGATCCTTCGGGCGGATTACCGAGGCTTTACCAGAATCGGCAGCATTGCACCCTTCCTTCAAATGGGAGGAGACCACTCTTCCCGCGAGGGATGGCGCATCGCCTGTTCCATGATTCTGGACCGTTATGGAGATCATGATCTGGCGCTGAAGATCATACGGGATCTGAATCTTTGCGATGACAACACGGCAAAGGTGCAGAGAATGATGTTCGAAAAACATATCAATGCCGTTGACAGCACCAGTGTGGGACGGCTTTTTGATGCCGTCAGTGCGATACTTGGGATCCGGAAGGAATCCACCTTTGAAGGAGAAGCAGCGACTGCCCTCCAGTTTGCCGCACAGAGAGGCCGCAGTCTCGGAGAAAAACGGGAATCCTGGAACGGAAGCTTGAGGGAACAGGACGGACGGAAGATCCTGCCCACCGACACGCTGGCAGCACAGCTGATGGATGAACGGCTGGTGGGAGAAGACCCTGAAGTGCTGGCCTACGTGTTTCACGATGCTCTTGCTGCCATGGCTGCAAAAGCCTGTATCGATGCTTCCGTGCAGACCGGGATCCGGACAGCCGCACTCAGCGGCGGCTGCTACCAGAACACCCTGTTGCTGGAGCTGACGCAGAGACGCCTGGAAGAAGCCGGCATGCAGGTGCTGGTTCATCGGCTGGTTCCGCCAAACGACGGCGGCATCGCCCTGGGACAGGCTGTCGTGGCCATGCAGGCACTGGAAGATCGAAAAAAATAATGAAATTACATAGAAGAATGAAATCATTACTCATAGGGAGGAAACAACAATGTGTGTAGGACTATCTGCTAAAGTGATCAAAATAACCGACGGCACCGCGCTGGTGGATGCATCCGGTGCCAAAAGAAACATCTCGGTGGAGCTTCTGGAAGATCTGGAGCCGGGAGATTACGTTATGGTTCATGCCGGAACTGCCATCGCCAAGATCACCGATGAGGACATTCCCGAAACGGAACGGATCATGGAGGCGCTGGGATGAACGAAGATAAACTGGAACAGGCGAGGAAGATCATTTCCTCCTATGATGGTCCGAAACTCCGGATCATGGAAGTGTGCGGGACCCATACACACGAGATCTTCCGACTCGGGATCCGTAAGCTGCTTCCGGAAAATGTCGACCTGATCTCCGGTCCGGGCTGTCCGGTCTGTGTGACACCGGTGGGCTTTATTGACGAGGCCGTGATGCTGGCGCTGGATCATGATGCCACCATATGCACCTTTGGAGATCTGGTCCGTGTTCCGGGCACGGAAATGAGCCTGGCCGGCGCCCGCAGCAAGGGCGGAAAGATCCAGGTGGTGTATTCTCCTCTGGACGCGGTGGAATATGCCAAAGAACACCCGGAAGAACAGGTTGTTTTTCTTGCGGTGGGATTTGAGACCACGACTCCTGCGAGCTGTCTGGCAGTCAAGCGTGCGAAGGAAGCCGGACTGGAGAACTTTTCCCTGCTTACTGCCAACAAGACCATGCCGGAAGCCTATCTGGCGCTGAAAGGAAGCGCCGATGCGTTTCTTTATCCGGGGCATGTTCATGCCATTATCGGCACCCAGCTGTGTGAGGATATGGCAGAAAAAGAGGGAGTCAGCGGAGTTATTGCCGGCTTTACGGGAAGAGAACTGCTCACTGCGCTGGCGGTTGTGATCTCCAGAGCACAGGAAGGCAGGCCTTTCTTTGAAAACTGCTATCCCCGTGTCGTTACCAAAGAAGGAAGCCCTGCCGGTGTAAAGTTGGTAAACTCCATCATGGAGCCCTGTGATACGGAGTGGCGCGGGCTGGGCGTGATTCCGCAGTCCGGAATGCAGCTGCGGGAGGAATATGCAGACTTTGACGCCCGGAAGAAATTCCGTCTTCCGCCGGTTGAAGGGAGAAGCAACCCCGCCTGCCGCTGCGGAGAAGTACTGCAGGGAAAATGCAAGCCCAGCGACTGCGGCGTGTTTGGGAAAGTATGTACACCGGAACATCCGGTAGGTGCCTGCATGGTATCCGGGGAGGGTGCCTGCTCCGCCTATTATCTGTATGGAGGGAGCGAATCATGACGGATTTCGTAACACTGGCTCACGGAGCCGGAGGAAAACAGACGGCCGAACTCATCGACCGGGTCTTTAAATCTCATTTTGCCAATCCCAATTTTACGGGAGACGATGCTGCGGTGCTGCCGGCACCGCAGGGAAAGATCGCCATGACGACAGACGGTTTTATCGTCTCTCCCCGGTTTTTCCCCGGCGGGAACATCGGAAAGCTGGCGATCTGCGGAACGGTCAATGACCTGACATGCATGGGAGCAAAGCCCTTGTATATGACCAGCGCTTTTGTTATTGAAGAAGGATTTCCCATGGACGAACTGGAAGAGATCGTTGCGGCAATGGAAAAGACCGCAGCGGAAGTAGGAGTTCAGATCGTGGCAGGGGACACGAAAGTGGCCGGAAAAGGACAGGTGGACGGAGTGTTCATCAACACCACCGGCGTCGGACAGATCATGGAGGGGATCCGGACTTCCGGAACGCTGGCAAAACCGGGGGATGTGATCATCACCACCGGAGATGTGGGACGACACGGATGTACGATCCTGCTGGCCAGAGACGAATACGGAATCGAAGCGGATGTCAAGAGCGACTGCGCACCTCTGTGGAATGCGATCCACGCCGCCTTTGAGGCAGTGCCTGAGATCCATACCGTACGGGATGCCACCCGCGGAGGAGTCGGCACGGTTTTATATGAGATCGCGGAGCAGAGCAATGTGGGAATCCGTCTGGATGCTCCCCGCATTCCGGTGGAACCGGAAGTCCGCGGAGTATGCGGGATGCTGGGGCTGGAGCCGTTGTATCTCGCCTGTGAGGGAACGATGGTCATGATCGTTCCGGAAGAAAAGGCGGAGAAGGTACTGGAAGTACTGCACAGTCAGAAATATACCGAAAATGCAGCTGTCATCGGAACGATTACGGAGGAGCAGAGGGGACGCGTCGTCATGACCACGGAGATCGGATCCGAGACCCTGCTTCCTCAGCCGGGAAATGAGCTGCTGCCGAGAATCTGCTGAGTGAAGAAATTCAAGGAGATCGAAACATGGAAACAAGAGTTGCGGTAATATCCATTATTGTGGAGTCCGGCGCGGTGACAGAGTCACTCAACGAGCTTCTGTCATCTGCCTCGAAATACATTATCGGCCGCATGGGAATCCCTTATAAAGCCCGGGGAATCAATATCATCAGTGTGGCGATCGATGCGCCGCAGGATGTGATCAGTGCGCTGTCCGGAAAGATCGGACGACTGCCGGGAGTGTCGGCAAAAACGGCATACTCCAACGTGATCACTCCCATTGATGAGGCGGTGTAAACATGGTCAAGCTGGCGTTTTACGGAAAGGGCGGTATCGGAAAATCCACTACCGTTTCCAACATCGCAGCCGCCTTCGCACAGAAGGGACTGAAAGTTCTTCAGATCGGATGTGATCCCAAGGCGGATTCCACGCTGTATCTTCGTCATGGAGAGGAGGTTCCCACAATCCTGGATCTGTTTCGACAGAAAAAGGACGCCATGACACTGGAAGAGATGGTGCGCATTGGATACGCGGGAGTGATCTGTGCGGAAGCAGGTGGCCCCCTTCCGGGACTGGGTTGTGCCGGCCGCGGCATCATTACGGCGTTGGAAAAGCTGGAGGAAAAGGGTGTCTATGAAAGATACCATCCGGATGTCGTCCTGTACGATGTGCTGGGAGATGTGGTCTGCGGCGGATTTGCAATGCCCATGAGAAAGGGACATGCGGAAAAAGTATTTATTCTGACCTCCGGAGAGAATATGTCCATTCATGCGGCGGCCAATATCGCGGTGGCAGTGGATAATTTCAGAAACAGAGGATATGCCACCCTCGGAGGGCTGATCCTTAATCGGCGCAACGTGAAAAACGAGGAGGAAAAAGTGCAGGAGCTGGCAGAGGATGTTCATACGGTCATCGCCGGAACACTGCACCGGGATGAGATCGTCACCGATGCGGAAGAGAAGAATATGATCGTTCTGGAAGCATTTCCGGACAGCGACATGGCACAGGAATACCGTGTGCTGGCCGATCAGGTGGCGGCAATCAGCGGACTGGAGTATCCATCATGCTAAAACAGATTGGACGGGATTTTGAACCGGAAGGAGCAATCGTCTCCGTTTCGGATGCAAAGTATCCTCTTCCTTTTGCCAGAGAGCTTGAATTTAATGCTCCGGCACACGGAAACTGGAATATCGTACACATCGGAATGCTCATTCCCGAAGCACATGAGATCTATGTCGGCAGTGACAACTGCATGAGAGGTGTCGTGATGACTGCGGCGGAAATGAATGCACTGGACCGGTACTCAACCGTCATGCTGGAAGAAGAGGATCTTCTGGACGGGAATCTGGAGGATGTGACCATTGAGGGAGTGGCGGATGTTATCCGGAAGCTTCCTTACCGTCCCCGCTGTGTGCAGGTCTATCTGGTATGTCTGCATCACTTTCTGGGCAGTGATACCGACCGCATCTTCGGTGAACTGGAAGCATTGTTCCCCGACATCGACTTTGCCCGATGCTGGATGGATCCCATCATGCAGAAGACCGGCTTGACCCCGGAGCAGAAAGACCGCAAGGCAATACTGGATCCAGTGCAGCCACTGCCGGTGAATCACCGAAGCGTGAATGTCATCGGCGGAGATCTCCCCATGCACAGGGAGAATGACATCGCAAAAGTGCTGTCAGCAGGAGACTTTACCGTCCGTCAGCTTCCAACGAACCGAACCTACGATGAGTTTCTTGCCATGGGGGAGAGTTTCCTTAATCTGTGTTACTATCCCTCGGGGGACTATGCAGTCCGTATGATGAACAAACGGCTGGGGAGAGACTATCTTTATCTTCCGTCGGATTATGATGATGAAGCGATCTGCAGAAATCTGAAAGAACTGACTGCACAGCTGAATATGAAAGACATCGATCCGACGCCATGGATGGAGGAGAGGGACCGGGCATTGCAGCGGGCGCTTTCCGCAGTGGGAAAGATGCCCGTGACCATCGACTACATGTCTACCCCGCGTCCCCTGAGCCTGGCAAGGGCACTGCGGAAGAAAGGGTTCCAGGTTCAGAGGGTCTATCTGGATGCCATTACTCCGGAGGAGGAAGCGGATCTTCGCTGGCTGCAGAAAAATGCGCCGGATATGGAACTGGCATCAACAATGAATGTAAAAATGCGAGTGATGCCCCGCGGAACCGAGCCGGTTCTGGCTATAGGACCGAAAGCGGCTTGGTTTGGAGGGACCAGTCATTTTGTCAATATGATCGAAAACGGAGGAAGCTGGGGCTTTGGAAGTCTGACCTTCATCGCGGAAGAGATGATCCGCGGGGTTAGGGAAGAAAAGGATACCAGAGACGTGGTTCCCCGCAAAGGATTGGGGTGTGCCTGCTGCCTATGAGAAGAGCATATCGAATACTGCCGGTCTATTCCGGGGATGTCTCTGGTGCAGCGGCTGCACTGTTTGAATTGGGCGGAATGACCGTCATGCACGATCCCTCCGGATGCAATTCCACCTACAATACCCATGACGAGACCCGCTGGTATGACCAGGACAGTCTCATCTTTATTACCGGGCTGACGGATCAGGATGCGATTCTAGGGGATGACGAGCGGTTGATCCATGATATTGAAAAAGCCTGTGAAGAACTTCATCCGAACTTTGTGGCTCTTGTCAATTCCCCCATTCCGTATCTGAATGGGACGGATTTTGAGGCAATCTCCTCCATAATTGAGAAAAATACGGGAATTCCGGTGTTCTACATCCCCACCAACGGGTGTCACGATTACGTCTTCGGTGCCGGCGGAGCACTGAGAATGCTGGCTGAACGGATGACGGATCGAAATGCAGGTCCGGATCATACCGGCAGGATCAATCTGCTGGGATGTACACCGCTGGATTTTCCTGCTGACGGCGAAGTGGCCGCCCTGAAGGACTGGATCCGGGCAGAGGGATTCTCTGCCGGATCCTGCTGGGCCATGGGAGACTCTCTTGAGTCTCTGAAAGATGCCGGACGCGCGGATGTGAATCTTGTGGTGTCGGCAGTGGGTCTTCCTGCGGCAAAATGGCTTCGCGAAAACTTTGGAACGCCCTATGTAGCGGGCCTGCCCCTTCCAGGGTATGAAAAAGAGCTCTGCTCAGCACTGCGCCGGGCGATGGAGACCGGAGAAAACCAGATCCCGTATCTGGATCGACCGGCGGACGGACAGGAAGAGACCGTTTTCATCGGTGATCCCGTCTGCATGGGGACCATGGCTGCAGTGAAGGCGCGTCAGGGTTCCCGCACCCGCGTGATCTGTCCGGTAGAGGCCGGCCCGGAACTTGTGGGTGTACAGGATGCTATGACCCGGGGAGAAGAGGATGTGGAACGGGAGATCGCAAACGCTGCGGAGATCGTAGCCGATCCCCTGTACCGCCATATCTGTCCTGCCGGTGTCCGATTTACACCGGAGATCCATTTCGCATTTTCCGGACGGATCTTCCGCAAACAGCTGGTCAATCGTTTTCAACATGATGCAAGAGGAGAATAACAATGGGACTCAATGAAACTCCTTCCGGAGAGCGGATTCATATCGGTTTTTTCGGACGGCGGAACGCCGGAAAATCCAGCGTCGTCAATGCAGTGACCGGGCAGGATCTTGCCGTGGTATCCGACACACTGGGGACTACGACGGATCCCGTCATGAAAGCCATGGAGCT
>CADCMP010000031.1 GCA_902802565.1 Oscillospiraceae bacterium
AAAAAGAAGGGGGGATCCCGATGTCACTGACGGCACATCTGTTTCGGCTCACCGCGTCCCGCAACGACCGGAAACGGGACGAGGGACTGACCACTCCGGAGGAGATCCTCCGTTTCGATAACATCTCCTACGGACCCGATCCCTGGTGGCATCTCCTCGATATCTACCGTCCCCGGGAGGCGCAGGGGAAGATCCCCGTGATCATCGATGTCCACGGCGGGGGATGGGTCTACGGCGACAAGGTCCTGTATTCCCACTACTGCATGGACATGGCCCGCCGGGGCTTCGCTGTGGTGAACTTCAACTACCGCTTAGCGCCCCGACACCGGTTCCCCGCCGGTTTCGAGGACATGAACGACGCGGTACGGTTCACCCTGGAACACGGGGAGGAGTTCGGACTGGATCTGAGGAACGTCTTTCTCGTGGGAGACTCCGCCGGCGCCCACATGGCGGCCATGTACGCCTGCATGTGCGCCAATGAGGAGTATGCCGCCCGGTTTCCCTTCACGCTGCCGGCGGATTTCATGCCCCGGGCCGTGGTTCTCAACTGCGGTATCTACGACATGGGAGTGGCGTTGCTGCAGGGAAGGAGCGCCCGGGATCTCATGCATGATCTCATGGGCCACCGGATCCGGGATGAGGAGGTGGAGCTTCTCAGTCCCGCCCGCCACGTCACGGCGGACTTTCCGCCCTGTCACGTTATGACCGCCACGGGAGATTTTCTCCGCACCCAGCCGGAGTACTTCCTGCCGGTGCTGGAGGAGCACGGCATCGAGCACACGTATAAGCTGTGGGGCACGGAGGCGGAACAGCTCCTGCACGTGTTCCATCTGGATCTGAGAAAACCGGTGTCCGCCCGCTGCAACGATGAGGAGGCGGCATTCCTCAAAGGATATGTCCGCTGAGGATATCCTGAAAAAATCGAAGACCGGCGGCCTTCCGCCGGTCTTCTTATGCGGTCCGGTTGTTCACGGGCCGGGGATTGCGGTATAATAGGATCATCAAAGAAAAGGGAGGTGGGAAGATGGATCCGATCATCATCCACGTGGATATGGATGCGTTCTACGCTGCCGTGGAGACGCGGGACGACCCGTCCCTTCAGGGCAAGGCCCTCATCATCGGGTCACTTCCCACGGAACGGGGCGTGGTGGCCACCTGCAGCTACGAGGCGCGGGAATACGGCATCCGCTCCGGCATGAGCATCAAGGATGCCTACCGGCAGTGTCCCAACGGCATCTTCATGCATCCCGATTTCGACAAATACCGGGCCGTGTCCCAGCAGCTCCACGAGATCTGGAACACCTACGCCACCGCGTCGGAGTACATCGCGCTGGACGAGGCGTATCTGGACGTGACGGAACAGGCGAAGGATCTGGAGGGCGCCCGGCGCATCGCCCGGCTCATCAAACAGCGCACACGGGACGAGGTGCATCTGTCCTGCAGCGTGGGGGTGGCCTATTCTAAGACCGCGGCCAAGACCGCCAGCGAGGAGAAGAAGCCCGACGGGTATTTCGAGATCCCCACTCCGGAGGATTTCGTGGCCCTGATGCGTGACCGGGACGTGCGGGAACTGTATACCGTGGGACCGAAGACCGCGGAGAAACTGCACTTCTACGGCATCCGCACCGTGGAACAGATCACCCAGCGGAAGGAGGACGTCATCCGGCTGTTCGGCAAACAGGGACAGTGGATGGTGCGTCTGGCCGCCGGCCAGGACGACCGGAAAGTGGAGCCCTACCGTCCGGAGGACGCCAAGTCCATCAGCCGGGAGATCACCTTCCAGGAGGACGTGGTGGTGCCGGCGGTGTTGGACGACGTACTGTTCCTTCTGGCGCTGTGCGTGGAGAACCGTGCCAGACGGGTGGGCCTCGTGGGAGAAGGCGTGGTGCTGAAGATCACCTACGCGGACATGAAGAAGATCAGCCGCTCCCGTCTTCTGGAGCAGCCCAGCGACGACGCCGTGATCATCTATGAGGAAGCCCGGAAGCTCCTCAGTCAGGTGGAGGACCGGGCGGTGCGCCTCATCGGCGTCGGCATCTACAACCTCACGGAGGACAACTACCGCCAGATGAGCTTCGAAGACCTGCTGGGCGATCCGGAGGCGGAACGGCAGGAAAAGAGAAAGGCCCGTTTCCGGGCCCTGGAGGAGCGGTATCATCTGGACTTTGAGGGGCATCTCACGGAGATCTTCCGGGGAGAGACCCTTCACCGCACCGCGGAATACATGAGGAAACATATCTGACAGCAAACAGAGGGCTGCCGCAGGGCGGTCCTCTGTTTGCGCCGGTCCGGCCAAAAGGTCTTCATGTTTTGAACGGGAAGTGGTATGATAGGGGATAATCAAATTACATGCAAAGGAACGTGCAAAAATGAAAAGAACGATCATTCTTGTCATGACCATACTGACGGCTCTGAGCCTTCTGTTCGTCTCGGCCTGCGGCAAGGCACCGGCGGAGGAGAAGGAGGCCCCGGAAGCCACCGCCTCCGCGGCACAGCCGACACCCTCCGCCAGCGAGACCCAGACGGCCGCGGAAGAGGAGGAACCCTATTACGGCATCGCCACCACCGCCCCGCGGGCGGACGTGGAGAAGTTCGCCGCGGAAGTCAAACAGCTCTTCCTGCAGAAGGACTGGGAGACCCTCTCCGGAATGATGGACTATCCCGTGCGCCTGTTCGGTGAAACGGACGCCAACAACAAAGAGGAGTTTCTGGCGGCCATGAACGGCCACGAGTTCCCGGACTCCAGCTTCAAAGCCATGGAGAACGAGCCCTGCGACGATCTGTTTGCCAACGGCCAGGGGATCATGCTGGCGGACGGACTCATCTGGTTCCGGGACGTGAACTATGACGGCATCACCCAGAACGGAACGCCGTCCTTCAAGATCATTACGGTCAACACAATCTGAGGATAGAGAGGAATCACATCATGCCATTACATCTGGAAGGAATCTGCAAGAACGGGATCGCTCCGGAAGCGGTCAGCGAGACGGTGGAAGAACTGTACAACACTCCCACCAGCTCCTTTTCCTCCATCAACCGGTTCTATCATCTGCGCACCGAGATGGTGGACGAGAATACCGGGGATACCATCGGCCACTTCGTCCTGTCCGTGATCCGCAACGAGAAGGCGGACCGCAACGACGTGGTGGATACGGACCTGTCCTTCAAAAGCGCCGAGCCGGTGCGTCTGTGGTTTGAGCAGATGGCGGGCCCCACGGTCTACGGCAGCCAGGGCTATGAGGCCATCACCCTGGACGACGACATCGACGAGCAGTATCTGTATCTGGAGACGGTGAACCGCTACACGGATTACCCGAACCTCAACACCCACGAAGCGGACGTGTACATCTCCGTGTTCCCCGCGGAAGTGGCCATGTACGACTCCATGGAGGCCCTCAACGCCGCCACGGGAAAGGAGTACACCGACCGGTTCATTGAGGAATCCGATGACATCTCCTTCCTGGTGGGCACCGTGCAGAGCGTCCGGGACGTGCATGTGGTGAAGGCCAAGCTGGATCTGGAATTCGCACTGGCGGAAGTGAAGACCGTGCTGGGCACCGTTCCCGTGGCCATGTCCCGGGAAGTGTTCGATATCGACGGCATCGCGCCGGGCAAGGTGCTGGCCATGAAGGCCCACATCAGCGCCGATCTGGCCCCCGATGACGTATTCACCTATCACGACAAGTAAGAATCATGAGCGATACGACGAAAAACGGCATGGATTACGGACTGAGCCGGGACCGGTTCCACACGGAAGAGGAGTTCGAGGAGGCCCTCGCGCTGGCGGAGAGCCTGGCGGAAAACGGGCACTGGTACGGCATCGTCCCGGAAGACTTCGCCTCCTTCGATCAGTACCGGGAACGGTTCCTTCCCCTGGAGGAGATGTGGAACCATCTGGCCGGACTGTTCTATGTGTATCCCAAGGACTTCGGATCCTTCGGGGAGTTCGTGAAGGCATTCTTTGAGGCCGGCGCGGACCGCATGGACGCGGTGGCCCGCTATCTCGGACTGCCGGAGGACAGCGCATCCTCCGCCGAGACCTTCCTCGCGGCCTGCGGGGAGATGCCCACGGAACAGATCCGTCAGTTCATCCGGGAGAAGGCGGAGACCGATGAGGAGGCCATCCTCCGCACCATTGGGGAGATCTTCGGCCTGGACCGCGGGCAGTATGAGTATCAGCGCTTCTACATGGCGGACCTGGCCCGGGCCAGCCTCCGGGCGGAGGACCTGGGGGTGCATTACGGCGTGAAGAAGGCGGACCACCCGGACCGCATCGATTTCATGATGGCCCTGTATCAGGCCAAGAAGAAATGGGATGCCCAGGGTCAGCGGTACGGACTGGACCCCATGCAGTTCGAGGCTTTTCCCCAGTTCCTTGCTGCGTATCAGAACGCTGTGAAGGAGAGCATGATGGAAACGGCCCGGCAGCAGGGCATCGACATCGATCCCGGACTGCCCTACGGGGAATACGCCGAACAGTGGGCACGGAAAATGAGAGAAAAAGGACTTCTGGAATGAAGTCCTTTTTTCGTTAGAAAAAAACAGGCAGATGGACTATAATAGGACCGAAGAGAAAAACAAAGGGGGAACCCATATGAAAAGATGCATCGTCGCAACATTTCTCAGTATCGTGCTGGTGCTTTCCGTGATGCTGATCCCGGCGTCCGCCGCAGGCAGATTCACGGATGTGAAGTCCGGCGACTGGTACGAGACCTTTGTCACCAATGTCGCGGAGAAGGGACTCATGAACGGAACTTCCGCCAACACCTTCTCTCCCAAGAAGACCCTAACCCGTGCCGAACTGGTACAGACCCTGTACGCCATGGCCGGAAAGCCCCGGGTCATCCGTGAGACCAGTTTTGAGGACCTGAAGCAGGACTGGTACAAGGACGCGGTCTCCTGGGCCACCTCTGCCGGCGTGACGCAGGGCCTGGACTGGAAGACCTTCGGACCGTCCAACAGCGTGACGCGGGAACAGGCCGCTACGTTCCTGCGCGCCTACAATGAGAACGTGGAAGTGCACAACACCATCTCAGACCGGAGCCTGGACAGCTACCGGGACAAAGCCCTGGTGGCGGACTGGTCCGCGCCGTCCCTTCGGTGGGCGGTGGACAAGGGACTTGTCAAGAGCACCTCCGCCACGTCTCTTCTTCTGGAACCCAGAAGAAGCATCACGAGAGCGGAACTGGCGGTCATGCTCACGAATTATGAGAAGCTGACTTACCCCGAGCCCAAAGAAGCGGGAGAGAACCTGTATCCGGAGATCCTGCAGGATCTGGCGGGACGTTCCTTCGTCTTCGCTTCCGGTGCCGGCGCCTGGGGCAATGTCCTCAGTGTGAAAGACAACGGAGAATTTGAGGGTTATTACCGGGATACGGATGCCATGGGCGGAGAGGGCTATGATGCCACGCGGGCATTCTGCAACTATACCGGAACATTCTATGTAAAGAAAAAGGTCAGCGACACCGCCTATGTGCTTGGAATCCGGGATCTCAAGATGAAGAACACCCCGGGAGAGTCCTTTATCCAGGACCGCATCCTGATGACGGCCACCGCACCCTACGGGCTGGATAACGTGGATGACCTGTACCTGTATCTGCCGGGCAAGACGACGGCGGACCTGCCGGAAGACTACAAGACGTGGGACCGCAGTGCAGCGGAGACTTCCTCGCTTCCGAACTACGGGCTGTATAACATCAATGCCGGGTACGGCTGGTATGAGAGCAGCGAAAACTGATCCTGAAAACAGAAGAAGGCCGGACTTTCCATCGGAAGTCCGGCCTTCGGTTCGTCTGCGAAGGTTCCGGGAACGGATCAGTAGAAGGCTTTCCCCAGTTCCCGGATGTTCTTTTTCGAGATGGGACGGGATCCGTTCTCGATCTCCCGGATGGTCCGGGTCATCCAGTCGTTCACCGGAGTGGAAACACCGTATTCCGCCCCCTTGGCGGACAGGTAGCCGTTCATGATGTCGATCTCCGTCTTCTTTCCCTTTTCCAGGGACTGCAGGGTGGAGGGGTGGACCTTGCCGGAACGGATGCCCATGCCCACCTCCAGGAACCGTCCCATGAAGGCGTTGAAGAAACGGGAATGGTGGGCGGCGATGAAGCTGTTCTTCGGCAGGACATTGAAGCGGGGGACGTCCAGGCCCATGGCCTGTGCCACGGCGTCGCCTTCCCGCATGATATCCAGCATGGCCATGCGCACCGGCCGGTGGTGCAGAGCCTTCCCCAGATCCAGTCCGGAGATGCCGCACACGGAGTTGATGCAGGAGTTAAAGACCACCTTGGAGAAGAGCCGTGCCACGATGTCGTCATCCACTTTGGTGGGAAGCACGGCGCTCATCATCTCCGCCAGTTCCTTCAGACGGGGAGAGGTGTGTCCCTTCGGCATGCCGATGCGGAATTCGTCCCCGGCGGTGACTTCCACGAGGTTGGGTTCCAGCAGCGTGGCGCCGTAGCCGATCATGACGCCCACGGTGCGGTTTTCGCCCACCACCTCGCTGAGGAGATCCAGCACGATGCCGTTCTGCAGGGATACCACCAGGGAATCCTCCTTCAGATGGGGGAGCATGGCCCGGGCCACCGAAGGCATCTGCTGGTATTTCGTGGCGATGAAGCACACGTCATAGGTGCCTTCCAGCGCCTCGACGGAAGGGAAGGCGCGAAGGGAGACCTGCTGGTCTCCGAAGGCGCCGGTGAGCCGGAATCCCGGATCCCGGTACAGAGCCGCCTTTTCCTCTCCGTGGGCCACCACGTCCAGGGGATAGCCAGCCTTGGTGATCATGACCGCCACCGATCCTCCGATGCTTCCCGCACCGATCAACACTGCCCGCAGCATATCGATCCCTCCCGATCTCCGGTTTCAATCGCCGGTCGTTCTATACAGATTGTAACATGATATGCACGAAAAACAATGCAGAACGGCTGAATAACAATACAGAAAAGGGCGAAAAGACCCCTCCATACTGGGAAATTGCCGACTGGAAGGGTCTGTGTGCATACACTGTAATTCTTTTTTGCTGTCATTCGGGTTTTTCATTGCCAGAATCGCCAAAGCGCAGTTTCCTATACGTGCTCACTGACAGGTATGCCAGACAGGCGGCCAGCAGAGCCCAGAACACAGAAACCAGATAATAGCCTTTGAAGATGTTGAAGACGCAGAAGAGAAGGTCCGCGATCACCAGGATGATATAGACGATCAGTCGGCCCATGGATCCACCTCCTGTCCAGAAATTGGCTGAGAAAAGTATACCATTTTTCACAAAACTTTGGAAGGCTCCCTCGGCGGTATTTGGCAACGGAAACAGACTTTCGGAAAAGGCCCCGTTTTGGATTGCATCCGGCGCCGAAATCCGTATAATAGGAACAGTGTGTTCGGAGGGCGGAACCCGCCTATCCGTTTTTTACCAAGGAGGAGACCCGTTATGACACTGCAGGTGTTACCGTACGATTATACGATTTGCAAGATCAAGGAACTGTCCCAGTTCGACCTTTCCAGAGAGATCTTTTTTGTGGGAAAGACCGATGAGGAACTGTCGCTGGTCTGCCGGACCGAAGACGTCCCGGCGGACACCGTGGAGCGGGAAGACGGCTGGCGCGCCATCCGCTTTGCCGGCAAGCTGGATCTGTCCCTCACGGGCATCATGTCCAAGCTGTCCTGGGTCCTGGCGGCCTACAGCGTGGAGATCGCGCCCATCGCCACCTTCAACACGGATTACGTGCTGGTCAAGGGGGAGAAACTGGATCTTGCCCTGCGTGTTCTGAAGGACGAGGACTACAAGATCGAGAAGCTGTGAGACGAACGCGGCTTTGGAAACAGAATAACAAGTATCAGGGAACAGTAACGGTTTTATCCGCTGCTGTTTCTTTTTTTGTGTCTTCCCCGTATAATGGAGCTATCAGAACAGGAATGGAGAAGAGCGCCATGAGTCTGTTTCGGAAAAAAGAAAAGCCCGCGGAGAGCTACGACAGGGAACATCTGGAACCTGCCGTCCGCTGCAGCATCTGCACCGGGGAGCAGGTGGCCGGATTCCGAGACCGCACCTCCGGCCATTTCGAGGAAGTGGCCCTCATCCACAATGAGCAGGAGCTGGAGGAGTTCCGCCGCCGGTACGGGATCGAAGGAGAGATCCCGAAATTCTACTGAGGAGAACACCGTATGACCGTACGTGATGCCGTCCTCTCCGATGCCGAAGGCATTCTGGAGATCTATGCCTACTATACCGAGAACACCGTCATCTCCTGGGAGACGGAACCGCCGTCCCCGGAGGAGTTCACCGGACGCATGGAGAAGATCATGGCCCGGTATCCCTACCTCGTGCTGGAGGAGGACGGGGTCCTTCTGGGCTACGCCTATGCCGGTCCCTTCGTGGGACGGGCGGCCTATGACTGGTCCTGCGAGCTCACCATCTATCTGCGGCACGACGCGGTGAAGCGGGGACTGGGCCGTCTTCTGTACTCGGAGCTGGAACGGCGCCTGAAGGACATGGGGATCCTCAATCTCTATGCCTGCATCGGCGTGCCGGAAGGGGAAGAGGACGAGTACCTCACCAATAACAGCGCCGACTTCCATGCCCATCTGGGCTTTACCGAAGTGGGACGGTTCCGCAACTGCGGAAGTAAGTTCGGCCGCTGGTACACCATGATCTGGATGGAGAAGATCATCGGGGAGCACACGGAGAACATCGAACCCGTACGAAGCTATAAACACTGAAAAGAAAAAGCAGCGGCAGGAATGCCGCTGCTCTTTTTGCTGTCAATGGGATCAGATCTCGATCTTGGCGCCCATCAGTTTCGCGAACTCGCGGACGATGGCGGTGTCTCCCGGCCATGCCGGAGCCGTGACGAGGTTGCGGTCCACTACCGCTTCGGAAGCGTCCACCGGAACGAAGGTGCCGCCGGCCAGTGTGACATCGGGTCCCACGGCGGGATAGGCGGTGGCTTTGTAGCCTTCCAGCACGCCCGCTGCCGCCAGGACCTGAGGACCGTGGCAGATGGCCGCCACCGGTTTGCCGGCAGCGAAGAATTCCCGGACGATCTCCAGGACCCGCTCGTTGAGGCGGATGTATTCCGGAGCTCTGCCGCCGGTGATGAAGAGGCCTTCGTAATCCTCGGTCTTCACCGCGTCAAAGTCCGCCGTCAGGGCAAAGTTGTGGCCCCGCAGCTCCGTGTAGGTCTGCTCGCCCAGGAAATCGTGGACGGCGGTGGCGACGGTCTCGCCGGCTTTCTTGTCCGGGCAGACGGCGTCCACCTGATAGCCCAGCACGCCCAGTGCCTGGAAGGGGACCATGGTCTCGTAATCTTCGGTAAAATCTCCGCAGAGAAGCAGTACTTTCTTAGACATGTCAGATTCCTCCTAATTATTCAGGATGATGATTGTTGCGGCGGTTCTTCCGCCGCTTCCATTATACACCCGCACCGGAAAAGAGGAACCAAAAATCCGGCTCAGATTGCAAAATATTTGGGGCAGATGTAAGATAAATAACAAAGAAATCAGTATAGGACGGCGGGAAACGCCGGAGGAGGTGGACTATGCCGGACCGGATCCTGAAATTTCTGAATATTTTCATGTGGGTGGTCATCGTCTTCTTCGTGGGAGACACCATCCTGCGCATCTGGGAACACGTGAAGATGCCGGAAGCCGCGGCCGCCCAGTCGGCGCCCTGGTACACGGATATCATCTTCTTCGGCATCGCCACGGTGATCATCGTGGGCATCTGCCTGCTGTTCAAGTGGATCATCAGAAAGAGAGACAAGTAACTGCAACACAGGAGGAGCGTATGGTTCGAGAGATCCTTCTTTTGGGAAATGAGAATCTGTATGATGTTTCCGAGGAGGTCCGGCGGGAGGAACTGCCGGAGATCCGGAAGCTTCGGGAAGACCTGAAGGATACGGTGCTGGCCTACCGGGAGAAATACGGAGTGGGCCGCGCCATCGCCGCGCCCCAGGTGGGGGTGAAGAAACGGGTGATCTTCCGTCTTCTGGACACGGAGACCCTGTTCATCAACCCCGTCATGGAGTTTCCCGATGAGGAACTGTACGAGGTGATGGACGACTGCATGTCCTTCCCGGGACTGCTGGTGAAGGTGCTGCGGCACAAACGGGCCGTCATCCGCTACAAGGACGAGGAGTGGAACGATCAGGTGTTGGAACTGGAGGGCGACATGTCGGAGCTTCTGCAGCACGAATACGATCACCTGGACGGGATCCTCGCCGTCATGCGCGCCATCGACAGGAAGTCCTATGTCATGAACTGGCCGGGAATGCCGCCGGAAGGAGAGAGATAAGCCATGTGGGAACTGTACCGGAAATATGTCACACCGCTGTATCTGGTGATCATGGTGTGCTTCATCCTCTACGGCCTCTGGTACCGGGACGCCGTGGGAAATCCCGTTGCCCTTCTGGGCATCGACCTCATCCTCATCCCCATCATCGCCCTGCTCTACGGCATGGCCATGGGCATGGAGGAGCGGTACTGGATCTATCCCTGCATCGCCGCTGTGGCGGGAGTGCTGGTGTATATTTTCACGGGCCATGACTGGGTCCAGGTGGATCTCTACGCGGTGTACATGCTGGTAGGATACTTTGCCGTGACCTGGCTGGGCATCGGCGCCAGACGGGTGTATCACAATGCCATGGAAGGCACAGAGAAGAAAAAATGAGCATCGATTTCAATCAATTCATCGAAAACACCGAAGGTCTCGGAGTCCTGGGCGTCCTGGTGACGAAGGACGGGGAGGAGTCCGAATGGCTGTATGAGGCGGATATCCGCCGGAACGTCTATTCCGCCGCCAAGAGCTTCGTGTCCGCCGCCGTGGGCTTTGCCCTGAACGAGGGGCTGCTGTCCCTGGAGGAGAAGCTCACCGACGCCTTTGCCGGGCGCCTGCCGGAGCATCCTTCGGATAATCTGAAAAAAGCCACGGTGCGGGACACCCTCACCATGTGCCTCGGCCAGCGCCGGGCCTATCTGATGGCGGATGAACGTCCCTACGTGGGAGAGAAGGACTGGGTGAAATACTGCCTGGCACAGCCCTTCGAGGACGAGCCCGGCACCGGCTTCGTGTATACCAATGTGGGCGCGTATCTCGCCGGAGTCCTCATTCAGGAACGGGCGGGGTGCGATCTGCTGAGCTATCTGGAGCCCCGTCTGCTGGAGCCCCTGGGCATCGAGAAGACCATATGGGAAGTGGATCCCATGGGACGTACCTTCGGCGCCAGCGGACTGTTTCTCAATCTCCGGGAACTGCACCGGTTCGGCATGCTGTACCTGCAGAAGGGACAGTGGGAAGGACGTCAGATCCTTCCGGAAGGATGGGCAGAGGAGAGCACGCGGAAACAGGTGGAGAACGGAAAAGAGGGCTACGGTTATCTCTTCTGGCGGGACCGGGAGAACTCCTTCCTGGCGGACGGGAAGTTCTGTCAGTGGACCCTGGTGCTGCCGGACCGGAACGCCGTGGTCTCCCTCACGGGAGAGGTGCGGGACTATAAGGCTCTCAAAAAGATCCTGTTCCGGAACATTGTTTCTCAGCTGGAAACATGATAAAGTAGACATAATACCCCTCATCAACGAAGGAGATCGACGATCATGGCAAAAAAGAAACTCCTCATAGGTCTGTCCGTGCTGGTGGTGCTGCTGGCCATCGCGGTGGTCGTTCTGGCAGTGACCTACCGCGGCTACGTCGGGGAAAGCTTTGTATCCGACGGGGAAAACTGGAGCGCCGAGGTCAACGGCGGCGAGATGACGCTGGACCTGCCCTCCAATCCCAGCACCGGGTTTTCCTGGGTGGTAACGGAGCGGAACAAGGTCTTCGCCACGGACTTCAACCAGTTCATCGCCGACACCGGCGAGGAAGTGCTGGCAGGCGCCGGCGGGTCCACCCAGTTCCACATCGTGGCGCTGAAGGAAGGCACCGGCACCATGACCATGCAGTACAAGCAGGACTGGGAAGGCGGCCAGGTGGACGGCACCTACGAACTGACACTCACCGTCAGCCGTCATCACAGCAAATACCTGCAGATCGACACCGTGAAGTTTTCCAAAGTCGAATAGACCGAAGTCAATACGAAAAAGATCCGGAGCATCACTGCGATGCTCCGGATCTTTTTTTCTGTGATCATTTATTCAGCAGGCTGCCTCTGCAGATGAGAGGCTTGTTGCCGGGGGAAGTGGCTTCACCCTCAATGGTGCCGTCATCGGAGATCCACACGGTGGAGGTGGTCTCGCGGCCCATGATGGTGGTGGTGTAGACGAGCTTGTTTCCCTCGATGGTTCCGTTGTCGAAGGAGTAGTTGTTGAACGCGCCGCTGCCCCTTCCGTGGAACGTGGTGGGGGAGTCGACGACGAAGTCCATGCGCATCTTCATCCACACGGGACCCACTTTGACTTTTACCTGACTTTTATATTCTTTTCCGATCTCGAATTCCATCGGTCGTGCTCCTTCCGTATTGAGGGTGATGTAGGTATCATACCGTATTTTGAGTTTTCTCTCAAGTCCGAAACGTGTGGGGAGTTTCCGGCAGTCCGAAAAAGATTCCGGAAAAAACGTCACGATAAGCCTCTTTTCAGCGCTACATAGTGAGGGGAGTTTTTCCGGAGCACCCTGCGGATCATCGACCGGGAAGCGGAACGGCGCAAAAGCAGCCGTTCCCGGTATATCCAGGATCTCATTCTGGGAGTGCCGGTGCCGGACGGCAGGAAAAAACGGAACAGGGAGAAGCCGACACCTCCGGAACCCATGAAGGAGATCCGTGTCTGTATCTCAGAGGAGGCCATGGAGTGCCTCCGGCAGCTGGCTGCGGCAAGGAAGATGAGCCGCGCACGATGCGCGCGGGAGATCCTTCAGAGCAGGATCGCTGCCACGAATGTTTACTGGAAACTGGATCTTGCGGAACTGCAGCCGGTCTTTGAGGATCTGGGCACCATCGCCTCCGGGATGCAGGAACTGGTCCTGCGGCCGGACCGCACGCCGGAGGAACAGGCGGAGAGCCGGAGCGTCCAGAAACAGATGCTCACCGAGATCCGAAGGATCCGGACACGGATGGAAGAATGGGGGGATACCAGGATTGGCACTGCTCAGGCGGCATTCGCTGAAGGGGAAGGACTACGGGAGCGTCCTGGATTATCTGATGTATCAGTCGGATGAACGGGGAAGGCTCCTCATCGATGAGAGCGGAGAATACATCCCCCGGGAGGAATACTATCTGGAGGGGATCCACTGTTCTCCCTTCGCCTTTCCCATGGCGGCGAAACAGTTGGAACGGCAGTACGGAAAGAACCGGGACCCGGAGGAAGTGAATCTGCAGCATTTCATCGTCACCTTCTCGCCGGAGGACCGAGAGAAGTATCTTTTGGACGGGGAACTGGCGCAGCTGCTGACCCGGGAATGGGTCCGTCAGTGTTTTCCCGGTTACATCGGCGTCATCGGGACCCACACCGATGGGCATCTCGGTTCCGGCAGCATCCACTGTCATGTGTATCTGTGCACGGTCCGGTGGAGAGAGGAGCCCTCTCTGCTGCAGGAGCCGCTGAAGACCCCGGCGGGATACAAGTTCGCCGTCAGTCCCGGGCAGTATCGGGAAGTCCGCATGAGGCTCAGCAGCCTGTTCCGGCGGGAACGGCTGGAGGATCTGGACGCGTATTCCAGAGCGGACCGGTGGATCAGCGACGGGGAGTTCTGGGCCCGGCGGCGGGGACAGGAGGCGCTGGAGCGGAAAAACGGCCGGATCCGGGAAAACGGAGAGGTGCCGGAGGAGACGGAATTCGTCACGGAAAAGGAACGGATCCGCCGCGCCGTGGACGCCTGCGTCCGCCAGTGTCCGGAGACTGCGGACTTTCCGGATCTCCTCCGGAATCAGTTCGGCGTGACGGTCCGGGAGGAAAAGGACCGGTGGCGGTACGCGCTGAACGGAGAAGAGAAGGGCTATTCCGGCCAGACTCTGGGGACGCGGTATCGGAAGGATTCCGTGGAAAAGCGGCTGGAAGCTCTCCGGCAGGGGAAGAAGGATCCCTTCCTCGTGTCGCCGGAAACGCATTACGAGGAATACCCGCTGTCCCGCCGGGACGTGCCCCGGGTACTGGAACAGCAGCACATCCGGGACGCCGCCGGGCTCCGGGCGCATCTGGAGAAACTGCGTACCGGGATCGGTACTCTCCTGGGACTGTATCCGAAATACCGGCAGATCTATGCCGACGCCTTCCGCAACTTCTGCGCCCGGCGCAATGAACTGAAACGCCTGCGGGATCCCCGGCGGACGGAACGGCCCATCTCCTGGAAGGAATACCATGAGGAGATGATGCGGGCGCTGAAGATCCGGCTGCAGGCCCGGGAGGAAGCGGAGAGCCTGCTGACGGAGGCCCGCTGCATGGAGAAGAGCCTGCCCTATCTGGAGGAAGTCCTGCCCCGGCTTCCGGAGCGTCTGGAGCCGGAAAAACAGAAGACGATCTCCCGTTCTGTAATGGATCGGGATGACCGCTGATCCCGGAATGGAAATTGTTCTCGCTACACAGTAAATATCTCCCAAAACGACACCGGTATTGTGTATAATGAAAGTGTTAAGAGCATCCGGGAGCTTGCGGAACAGCGTGTTGTCATCCGCCGGTCTTTCCGGAGGCGGTGCAGCATACCCGGGAGCACGCCGATGAGATCGAGGCCATCGTGGTCAACGCCATCACGGAGCCCTTCTTCCTGGGAAGCGGGATCTGTCCCCTGGTGGAATCCATGCAGCCCCGGATGATCCGGGAGAAGGATCCGGCATCGGAAGATCCACAGGCCGGTGTATGAAGCCCGAAGACAGGGATGTTAGAGAGAAACAGAAAAATCCGTGTTATGTGGAGGTGTTACCATGTGGTTTTGGTTGGCGCTTGGATCAGCGGTCTTTGCCGCTCTGACTTCTATCCTGGCAAAGGTAGGGATTGAAGGCGTCGGATCGCACCTGGCTACTGCGATCCGTACGATGGTCGTTGTTGCCATGGCATGGGGAATGGTATTCATCACAAATCAGCAGGGCGGCCTCAGGGAAATCAGCCAGAAAAGCTGGCTGTTCCTGATCTTATCCGGATTGGCGACAGGGGCTTCATGGCTGTGTTACTACAAGGCACTGCAGATGGGGGACGCTTCGAAAGTCGTCCCGATCGACAAGCTGTCCGTCGTCATTACCCTGGTGCTGGCATTCGTTTTCCTTCACGAGGAATTTACCGCAAAATCCATCGTTGGCTGTGTCCTGATCGGAGCCGGAACACTGATGATGGTTTTGTGAGACGGGTTCCGGTCTGACGAACGGTCAGCAGTAAACACGTGTAATGAGACGGCGGATCCTCTGCAGAGGGAAAAGACCGATGCTGTAAATTGAGAGAACAAAAAGTTAGCAGATTCAAAAAGCGAAAAAACAGTAATTCAGCGAGTTTCAACAGACAAGAAGAAAGGATCGTGCCATCATGGAGAAAACGTCAGGACACAGCAACCGAAGAGTTTTCGTCATCCTGATGCTTGCAGCCGTTACCCTCTGCATGCTGCTGCTGGCGGGATGCCAGAAGAAGGAAGAACCGGCTTCTTCCGAAGCAAATAAACTGGAGAAGATCATGGATCAGGGCGTACTGAAGGTGGGGACCACCGGGGATTACCAGCCCATGTCCTACCTGGATCCGGACACCGGCGAGTATGTGGGCTTTGAAAATGAGCTCACGAAAGATCTTGCCGGCGAGATGGGCGTGGAGATCCAGTATGTGGAGACCTCCTGGCCGACACTGATGGAGGACACCCTCGCGGGGAAATTCGACCTTGCGATCTGCGGGATCACCGTCAACGATGCCCGGAAGGAACAGGCACTGATGTCGGACGGTTATATCGTAAACGGGAAGACCATCCTCTGCCGTGCGGAGGATGCGGACAAATATACGAGCCTCGAGGCCATCAACCGGCCGGAGGTGCGTGTCATGGTGAATCCGGGCGGCCTCAACGAACAGTTCGCCCGGGAGAATCTGCCGGATGTGACCCTGATCATCCATGATGTCAATCAGGAGATCCCGGGCCTCGTTGCCTCCGGCGAAGCGGATATCATGATCACGGAGATCATGGAAGCCGGGTACTACGTGGGACAGGACAGCCGTCTCGCCGCACCGCTGGTACAGGAACCCTTTACCCACGGGGAGATCGGAGTCCTTATGCCGAAGGGGTCGGAAGATCTGCTGAACTATGTGAATGATTTCCTGAGGAAGGAAAAGGAGTCCGGCAGGATCGACGAGCTGGCGGACGAGTATTTCTACAGGTATCTGGAACCGGATGAGGAACTGGCACCGGCTGCCTGAGCCCGTCCGATCGAAGGAGGAACTGACATGGGAGAACTGCTGTTGCCTGTGGCGCTGGGGGCCGTGATCATCGGTCTCGGTGTCCAGAACATGAAGGGGAATATCTCTTCGCTGCATCGGTACCACCGCAAGCGGGTGACCGAGGAAGACCGGATCCCCTTCGGACGGAAGGTTGGCCTGGGATCCATCATCCTCGGCGGCGCGGTCATACTCAAGGCATGCTTCCAGTTTGCCGCGGGGAAAATGGGCAGCCC
>CADCMP010000032.1 GCA_902802565.1 Oscillospiraceae bacterium
AAGGCGGTATCCCGCATGATCTGCTCGGACATGTACTTGGTCCATCCGTAGGGGTTCGTGCAGTTGCCGGTGAGATCCGTCTCCTTCAGAGGGACCTTGTTGGCACTGTCGTACACCGTGGCGGAGGAGGAGAAGATGATGTTCTTGCAGTTGTGATCCCGCATGGCCTCACACAGGGTGATGGTGGAGTTCAGGTTGTTGTCGTAATACTCCAGGGGCATGCGCACGCTCTCGCCCACGGCCTTCAGGCCGGCAAAGTGGATGGCGCAGCCGATGTTGTGTTTTTCGAAGATCTCATCCAGCGCCTTGCGGTTCCGGACATCTTCCTTGTAGAAGGTGACGTCCCGTCCGGTGATGGTGCGGATGCGGTCCACGACTTTGGGGCTGGAGTTGACCAGATTGTCGATGATCACCACGTCGTGGCCCTTTTCCAGCAGTTCCACGCAGGTGTGGCTTCCAATAAAACCGGTGCCGCCGGTTACCAGTACATTCATACTTATCCTCCTGTTATTCCCAGAGCTTCTCGGGGTAGATGCCCTGTTTCTTCATATTGTCGATGGCTGCCTTGACCGAGGGGATGTCCTCCCGGTAGGTCATGCCGTACCAGGTCTCGTCGCAGGGGAGGAGCCGCACGGTGCACCGTCCGGCCTTCAGCTCCTGATCCGCCACCACCGGCAGGAAGTATTCGCACTTCATGGGGTTGACGGGAAGGTTTTTGTCCAGAAACGCGGGGAAGCCGGACCGGAAGGCATCCAGGATGCCGTGGCCGAAGCCCCACAGATTCATGGAGACCAGCGTGTCGCCGGACAGCGCCGTCCAGGTCTTGCCGTCGTCCTCCGTGGTACGGGCGTCATTTCCGTCCTTCTCGATGCGCAGGCACTCCGTCACATCCTTCAGATACCCGTCCTCCGCGGTGCAGATGCCCCGGGAGACGGAGCCGTTTTCCGTCACGGTGTTGCGCAGACGGTAGGCCACCATGGCATGCTTGTTCTCGTCGTCCTGAGCGCTCAGGAAATCGAAGACGGTGGAGAAGGCGGTGCGGCCGTAAAAGTCATCGGCGTTGATGACGGCAAAGGATCCGTCGATGGCGGGAGCCGCCGTCAGGATGGCGTGAGCCGTGCCCCAGGGTTTGGTGCGTCCTTCGGGAACGGAGTATCCCTCCGGCAGCACATCCAGCTCCTGATACACATACCGCACGTCAAAGTACTGCTCCATGCGGTTGCCGATGGCTTCCTTGAATTCTTTCTCGATGGCATGCTTGATGATGAAGACCACGGTGTCGAATCCCGCTCTCTTCGCGTCGAAGAGGGAGAAATCCAGGATGGCGTGGCCGTAGTCATCCACCGGAGTGATCTGCTTGAGTCCTCCGAAACGGCTGCCCATGCCGGCGGCCATGATGACCAGTGCAGGTTTTGCCATAATCGTTGTTCCTTTCCTTTACGGGCGTCCTTCCCGGTGTCCGTGATGGTCCTTGGGACGCAGGTCGATGGGGGCGATGCCCATGTGTTCCGTGATGTCGTAAATGACCTTGATGGTCTCGTCGGTGGCGATGACGGACAGGTCCTTGATGTTCCCCTCGGAGACTTCCTTCTCGCCTTCCGGCAGACGGATCACCGACTGGGTGGACAGATCAAAGAGGAACTTTCCGTCGTCCCCGTCATAGATCCTGTAGTTATGCGGTTCTCCATCTTGAGATGGAGCTCCTCCGCCGTCAGGGACTGCCCGATGTGGGTCTCGATGTCCGTCACCTTGAAATCCAGCAGCTCATAAATGGACTGTTTTTTGTTCTCTTCCATGTGAGGTCCTCCCGTTTACGATTTCCGTCCCAGCTTTCCGAACCAGCGGAAAGTGAGGGGCCAGATGCTGCCGGCGAAGATCACCATGCAGAAATAGCGGACACCGTTGGCTGCCGCGTGGCCGTGGAACAGAGCGGTGAGAGGGGGCTTGAGTCCCATGCGGATGCCCATGATAAGGGCAAAGCCCAGCACCACTTTCAGGATCTGTGCCCACCAGACGGCCTTCGTGTCGAACTTCAGCTTCGTGCGGTCCAGATGGAACACGATGGGAAGTCCCAGGGAGCATCCCAGGGTGATGTAGCCGTTTTTAAACGCCTCCTCCAGATTTTCCCCGTCCACATCCGCCGGGAAGGCGGAACACTCCAGATACACCACATAGGCGATGGAGATGAGAAGCATGAGGATCATGAAGACATAGACGTTGTCCGGACGTTCCTCCATATCCCGGAACAGGGGGTAGAGAAGAAACATCAGTACCAGCCCGAACAGGACGGAAAATCCCACGTCATAAGGCGTGTGGACGCCCAGATACATGCGGGAGACGGCGGTGAGCAGGATGATGAGGACGCAGGGGATCACCACCGCGGCCTTTTTCAGATATCTGGCCGGCGCGCCGAAGGCGGCGAACACGTTCTGGGTGTGCCCCGAGGGGAAGGAATATCCCCCGGCGTCTGCCCGGGCCGATTCCACGATGGTAAAGCTGGGATCCCGGACCCAGGGGCGCGGCACCCGGCACAGGATCTTCAGAAACTGATTGACGGTGGTGCCGAGAAAACCCATGGACAGCACGTAGTAGCCGCAGGGTTTGCTGATGCACCAGAACACGATGATGCCCACCGCCAGGAGAACAAGTTCTCCGCCGCAGTAGGTGACCTTTTCCATCACCGCGGTGACCGCCGGGGTGCGGATGCTTTCTAACCAGTAGAGCAGATTCACAGTATCATCTCGTTTTCTTATAATGTAATGGTCTGTCAGAAAATTATATCAAGCGGCCCTGCAAAAAGCAACCGAACGCCCGCAACGGCAACCAAAAAGAAATAGAAACGAATCTGCACTTTTCTGTTGACAAAATTCGGCAAGACGAGTATTATTGCACCATAAACAAAGCAAAAATCAACTAAATAACAATAAATGCGTTGAAAGAGAAAAGTATCCTGCCAGAAGCGGCACAGAGAACCGGTGGTGCTGAAAATCCGGTGCGCGGCGGCAGGGGAAGAACACTCCGGAGCAGCGACCTGAACGGGAAGACCCAGTAGGGAAGACGCGACAAGCGCGGCGTTATGGCGTGAGGGCCTGATGGGGCCCGGAAAAGTGACTGGTAACAGTAAGTTAGGTGGCACCGCGGATCATGAGCAGCTATTCGTCCTAGAAAACAGGACAGCTGCCGCAAATTGATTCGGAGGTGCTTTTTGTTATGTGCGGAATTATGGGATTTACCAGTCAGACACTGAGTGAGGAGGAGATCCGGGAGTATTTTGACCGGACCATCCCCCGGGGACCGGACATGTCCCGCATCGAGAAGACGCAGACGGGATATCTGTGTTTCCACCGTCTGGCCATCATGGGCCTGACGAAGGAGGGGATGCAGCCCTTCCACATGCACGGGGACATGTGCGTATGCAACGGAGAACTGTATCTCTTCCGTCCGCTGAAGGCGGAACTGGAACGGGATTACACCTTTCAGAGCGGATCCGACTGTGAGATCATCCTGCCCCTGTACCACAAGTACGGGCTGGAGATGTTCTCCAAGCTGGACGCGGAATTTGCCATGCTGATCTACGACGCGGAGGAGGAGACCCTCATCGCCGCCCGGGATCCCATCGGCATCCGGCCCCTGTTCTACGGGACCATGTCGGACGGATCCATGGTCTTTGCCAGCGAGGCGAAGAACCTGGTGGGACTGTGTGAGGAGATCTGCCCCTTCCCGCCGGGACACTATTACTACAAGGGCGAGTTCGTCCGCTATGCCGATGTGACGGAAGTCCGGAAGACGGTGACGGGGGAGCTGGACGACATCTGCCGGAAGATCCGGGAACTTCTCATCCTCGGCGTGGACAAGCGTCTGGACGCGGATGCGCCGCTGGGATTCCTCCTGTCCGGAGGACTGGACTCCAGTCTGGTGTGCGCCATCGCCGCCCGTCTTCTGGGAAAACCCATCCGGACCTTTGCCATCGGCATGGACAAGGATGCCATCGATCTGAAATACGCCCGGCAGGTGGCGGAGTACATCGGGGCGGATCATACGGAAGTCTATATGACGAGAAAGCAGGTGCTGGAGAGCCTGGAGGAAGTCATCGCCCTGCTGGGCACCTGGGACATCACCACCATCCGGGCATCCATGGGCATGTATCTGTGCTGCAAGGCCATCCATGAGCAGACGGACGTGCGGGTGCTCCTCACGGGAGAAATCTCCGACGAGCTCTTCGGATACAAGTACACGGATTTCGCTCCCTCCCCGGAGGAATTCCAGAAGGAGTCCGTGAAGCGGGTGCGGGAACTGTACATGTATGACGTCCTCCGGGCGGACCGGTGCATCTCCGCCAACGCCATCGAGGCGCGGGTGCCCTTCGGGGATCTGGAGTTTGCCCGCTATGTCATGAGCATCGATCCCGCCATGAAGATGAACACCTACGGCATGGGAAAATACCTGCTCCGTCATGCCTTCGAGGACGATCACATGCTGCCGGATTCCATCCTGTGGCGGCAGAAGGCGGCCTTCTCCGACGCGGTGGGCCACTCCATGGTGGACGATCTGAAGGAGTACGCGGAAGAACAGTATACCGACGAGGAGTTTGAGGAGAAGAGGAAACAGTACGACTACTGTCCTCCCTTCACCAAGGAGAGCCTTCTCTACCGGGAGATCTTCGAGAAGTACTATCCGGGACAGGCGGCCATGATCCGGGACTACTGGATGCCAAACCGTGCCTGGGAAGGATGCGATGTGGACGATCCCTCCGCCCGTGTCCTGAAAAACTACGGGGACAGCGGCGTGTGAGATCATTGCATCCCGGAATGAAAAGAGTTATACTGCACGAAACGGAAGAAAAAATACCGAGGAAAAGAGAGGAAGTTTCGTGGGAATCTGGGATGTGTTTCTCATAGGGGTGGGCCTGAGCATGGATGCCTTTGCGGTGTCCATCTGCAAGGGACTCAGTGTCGGGAAGATACGGCCCCGCCATGCCCTCATCGCCGGCGGCTGGTTCGGTCTGTTCCAGGCGCTGATGCCGGTGCTGGGCTATGTGCTGGGGGTCCGGTTCCAGAACCTCATCGCCAGTGTGGACCACTGGATCGCCTTTGTCCTGCTGGCCGTCATCGGCGGCAACATGATCCGGGAAGCTCTGGGGGGAGAAGACGAGGGAGCGGACGACGATTTCGGACCCCGTGCCATGGTGCTGCTGGCCGTCGCCACGTCCATCGATGCTCTGGCCGTGGGCATCACCTTCGCGTTTCTGGAAGTCTCCATCCTGCCCGCCGCGGGACTCATCGGCGTGACCACCTTCGTGATCTCCGCCGCGGGGACCTACATCGGCGCCTTCTTCGGCAGCCGTTTCAAAAAATGGGCGGAACTGGCGGGAGGCATCATCCTCATCCTCATCGGCCTGAAGATCCTCCTGGAACATCTGGGGATCCTGTAGACAAAAAACAAAGCAGCGTACCGGAAAACGGTACGCTGCTTCTATCATGTTGTCGGATCAGAAGTCCATCATGGGAGGCGGGGTCTTGGCCAGCTTGTAGTTGTTGCGGGTGAAGTCCACCAGCATCCGCGCCAGACGGTCGGCGTCCAGCGTGTTGATGTCATCGCTGGTGACCCACTGGAAGATGAGGGAGATGCAGCCGGAACTGCAGTAGAGGTAGCGGAAGCGCTGTTCCATATCATCGATGTCCGCACCGTCCTCCGGAGGAAACACGGCATCCCACAGACTGAAGATGATATCCTTCAGAAGGCTCAGATCCAGATTGCAGGAAAGAAGGATCTTGAACTCGCGGCGCTTTTCCATGATGTAGTTCAGAACGGAGGTGAAGAGCTTGTACAGCTTCTCGTTGCCCGGCACTTCCCCGAAGAGGGTGGCGGCCAGAAGGGCGGCGATATCCGTACCCAGTTCCTCCTCCAGCTTCTGATACTGGTCGTAAGGATCTTCAAAATAACTGTAATAGGTGGAGCGGTTGACATCCGCCCGATCGCAGATCTCGGTGACGGTCACTTTCTCCAGCGGCATTTCCGCCACGCAGTCGAGAAAGCTGTTGTTGAGCAGTGACTTCGTCATCTTGACCCGGCGGCTTTCGTTTTTGTTATTCATATTCACATATCCCTTGTCTTTTGTTATTCCTTATTATACCAAAACTGCAGGAACAATCTCAATGGGAAATGATGGAATTAAAGAAACCGAAGATTTCCGGAAAACAGGGCGGAAAAACGAGGGGTTCCGGGGCGGAAAAAAAGAATTGACACTCCGACGGCTCTTAGAGTATAATTACATTCCGACAGTTTCGGCTGTCGGACCTTTTTGTCAACTACTTCCACCTTATAATATAAAGGCGGATGTTGAGTATATTATCCTGAAAGGAGTGTCCTGAGTAATGAAACGCACGTATCAACCGAAGAAAAGACAGGCGAAAAAAGTGCACGGCTTCCGTAAGAGAATGGCCACCAGAAACGGCCGCAAAGTTCTTGCACGTCGCAGAGCCAAAGGCAGAAACAGACTGACTGCCTGAGTTTTCCATTGAACGGGACGATAGACCAAGAGAATAACGATGCAGGGCGGATGACCATCCGCCCTTGTTGTGCTGTTATGAGACTTTGAGAGGGCAGGGCGAGACCATGGAAACGCTGAAGAAAAACTATGAATTTCGCCGTCTGTACTCCAAGGGAAAGAGCGCTGTGACGAGAAGTCTCGTGGTGTACTGCCGCGAAACGAACACCGGTGTCAGCCGGGTGGGATTCACCGTATCCAACAAGATCGGAAACGCGGTGACCCGGAACCGGATCCGCCGGAGACTGCGGGAGATCCTCCGCGCCCACGAGGGGCGGATGACGGATTCCGTGGAGCTTGTCATCGTGGCCCGTACCCGGGCGGCCTTCTCGGATTATCATCAGCTGGAAGCGGACTTTCTCAAGGCCTGTGATGAACTGTCATTGTTTCGAAAAGGAGAGTAAACGGCAATGAAAAAGATCCTCATTGCACTGATCCAGTTTTACCGGAAACGCATATCTCCGCTGAAACGGCAGCCCACCTGCCGGTTTATCCCCACCTGTTCCCAGTATGCGCTTGAAGCCATCGAAAAGTATGGTGCCGCCAAAGGCAGCTGGCTGGCGATCAAACGCATCCTCCGCTGTCATCCCTTCCACACGGGAGAGCATGACTTCTATGACCCGGTCCCGTGACCGGTATCTTATGAAAACGCTGCCAAGAGAGGAAAACTACTATGTGGGCAACCATTGTAAAACCTTTTGCCTGGCTGTTACTGTGGCTGTATGAGGTGACCAGCAACTACGGCATCGCCGTGATTCTGTTCGCGTTCGTGGTCAACCTGGTCCTCGCCCCCTTCATGGCGAAGAGCAAGAAGAGCATGATGCGCACCAGCCGTCTTCAGCCGAAGATCCAGGAGATCCAGCGCAGACATGAAGGCAACCCGGAGAAGATGAACAAGGCCATGTCCGAGCTCTACCGGGAAGAAAAAATCAATCCGGCATCCGGATGCATCTGGACGCTGATCCCGTTCCCCATCCTCATCGCGCTCTACAGCGTTATCCGTCAGCCCATCACCCGTATGATGGGACTGTCCAGTGATGTGGTAACGGCGCTCCAGGAGTACTTTACCTCCGCCGGCCTGTACGAGGCTCCCGCCCGTGCCAGCGCCTACGGTGAGATCACGCTGACCCAGCTTGCCCATGAGCACTGGGCAGACCTGCAGGCTGCCATCGGTCCTCAGATCGAAGGCCTGCGGAACATCGACTACAGTTTTCTGGGACTGAACCTGGGTGATTTCCCCAAGTGGAACTTCTTTACGTCCTGTGACTGGTCCAGCGTACACAGCTGGCTGCCGGCCCTGGGACTGTTCCTCATTCCCTTTATTTCCGCATTCCTGTCCTGGCTTTCCATGAAGGTCAGCAACATGACCAACCCCTCCGTGGATCCCAACGCACAGGCGCAGATGAAGAGCATGAACCTCATGATGCCGCTGATGAGCATCTGGATCTGCTTCATCATGCCCGCCGCTCTGGGTATCTACTGGATCGCCAACAGCGTCCTGGGTATGGGCCGTGACTATCTGCTGACCAAGATCTTCAAGGCTCAGCTGGACAAGGAAGACGCCGACAAGATCGCGGCACGCAGCGCCAGAGAGAAAGAGCTGGCGGAAAAGCACGCCAAGACCGAGAAGCTGAAAGCGGAAGGGAAGACGGAAGTCAACACCAATACCAGCAAGAAGAAACTGCAGCAGCAGAACAAGCAGTCCAACGAAGAACGCCGCAAGGCAGCCGAACGGGCCGAGCGCGAGGAGCGCCGTGCACGTCTGGGCATCGAGATCGAGAAGAACGATTCTCAGGTGGGAGACCGCCGTTTCGCCCGCGGCAGAGCGTATGAAGCAGACCGTTTCAAAAATCGGAAACAGGATGCGGAGAACAACACTAACGTAAACGAGGATTGAATATGATAAAGACACTGGAAAAAAGCGGACGCACCGCTGAGGATGCGGTTGCTGCGGCTCTGGAAGAACTGGGCCTGGAGCGCGACGATGTCTCCGTGGAGATCGTGGAACGCGCCAAATCCGGTTTTCTGGGCATCGGCGCCACGCCTGCCGTGATCCGCGTCAGTTACGAAGCTCCGGATGAGCCGGAGGAGAAACCGGCGGAAGCACCGAAACCCCGGAAAAAGGAAAAAGCCGCCTCCAAGAAACAGGAGAAGGCACCCGAAGAGAAGAAAGCTCCCGCAGCACAGGAAGAATCCGTGCAGGAGCCCCTGGAAGTTCAGAATAATTCCAAGAATCCCGATGCTCCCAAAGTGGCGGAGTTCCTGATGGGCCTGTTTGAGCACATGAACGTGGAAGCCGGCCTGAAGCTCTCCGATACGGACGACGACGGCATCAACGTCATCGTGTACGGTCCCAACATGGGCACCATCATCGGCCGCCGGGGCGAGACCCTGGATGCCGTTCAGCATCTGGTGAACTACTCCATCAACCGCGGCGGCGAGAAGCATGTCCATGTTTCTCTGGACGCCGAGAACTACCGGGCCAAGAGAGAAGAGTCTCTCGTCCGCCTGGCCAACAAGATGGCCGCCAAGGTCATCAAATACCGCCGCAGCATGGCACTGGAGCCCATGAACTCCTATGAGCGTCATGTGATCCACACTGCACTGCAGGACTACGAAGGCGTCACCACCGCCTCCACCGGCACGGAACCCAACCGCCGCGTGGTCATCTCCTGTGAACGCAGCGAAGGCAAACCGTCCTCCCGCGGCAGCCGCCGTGGAGGAGAACGCCGCAGCAGCCGTCCCGCCGCCGCAGCCCCGGCTCCCGAGAAGACCGAGGAAGCAGCAGCACCGGCACCGGCCGCGGAACCGGCAGAAGCTCCCCGCAGCAAGAAACCGGAGAGCCGTGAATGGGCATAACCTGACAGGAGGAGATACGATATGACTACTTTTGAAAAAGTGCAGGCACTGTTTGCCGAGCAGTTTGAATGTGATCCCGCCACCATCACCCTGGATACGGATATGGTGGAAGATCTGGGCGCCGATTCTCTGGACGTCGTGGAGCTCTCCATGACCGTGGAAGATGAGTTCGGCATCACCGTGGAAGACGACCAGGCCGGCAAGATGCTGAAGGTCCGGGATATCGTCGAATACATCGATTCCAAGAAATAAGAGAACCGAAGGAAACGATCATCGTTTCAACACAAAAAAAGATCTGCCGACCGGCAGATCTTTTTTATTGTCTTTGTGGTTGTCAGACGCTGAAGAGCAGCTCCGTGTAATTGGGGAAGGGCCAGTACTCGTGGGAGACGAGTCCTTCCAGCGTATCGGCGATGTTACGCAGATCTTCCATGTCCCGCAGGATATTGGAACGGTAGAACTTTGCCTTCTCCAGATTGTCCGCAATGGCCTGTGCCCGGGGAAGATCTTCCTCCAGGGAACGGAGCTTATTGAACAGATCTCCGGTGTAGGCGGCGATGCGGGAGAGGGTGTCCTCCTCGTAGGAGGTATCCAGATCCATGCCGCAGGCTCTCTTCTCATTGAGGGTGCCGGCCAGGAACTGCTGATACTCCGTCACGGAGGGAAGGATCTGCTTCCGTGCCATGTCCACCATGACCTTGGCCTCGATGTTGATCTTCTTGGAGTAGGTCTCCAGAGCCACTTCGTAACGGGACTGGATCTCCGTGAGAGACAGGACCTTCAGCGACTGGTAGAGGGTGACGTTCTTCTCGTCCAGCATATGGGGCAGCGCGTCCACGGTGCTGGGATAGTTGCTCAGTCCGCGGTTTTTGGCTTCCTTCAGCCAGGCCTCGTCGTATCCGTTGCCGTTGAAGACGATGCGCTTGTGATCGTGGAATTCCTTCCGGATCAGATCGTGCAGCGCCGATTCGAAATCATTGGCACCTTCCAGCTCATCGGCAAATCCCCGCAGGACATCTGCCACGGCGGAGTTCAGGCACACGTTGGGCGTGGAGATGGAGGCGGAGGAGCCGGGCATGCGGAACTCGAACTTGTTGCCGGTGAAGGCAAAGGGCGAGGTGCGGTTGCGGTCCGTGGTATCCCGGTGGAAATAGGGGATGGCGTGGACGCCGACGCGCATGATGGTCTTTTCCTTGCCCTCCATGGGAGTGCCCGCGTCGATGCTCTCCAGGATCTCCGTCAGTTCGTCGCCCAGGAACATGGACACGATGGCGGGAGGAGCCTCCTGTGCGCCGAGACGGTGGTCGTTGCCGGCGGAGGCGATGGAGATGCGCAGCAGGTCCTGGTATTCGTCCACCGCCTTGATGACGGCGACAAGGAACAGAAGGAACTGCGCGTTCTCGTGGGGCGTATCACCGGGCTCCAGAAGGTTCACGCCGGTGTCGGTCTTCAGGGACCAGTTGTTGTGCTTGCCGGAACCGTTGACGCCGGCAAAGGGTTTTTCCGTCAGGATGCAGACCAGACCGTGGCGGCGGGCCACTTTCTTCATGATCTCCATGGTGAGCTGGTTGTGATCGGCAGCCACGTTGGTGGTCAGGAAGATGGGAGCCAGCTCATGCTGGGAGGGAGCCACCTCGTTGTGCTCGGTCTTGGCCAGGATGCCCAGCTTCCAGAGCTCGTCGTCCAGATCCCGCATGAACTCCTGTACCCGGGGCTTGATGACACCGAAGTAGTGGTCGTCCAACTCCTGCCCCTTGGGGGGCATGGCACCGTAGAGAGTGCGGCCGGTGAACTTCAGATCCATGCGCTGGTTGTACATCTCCTCATCGATGAGGAAGTATTCCTGCTCGGGACCGGCAGTGGGCTTGACGTGGTTGACGTCGCTGTTGCCGAACAGCCGCAGGACCCGCATGACCTGCTTGTTGAGAGCCTGCATGGACCGCAGAAGAGGAGTCTTCCGGTCCAGCGCCTCTCCGGAATAGGAGCAGAAGGCCGTGGGGATGCACAGTACATTATCCTTAATAAAGGCGTAGGACGTGGGATCCCAGGCGGTGTATCCACGGGCTTCAAAGGTGGAGCGGATGCCGCCGGAGGGGAAGGAGGAGGCATCCGGTTCGCCGTGGATCAGGTTGGAGCCGGAGAACTCGTTGATGATCCGGCCGCCGCCCACGGGACTGATGAAGCTGTCGTGCTTCTCCGCGGTGACACCGTTGAGAGGCTGGAACCAGTGGGTGAAGTGGGTGGCTCCGTTTTCCAGAGCCCAGTCCTTCATGGCGTTGGCCACCACATTGGCCACTTCCGGATCCAGTCGCTTGTTCTGTTTGATGGTGGTATTCAGTGCCTTGTAGGTGACGGCGGGCAGCCGCTGCCGCATCACGTCGTCGTTAAATACCTTGGAACCAAAGATCTCGGTGAGATACATAGGGATCTCCTTTCCGTGAAGCTTTCGATTTTTAACGCAAAATCCCGAAAATGAACGATTTTTGCATTGTTAATAGTGCACGAAAATCGATGCAATTTTTAACGTTTTTGCCATTACGATGATAAATCTAACGCAAAATCAGTGCAAAGTCAATGAATTTCACTTAAATTGCTTGACGGGCGATGCAAGTTGGTGTAAACTACACCAGTAATTGATAGTGGGACCACTGGTTTTTGGTGATTTCACGGTAATATTGTTTTTGAAAAACGCTTTCAGGTGTCAGGGGGATAGTGCCCCCTTAGAGGCATCGGGAAGCGCTTTTTTGCGTCATGGCTTCCCGCACGAATGTATGGAATTCAATGCATCGAAGGAGGCATGCACTATGACGAAATATATCTTTGTCACCGGCGGCGTGGTGTCCGGACTGGGCAAGGGCATCACCGCCGCGTCCCTGGGACGTCTGCTGAAGTCCCGGGGCCTGAAGGTGGCGGCACAGAAGCTGGATCCGTATATCAACGTGGATCCCGGCACCATGAGCCCCTATCAGCACGGGGAAGTCTACGTCACCGAGGACGGTCTGGAGACGGACCTGGATCTGGGACACTACGAACGGTTCATCGATGAGGACCTCAACCGGTTCTCCAACCTCACCACCGGCAAGGTGTACTGGAACGTGCTGAGCAAGGAGCGGCGGGGCGAGTATCTCGGCCAGACGGTCCAGGTCATCCCCCACGTCACCAACGAGATCAAGGAGTTCATCTACCGGGTGGGGCAGCAGTCCGGCGCGGACGTGGTCATCACGGAGATCGGCGGCACCACCGGCGATATCGAGAGCCAGCCCTATCTGGAGGCGGCCCGTCAGGTGGGCCTGGAAGTGGGACGGGAGAACGCCCTGTACATCCACGTGACACTGGTGCCCTTCCTCCACGGCAGCGATGAGCACAAGACGAAGCCCACACAGCACTCCGTCAAGGAACTGCAGGGCATGGGCATCTCCCCGAACATCATCGTACTGCGGTGCGACGAACCTCTGGAGGAGGAGATCTTCCGGAAGATCTCCCTGTTCTGCAACGTCAAGGAGGACTGCGTCATCGAAAACCGCACCCTGCCGGATCTGTATGAGGCGCCTCTCATGCTGGAGAAGAGCGGCTTTTCCGGCATCGTCTGCCGGGAGCTGGGACTGGACACCGGCGAACCGGATCTCCGGGAGTGGGAAGAGATGGTCTACCGCATCAAGCATCTGGAGAAGAAGGTCACCATCGGCCTGGTGGGAAAATACATCCGGCTCCACGACGCCTACCTCTCCGTGGCGGAAGCGCTGCACCACGCGGGCTACGCCAACTCCGCGGAAGTGGAGATCCGCTGGATCGACAGCGAGGAGATCACGCCGGAGAACGTATCGGACATGCTCCGGGGATGCGACGGCATTCTGGTGCCCGGCGGGTTCGGAAACCGGGGCATCGAGGGCATGATCACCACCGCGCAGTACTGCCGTGAAAACAACGTGCCCTACCTCGGCATCTGCCTGGGCATGCAGATCGCCGTCATCGAGTTTGCCCGGCATGTGTGCGGCATCGCGGACGCCGACTCCGGGGAATTTGCCCCGGAGGGGAAGCACAAGGTCATCGACTTCCTTCCGGATCAGAACGACGAGGTGGACAAGGGCGGCACCCTGCGTCTGGGGTCCTACCCCTGTGTGCTGAAGGAAGGCACCGTCATCCGGAAATGGTACGGGGCGGATACCATCCGGGAGCGTCACCGCCACCGCTATGAGTTCAATAACGACTACCGGGACGTGATGGAGAAAAACGGCCTGACTCTCTCCGGACAGTCACCGGACTGGGTCATCGTGGAGACGGTGGAACTGCCGGATCAGAACGACGAGGTGGACAAGGGCGGTACCCTGCGTCTGGGGTCCTACCCCTGTGTGCTGAAGGAGGGTACCGTCATCCGGAAATGGTACGGGGCGGATACCATCCGGGAGCGTCACCGCCACCGCTATGAGTTCAATAACGACTAC
>CADCMP010000033.1 GCA_902802565.1 Oscillospiraceae bacterium
AAATCTCAGACATCTATATCCCTCCCTCCAAATGCGCTTTCACGCTTAAAGGGCCAAAAACTAATTGGCTTTTTAGCATTAATAGTATAATGGCTCAGTTTGACAAAGTCAATAAATTTATTGAGGCTTTACAATGATATTCATCAGACGGTTCTTGATATAGATGCGCTTGATGATATTCATTCCATCCGTTGCCTTCTGAATCTTCTCATCTGCCATCACGGCTTCATAAACAGAATCTTCATCCGCATCCATCGGAATGGTGATCTTGCTCTTTACCTTGCCATTGATCTGTACCGCGATCTCGACACTGGAATCAACGGTCTTTTCCTCGTCATATTCCGGCCAGGGCTGCTGGCAGGCCATCTTCTCATCAAACTGCTGGATCTCCCAAAGCTCTTCCACGATATGAGGTGCAAACGGGCTGAGCAGCTCAAGAAGGACCTTCAGATCACCACGGCTTGGTTTGTTCTGATTGAACTGGTTGACCAGTGTCATCAGCTGCGCAATCGCCGTGTTGAATTTCATCTTATCGATATCCTCGCTGACCTTCTTAATGGTCTTGTGGATCTCTTTTTCGTTCGCTGCAGAATAGCTGAGGTCACCCTCCAGCTTTTCGCATCCGAGTTTCCATACGCGATCGAGGAACTTTTTGCATCCCTTTACTGCAGTGGGGTTCCAGGGAGCAGCTTTCTCAAAATCGCCGATAAACATGATGTAGAGACGAAGCGTATCTGCGCCGAACTCATTGACAACGTCATTGGGATTCACAACATTACCGCGGGATTTCGACATTTTCTCCCCGCCTTCGCCCAGGATCATGCCGTGGCTCGTTCTCTTGGCGTAAGGTTCTTTTGTGGGAACTACACCGATGTCATACAGGAACTTATGCCAGAAACGGGAATACAGAAGATGCAGTGTAGTATGCTCCATACCGCCGTTATACCAGTCGATCTGATTCCAGTATTCTACTGCATCCTTTCCAACAAGAGCTTCCGAATTGTTCGGATCCATATAACGAAGGAAATACCAGCTGGAACCTGCCCAGTTGGGCATCGTATCCGTCTCACGCTGTGCAGGTGCCCCGCACTGCGGACATGTGGTGTTGACCCAATCCGTCATCTTGGCAATGGGAGACTCACCGTTATCGGTCGGTTCATAGTCTTCCACATCCGGAAGAAGGAGCGGCAGCTCGCTTTCGGGCAGAGGGACCCAGCCGCATTTATCGCAATGGACCATGGGAATGGGCTCACCCCAGTATCGCTGTCTGGAGAACACCCAGTCACGAAGTTTGTAATTGACCTGCTTGGAACCGACATCATGCTCCTCCAGCCACTGAATCATGGCGGGAATGGCTTCTTTAGCGGTCATTCCGTTAAGAAAATCGGAATTGATCATGATACCGGAATCATCTTTTACGGTAAAGGCTTCTTCGTCCACGTTTCCGCCTTCCACGACTTCGATGATCTCCAGATCGAATTTCTTTGCAAACTCCCAGTCACGGGTATCATGTGCAGGAACCGCCATGATGGCACCGGTACCGTAGGTAGCGAGAACATAGTCGGAAATGAAAATGGGAATCTTCTTGCCGTTAACGGGATTGATGGCTTCCACACCGGCAAGTTTTACGCCGGTCTTTTCCTTGGCAAGTTCCGTACGTTCAAAATCAGACTTCTTCCCTGCTTCCACCTGATACTGACGGACTTCATCCATGTTGGAGATAACATCAGCCCATTTATCCAGATATGCATGCTCCGGACTCATGACCATATAGGTGGCGCCAAACAGCGTATCGGGACGGGTTGTGAATACCATCAGATCGTCTCCGGCAGTGGTAGCAAACTTTACGTTTGCACCGGTGGAACGTCCAATCCAGTTTTTCTGCTGAATCTTCACGCGTTCAATAAAATCTAGTTCATCCAGATCATCAATGAGACGTTCTGCATATTCAGTGATCTTCAGCATCCACTGGCTCTTCTCCTTGCGGATAACCGGTGCGCCGCAGCGTTCGCAGACACCGTCGACCACTTCTTCGTTGGCCAGAACAACTTTACAGGACGTGCACCAGTTAACCGGCATGCTTGCCTTATAGGCAAGACCGTTCTTATACATCTGAAGGAAGATCCACTGAGTCCACTTATAATAATCAGGATCCGTCGTATCCACAGCGCGATCCCAGTCGAAGCTGTAACCCAGCATCTGGAGCTGGCTTGTAAAAGTAGCGATATTCTGTTTGGTTACTTCACGGGGATGAATATGGGTCTTAATGGCGTAGTTTTCTGTCGGCAGACCAAATGCGTCAAATCCAATGGGGAAAAGAACGTTGTAACCCTGCATTCTCCTTTTTCTGGCAATGATATCCATCGCCGTATAAGGTCTGGGATGACCAACGTGAAGTCCCTGTCCGGAGGGATACGGAAACTCGACCAGAGCGTAGAACTTTTCTCTGGTAGTATCTCCGGTCACCGCGGCATAGGTCTTTTCATCCAGCCAGCGTTTTTGCCATTTCTTTTCAATTCGGTTAAATTCATAATCCGCCATAGTGTATTCCTCCAAACCAATCTTATATCTCAAGCCTGATCTTCGCTCAAAAACTGACTCAGTTCGATTTCTTCCGAGTCGCTCCACAGACGTTCCAGATCGTAAAATTCACGTGCTTCTTCCGTAAAAATATGAACGATAACAGCGGCAAAATCAAGAAGAACCCAGGTTCCGGAACGATGTCCCTCTCTGCGGAGAGGAGGCTCCCCTGCCTGTGACAGGACTTCATCCACGGTCTCCGTCAGGGCCTTGATGTGTGTAGAAGATGTACCGTTGCAGATCACGAAGTAATCTGCAAGCACCGTCTGTTTATCTGTTTTTAACACCTTTATATTTCGGGCTTTCTTATCGTCCAAAGCCTTCACTGCCAATTGTGCCAGTTCAAAAGGTTCCATCATAATCATATGCTCCTTTATTCATTCAGAGAATCCAGATCAAGATCCTCGGATTTTTCATCCTCATTACCATCCGTCGGCAAGATGTCGTTCTCACCGGGCTTTGCATCCTCTTCGTCTTTCACTGTCAGATCCGAATCCGCCTTTTCGGAAGGCACGACCTCAATCCCGCGGTCCTCAGCACTGATGATATCCAGATTGGAAAGCGTAATGGACGCCTTATAGGGATTGAGCTTTTCATTGATCATTTCGATCCATTCTTTTTCGTTGATGAATACATAACTCAGTTCATCTACCATTGCCGGAGTATTCGGCATCATCTGAAAATGAACGGATTCCTTCTTCATCAGAAGAAACTGCTGCAGATAAAAATACAGATTGTTCTTCGTCAGATTGGTTTCCACATACTTATTGTAGATATTGAGAAGTTCGTCGATATTCTTAATATTTCCGGCAGTGAGAAGTTCATCCGACAAGGCACTCAGCAGATCCTGCTGAACTTTGATGCGGTCCAGATCGCCCTGCTGATAGGTGTTGCGAAAACGCATGACCTTGACGAAGTCATCTCCGTTGAGGTGCTGCATTCCCTTATCGATATCAATATGAAGGTCCTGTGCCGGATCATCATAATGCATATTGACGGGAACATCAAAATCAACACCGCCGATAGTATCCACGATCTTTGCTGCAGCCACGATATCCACAAAGGCATAGCTGTCTATGGGAAATCCCACCAGCTTTTCAATACCGCGGCGCAGATTTTTCACGCCGTTATCTCCCTTTGATACAGATAAGGGATAAATGCTGTTGATCTTTTTGATCTTTGTGCGGACATTGACATAGGTATCACGCGGAATATTAACGATTTCCACCGAGTGGTTGATCGTATCCATCCGCCCCACCATGATCGTATCCGTATTCAACGCCACTTTATCCATTCCAATGATCATGAAGGTATATACTCCATCCTTGCGTTTGGAATTGGATGCAAGAGGCTTGGATGATGTTTTCGGGGTATCTGCTTCCACGGTCTGCTGTTCCACAATCTCAGGAGGACGAAACAGCGCATTCTGGGCGACGATAGCCCCTAATACCAGAAAAAGAAGAATGAGCAGTACGACGGGAAACTTGCTTTTTTTCTTTTTCACCGGATAATCATCCGCTTCTTCCATATAGAGGTCCTGACGGTCCTCATACATTGATTGCTGATCTTTTCTACGCATTAATTAAGATCCTTCCGACGATACCATTCATACGCTTCCAGTGTTGCAGGATGCAGAACATCCCCTCGTTCGCGTACTACGTCAATGCTCATCTTCAGAGCCATGCACATAGCTTTATCAATATCGTCATAACTAGCTGCTCTCAGAACCTCAACGCCGGGATAGGAGCGGTTCGGTTCGATGCAGTCTGCCAGATAAATGACTTTTTCCAACATGGACATCTTCGGGCGTCCCGTAGTATGCCACCGGATCGCATCAAAGATTTCCTGTGAAACTCCAAATTCTCTTCGAGCAAATTCCGAACCGGTGATCGCATGCAGAAGCTTCGGGTTCTCCCGTTCAGAATTGCTGATAATGATACCATACTTGTCGATCAATAGCAATTGACCGTCTACGTCTAGTTTCTTTGTTATATCATGAAGAAGCCCAGCTTCTTCCGCGGAATCGGAATCCACGCCCCATCGTTTTGCAAGACGGGATGCTTCCTCCCGAACACCAAAGACATGACTGAGTCTTTTCGGTTTGTGAAGCGGAACGATCTTTTTTTCCAGCCACTGCAGATTCATCTGTGCTGAGTACAGACGGTTACGGATGATATCGGAATAAACGGAATCCATCAGTAGATCATTCCCCTGCCGTTGTTTCAGCAGACCGCGGATCTGTGAAGATGACATGGGAAGCGGCGGCACATTGATAAAATGAATAATCGCGCCATACTTTTCCTTCAATGATTCCGCCTGTTTCAGGATCTCATCATCGTCGTTGTCAAATCTGGACAGAACAACCAGCTCCAGTTCCTTCAGCAGGTATTCAAAATGATACCATTCTTCGAAAGAAAGGAGCATATCCGTACCCATCACAAACATCAAAGTGTCCGCCGGATACTGTTTCCGCAGTGCTGTAACGGTATCCGCCGTATAACTTCTTCCCTCGCGGAGGATCTCCATATCCGAGATCTGTACGCCGGGAAGGTCATCAAAATTATCGATGCACATGCGAAGACGGGTGGCGGAGTCCGGACTGCCCTCCTCCAGTTCCTTATGAGGAGGCACGTTATCCGGTATAATCAGAAACAGATCCGGATGAACATGTTCCGAGACCATAGACACAACGCTTCGATGGCCCAGATGCGGCGGATTGAAACTTCCGCCAAACACTGCGATCTTCATGCTTTTCGTTCTTTCTTTAGTTCGATCTTTGGATTCTGAGGATTTCTGCGAAACAGGACAAATACGTTCCCGATTACCTGCACTGATTCGGCTGAACATAGTTCACAAAGCGTGTCCGATGCTTCACGGGCTGTCAGAAGAGATGTTTCAAGGACCCTCCCCTTGACCAGTTCCCTGGCTTTCAGAGCATTGTTCATTTCGGAAACGGTGTTTTCCGTAATACCGCCTTTTCCTACTGTGACGATCACATTTTCCTTGGAAGCCAGACCTCTGAGCATGGCTCTCTGTTTACTGGTCAATGCCATTAAAGTATTCCTCCAGTTTTGATTTAAATACGGTCAGCGCGTGTGCGCGGTGAGAAATCTGCTGTTTTACCGATCCCAGTTCCGCCATGGATTTTTCGTATCCGGTCGGCTGAAATACAGGATCATATCCAAAACCGTTGTTCCCTCTGGGTTCCTCAAGGATGGACCCCTCACAGGTGCCGTCTGCACAGATCTCGGTTCCGTCTTCCATGATGCAGCAGATGGAACAGATAAAGCGAGCGGAACGATCCGTGATTCCTTCCATCTTTTTCAGAAGATACCTGTAACGATCCTCATCACTGTCATCATGATTGCCGGTATAACGGGCAGAATACACGCCGGGCTCACCGTTGAGAGCATCGACCGCCAGACCGGAATCATCCGCGATCACAGCACACCCGAGTGCTCTGGATGCAGCGGCCGCCTTCAGACGTGCGTTTTCCATGAAAGTTGTGCCGGTCTCATCGACATCTTCGTTAAAGCCCGCTTCTCTCTGACTGATGATCTCCACACCGAGATCCGCCAGGAGATCGCTCATTTCGGCGATCTTACCCTTATTATTGGATGCGATTACTAGTCTCATAAGTTCATTCCTTAAACAGAGCCTGCACGTAGGACTGTGCATCAAACGGGATCAGGTCATCGATCTGTTCGCCCACGCCCACCAGTTTAACCGGAATATTCAGCTCGTTGGCGATACCGAAAACGACTCCGCCCTTTGCAGTGCCGTCCAGTTTTGTGAGAACAATGCCGGTAATGCCGGCAAAGTCAAGAAACTGTTTTGCCTGATTCAGACCGTTCTGACCGGTCGTGGCATCCAGAACCATGAGAATCTCCACATCGGATTCCGGCAGTTCCCGCTCCACGATACGGGTCATCTTGTTCAGCTCATTCATAAGATTCTGCTTATTATGCAGTCTTCCGGCCGTATCGATGATCACGATATCCGACTGTCTTGCACGGGCCGCGTTGATGCCGTCAAAAACGACGGAGGCGGGATCGCTCCCTTCATTGTGCTTGATGATATCCGCGCCGGCACGTTCCGCCCAGACGGTGAGCTGTTCTGCGGCAGCGGCACGGAACGTATCTCCGGCGCAGAGAAGAACCTTCTTTCCGTCTTTGACGTACTGGGAAGCCAGTTTTCCGATGGTGGTCGTCTTGCCGACGCCATTGACACCGACCATGAGAATGACGGAAGGAACCGTATCCGTTTTGATACGGGACTCTCCTACTTCCAGCATCTTGGCCAGGATCTCGCAAAGCCCTTCCTTTGCTTCATAGCCTTTGCGGAAACGTCTTTCCCAGGTCATCTTCTTCATCTCGTACACGACTTTTTCCGCAGTGGCGGCGCCGCAGTCCGACATGATCAGAAGCTCTTCCAGATCATCATAAAAGTCATCCGAATCCGGTTTGAATTCCCGGAAGAGTTCTTCCAGTTCTTCCATATTGTTTCTGGTCTTTGTCAGACCGGAAAACATTTTATCAAAAATACCCATTTAATATCCTCGTATTATCGCTTTGCTGCCTTGATGGTCTTTTCGGTTTCCTCCATGCTCAGAGCAAGGACTTTGGAAACGCCTTTTTCCTGCATCGTGACACCATAGAGAAAATCAGTGTTTTCCATTGTACCGCGACGATGAGTAATAACAATAAACTGCGTATGCTGAGAATACTTGCGCATATAATCGGCATACCGGAGAACGTTGGATTCATCCAGAGCCGCTTCGATCTCGTCCATGACACAGAACGGTGTGGGACGGACCTTGATGATGGCAAAATACAGAGCGATTGCGACAAATGCCATTTCACCGCCGCTGAGCAGACTGAGGCTGCTCAGTGCCTTTCCGGGAGGCTGGACCTGGATCTCGATACCGCAGTCCAGCACATTGTCCTCGTCTTCCAGGACAAGTGCCGCTTTACCGCCGCCAAACAGTTCCAGGAACGTTTCCTGGAAGGCCTTGTTGATCTGATTGAATTTATCAATGAATACGGTGACCATCTCGGAGGTGATATCATTGATGATCACAAGAAGCTCTTTCTTGGATTTGTCGATATCGTCGCGCTGAGAAGTCAGGAAATTATAGCGCTCGCTGACCCGTTCATATTCCTCGATAGCACCAAGGTTCGGAGTACCCAACGCACCCAGCTGCCGACGAAGTTCCGCGATCTCCTTGTTGGTCTTCTGAAGGCTGTCAAGCGGCTGCCGGATCTCCTGAGCGGAAGTGTAGCTGAGCTCATAGTTGTCCCAGAGCTTATCCAGCAGCTGTTTCTCTTCCATATCCGCAGCGATCTTCTTCTGCTCCAGTTTCGCAACAGAACGTTCCAGATTCAGCAGTTCCTTGTTGGAATCCTGCACGCTGCGATCGGTCTGATTTCTTTTGCCTTCCAGATCCATTTTGGTATCGACGATCTTTTTGATCTCGTCCTTCCAGTGATCCAGTCGCTGCTGCAGAGTACTGTTTTTCTTTTCAAGAGCGTCCAGCTGCTGTTTCATACCGGCTACTCTCAGCTCTTCATTCTCAATGGCATTGCGCCGTGATTCGCTGTCACCTGTAATGGCCTGCAGGAGCGCTTTCAGCTGACTGATCGCAGACGAAGTGGCGCTGGACTTGGAAACATTGGAGGTGATCATGTTCTGAATGCTGATCTGATCCTCCACCGCCATGGAACGCTGATACTGAACGGATTGAAGATCGTTCGTCGCCTCGTCCAGTTCCTTTGTATTCTTGATGATATTGTTCTCAATAACGATCTTGTCCTGTTTCAGCCGCTCCAGCTCGTTGGCTCTGGAGAGCATACCGGCATTCCTTACATAGCTGCCGCCGGTCATGGATCCGCCGGCATTGATCAGCTGACCGTCCAGTGTAACGATACGCAGGCGGTTGCTGTTGTTCTTGGACATGCGGATCGCATCCGCAAGAGTCTGTGCAACGATGGTCCGGCCAAGCAGATTTGCAATGATTCCATCATACTGTCTGTCATAGGAAACAAGATCATATGCCAGTCCCACGAAACCTTTTTCCTGAGTGGGAAGATCCGTCTGAACATTGCCACGAATGACATCGATGGGAAGGAACGTGGCACGACCGGCATCTTCTCTTTTCAAAAGCTCGATTGCACTGCGTCCGTCATTCTGAGTGCTGACGACAATGTTCTGCATTGCCCCGCCCATGGCGGTTTCAATGGCAAGCGCGTACTGGTCTTCCGCTTTGATCAGGCTGGCGACCGGTCCGTGAATGCCCTTGAGCACCTTATGGGATGCTTCCTTCATGACGGTACGTACGGCATTGGAGTAGCCCTGAAACTCCTTTTCCATGGCGGACAGGAGCTGGATACGGGAGTCCATGCTGCGGGATTCCACCTGAAGTGAAGTCTGCTTCTTCTGAAGAGAATCCACCGTGGCCTGACGGGACTGGATCTTCATATCACATCCGCGGATGATATTATTCGCAGAATCCAGTTTTTCCTGGTATTCTATATTCTCCGCTTCCAGATCACGAATCAGCTTCTCGTTATTGTCGATCTGCTCACAGATCTCTGTTGCACGCTGTTCGGAATTGGAGATGTCCCCTTTCATCCGTTCAATACTGGCAAATGCATTGCGGATGTTCGTATCGATAACAGCGCGCTCGGCATCATTGGCGGAAATATCATTTTGGACCTGTGACAGTTTTTCACGGGCGTCATCCGCTTCTATGTCTTTCTGATGCATACGCTCCAGCAGGCTGTCTGAAGAGGCGTACAGGGCATCCAGTTCCGCATGAGCCTGTGCCAGTTTTTCCTTGGCTTCTTCATAGCTGCTGTTGACAGCGTCACTGTTGTCGCGCAGTTTGTCGAGAGATGCCATCCATGCCGAGATCTCCTTGACGCGCAGAACATCATGAATCTGAAGATATTTCTTTGCGACTTCCGACTGACGTCTCAGCGGTTCGACCTGAAGTTCCAGCTCTTCAATCTTATCGTTGACACGGACCAGATTCTCCTCGGTCTTCTGCAGTTTTCTCTCCGCATCTTCCTTACGGTAACGGAAGCGGGAGATTCCGGCTGCTTCTTCCATCACTTCACGCCGGTCTGCAGATTTATTGGAGATGATCTCGCTGATCCTGCCCTGACCGATGACAGAATAGCCGTCACGGCCAAGACCGGTATCCATCAGCAGAGAGTTGACATCCTTCAGACGTACCTGTTCCTTATTGATGTAGTATTCGCTGTCACCGCTTCGGTAGTAGCGTCTGGAGATGGATACTTCGGAGGTGTCCAGATCAAAAAGATGATCGGAATTATCCAGCAGAAGAGTAACCTGGGCATAGCTCAATGGCGTACGTTTCTCCGTGCCTCCAAAAATGACATCTTCCATTTTGGATCCGCGCAGAGTCTTCGTACGCTGCTCTCCCATTACCCATAATATTGCATCGGAAATATTGGATTTCCCGGAACCGTTCGGTCCAACAATACCGGTAATATTATTCTCAAATGTCAAAGTTGTCTTTTCAGGAAATGATTTGAATCCCTGAATTTCAAGTGCTTTCAGATACAAATGCAAAAGCTCCTCTATATAAAATGTTTAACTAATTAACTATACTATTTTTTCATCCCTTTTGCAACGGAACGACCACGTCCCACTCCGGTACAAAGGCATCCGGAACAACGCGAAATACCGTACCGGAGAACGTACTGCTCAGATACTCCAGATTACACCTGCGGTTTCCTGTCATTTTCGATACAAAAGAAGGTGCGACATGAAGTTCCGTCACATCGGACAGATGACGGTTCCGAAGGATGTCTTCGGCCCTGTTTCTCATGACTCTGGAATAAACCAGTTCACCGAAAGACGGGTGATATGCTCCTCCCGCCGCAATACCGCCGGACAGTTCATCACTGGGATTCAGTCCCAGGCGAATGATGGGGATCTGTTTCTCATGAAACAGAGGAACAATTCGGCTGCAAATGCTCACAGCATCTTCCACGGTATGTTCCCTGTATTCTCCTTTCTGCCACAGATCATAAAGCGGAGTATCACGGATGATCACGGTAGGATAAACTCGAACTCCATCCGGTTTCATGTCCGCCAGACGCACGGCAGTCAGAAAATCCTTATCAGGGTCCGATCCGGGCAGACCGGTCATCATCTGAAGGATCAGATGAACCCCCTGGCTGCGGATCAAATCGGCTGCTTCCCGGATATCACCTGCAGAATGTCCCCTTCCGGAACGGAAAAGAACATCATCTACCATGGACTGGCAGCCCAGCTCAATAGTCTCAACGCCCTGTTCGCGAAGAAAACTCAGGTTGTGCAAAGAGATGGCATCCGGTCTGGTGGAACACCGAACAGAGCGGATCCAGCCGGATTTTCTGTATGGCTGCACAACGGACAGAAATTCTTTCTGAACTTCCTCCGGTATTGCCGTAAAGCTTCCTCCGTAAAAGGCCACTTCATAGGGTTCCGCAACGCATTCCATATCCTGACGGCATCCTGCCTGTTTCAGTTCATTTCTGACCATTTCCACCGATGCGGAATAGTCCTGACCGGTGATGGCATTCTGATTGCAGAACACACAGTGATAGGGACATCCGAGATGCGGGATGAAGACAGGAAGGATCCTGTTACGCGGACTCATGACTGAAGCCGTTCCATGGCATTGCAGGCAGCAAGCTGTTCCGCTTCCTTTTTCGTCCTGCCGGTGCCTTCTCCGAATACGGTTCCGTCAATAAGCACACAAAAGGTAAATCTTTTATTATGATCGGGACCGGATTCCGAGACCAAACGGTATTCGATGGTCTTCCCCGGTGTTTTCTGCACATGCTCCTGCAGCAGGGTTTTCCAGTCGCCTGTGGGAGCAGTGTAATCGATCTCACTGGTCAGTACGAACTCCGAAATAAATGCTTTTGCAGGAGTATAACCGCCGTCAAGGTAGATTGCGGCGATCAGTGCCTCCACAGCATCCGACAAAATGGAAGGACGATCGCGTCCACCGGTCGACTCCTCCCCTTTTCCAAGCCGGATACAGGAACCGAGGTCCAGTTTCTTCGCAACTTCATACAATGCCGTTTCACAGACCAGTTCCGAACGGAATTTGGACATGTTGCCCTCCGGGATCGCCGGAGTTTTGTTATACAGATATTCCGCTGTGACCTGGCCGAGGATGGAATCGCCCAGAAACTCCAGACGTTCATTATCACCAAGACCAAGTTTTTTATTCTCGTTGGCAAAGGAACTGTGCGTCAGTGCGTGATCCAGCAGCTCCCGATCCTTGAAATGGTAGCCAAGACGATCCTGTAAATCCTGCATATCAACCCTCAGCACTGTCGATCTTCAGCAGATCAATGTTTTCTTTAACAGCATCCGTAAATCCGGATTCCGAAAAAACCTTTGCCTGACGGATTGCAGCAAAGATGGCATTTGCCTTGGAAGATCCGTGAGCTTTGATGACCGGTTTGGAGATTCCGAGGAAAGCGGTTCCGCCGATCTCATCGGCATCCATGGCTTTCTTCATTTCCTTCAGTCCGTCTTTCACCAGCAGAGCGCCGATCTTCGTCTTCAGGCTCTTCATCAGTGACTTCTTGATCATTCCGGACATCATTTTTGCGACACCTTCCGTTGTCTTCAGAAGGATGTTGCCGGTAAAACCGTCCGTAACAACGACATCCACGAGGTCTTTATAATACGGGGATTATCGATATGAAGGATCTTCTTGGCATAGAAGTTTCCCATATAAGCAAACTGAAGAAGATATTCCGGAGTGCATTCCACATTGGCTCCACAGTCGATCAGAAGAGTTCCTTTCTCTCCCAC
>CADCMP010000034.1 GCA_902802565.1 Oscillospiraceae bacterium
CATGCAGGTGGTGGCGATGAGCTTGGCGGCGCTTCCGAAACCGGGGCAGTGATCCGTACCGTACAGGTCGTTGTCCACGGTCTTGGGCACACCGATCACGCGGCAGGGATATCCCACCGATTCCATATACCGGCTGATCTTGTTGCAGGTGTCCATGGAGTCATTGCCGCCGTTATAGAAGAAGTAGCGCACGTCGTACTTTTTGAAGATCTCCAGGATCCGCTTGTAGTCCGTGTCATCCACCTCGGGATCCGCCATCTTGTAGCGGCAGGAGCCCAGTTCGGAGGACGGGGTGTTCAGCAGAAGACGGAGCTCCTCCGGATCTTCCTCATCCATTACATACAGACGGTCCGCCAGAACGCCCTTGATGCCGTAGGATGCACCGTAGACCTTGGTGATCTCCTCCGCTTCCAGAGCGGTCTTGATCACGCCGTAGGCGCTGGCATTGATCACGGCGGTGGGACCGCCGGACTGGCCGAAAATGCAGGATCCGATCAGTTTTTCAGACATAGTAGTGCCTCCCAGTTTTCAGTAATCAGGCTTTTCCCCACTCGGGGACCTTGACGGTGATCTGTTCCTCGGAAGAACGCTTGGCGGCCAGAGAGTATGCCAGAGCGGATACTCCGTCTGCCAGAGGAGTCTCGATCTCGGTCCCCTCCTTCAGGTTCTTCTGGAATGCCCGGTGGGCATAGAAGATCACGTCGCCGGTGGCATGGTCATAGGAGTCATTGAACTTCAGACTCTCGGCATAGGGCATGTCTTCCGTCTTCCAGGTGAGATCGGTGAACTCGAACATTCCCTCTCCGGTGAGGAAGATGGAACCCTTGGTCCCGATGTAGGCCCGGGAGCAGCGGGGAATGTCACTGGCCCAGGAAGCCGCGACCGACACGATGCCGCCGCTTTTCAGCCGTGCGGTGATGGATGTGTGGTTGTCGAATTTAGGAACATTCTCCAGAGTGCCTGTGCAGTTGCAGGCCAGTGACTCAAAGGAACCGGCCATGGCGGTGATGAGCTTCCAGTCGTGGGATACGGACTCGATGGTCATGCCGCATGCCAGATTGGGATCGGTCCGCCAGGAGGCTGCCAGATTCTTGGCGTGGAACCCGAAGCCGGGGCTCAGGCGGGTAAAGGCGATATTCACCGGTTCCCCGAACATGCCCGTGCGGATGAGTTCCAGCATCTTCTGATAGCCGGGACGGTAGTAGTGGGCAAATCCCACCATGATCTTTCCCTGGTACTGTTCCGCCATCTCACAGATCTTCATGGCGTCTTCCCAGGTGGCGGCGATGGGCTTTTCCATATACATGGCGGTGCCTGCCTTCAGGATCATCTCTACGTAGTCCAGCCGCTTCGTGGGCGGCGTGCTCAGGACCACGTAGTCCGCCTCTGCCGCGTATTTCGGAATATCCTCATAGGAGACCGCGGGGCATCCGAACTCCCCGGTATAGATCTCCAGGTTCTTTTCACTGACATCATAGACCCCGGTGACTTCCCCCTCCAGCCGGACGACTGCTCTGCCGTGGTACCGGGCGATATCCCCGGCGCCGATCATGAATACTTTCATAATATACTCTCCTTTACTCTCAGCCGATGAGGGTCTTGGCCTGAGCAACGATATTCTCCACGGTGACACCGTTCATCTCCAGCAGTCTCTCATAGGGAGCGGACTGGCCGAACTGATCCTGGATGCCGATGCGTTTGACCTTGCCTTTGCCGGCTTCCGCCGCGACTTCGCAGACTGCGCTGCCGAGGCCGTTCATGATGTTGTGGTCCTCTACCGTGATTATAGCACCGATCTCATCGATGCACGACTGTACGGCTTCCACATCCAGCGGTTTGATGGTGTGCATGTCCAGGACGCGGGCGGTGATGCCCTGTGCTTCCAGCTCCTCCGCCGCCTGGATGGCCAGACGCACGGTATCGCCGTTGGCGATGATGGCGACGTCCTTGCCGTCCCGGATCCGGTTGGCCTTGCCGATGACGAACTCGGTGTTCTCATCGTAGATCACGGGGACCTTGTCGCGGGTGAAGCGCAGGTACACCGGACCGTGCTTCTCCGCAGCGGCGCGTACCAGCTTGCGGGTGGACCAGTAGTCCGCGGGCATGATGACGGTCATGTTGGGGATGGAGCGGTAGATGCCCATATCCTCGATGGACTGGTGGCTGGCACCGTCGTTGGCCGGTGTCACACCGCCGTGGGAGCAGGCGACCTTTACGTTCAGGTTGGGGTAGCATGCTTCCTGACGGATCATCTCGCACATGCGCATGGAGCCGAAGGCGGCGTAGGTCACCACGAAGGGGATCTTGCCGCAGGTAGCCAGACCTGCTGCCACGCCGGCGCAGTTCTGCTCGGCGATGCCCACGTTGAGGTACTGCTCCGGCAGTTCCTTGCGGAAGGCGCCGGTCTTGCAGGACTTGCCGATGTCGGCGTCCACCACGAGGACGTTCTTATCTTCTTTTCCCAGTTCCACGATCTCGTCGCCGAAACCGTCTCTGGTGGCGATCATTTTATCAAAAGTCATTTTACGGTCCTCCTCAGCATTCCACGTACTGGCCGTCCAGTTCGTCCATTGCCTGTTTGTACTGCTCATCGTTGGGTGCCACACCGTGCCAGCCAACCTGGTTCTCCATGAAGGAGACGCCGTTGCCTTTCACGGTCTTGCCGATGATGCATTTCGGATTGCCGTTTTTCGCAGCCATGGCCTCGTCCAGGGCCTTTACCACTTCGCCCATGTCGTTGCCGTTGATCTCCCACACATCAAAGCCGAAGGCCTTGAATTTGCCGGGAAGATCGCCCAGCGGCATGATCTCGTCGCAGGTGCCGTCCAGCTGGAGGTTGTTCCAGTCCACGAAAACGATGAGGTTGTCCAGTTTGTACTTGTTGGCGGTGTTGCAGGCTTCCCAGATCTCGCCCTCGTTGGTCTCACCGTCGCCCAGTGCGCTGAACACGTTGTAGCTCTTGCCGTCCAGCTTGGCTGCCAGAGCCATGCCCACGGCGCAGGCCAGTCCCTGTCCCAGGGAGCCGGTGGAGATGTCGATTCCCGGGCAGTGCTTGCTGGAGGGATGTCCCTGGAGGATGGAGCCCTCTTTGCGGAGGGTCTCCAGTACGTCCATGGGGAAGAATCCCTTCATGGCCAGTGCCGCGTACTGTGCCGGGCACACATGGCCCTTGGACAGGACGAAGCGGTCACGGTCTTCCCACTTGGGGTTCTTGGGATCCACGTCCATGGCATGCCAGTAGCATGCGGTCATGAACTCCGCCACGGAGAGGGATCCGCCGGGATGTCCCGACTGTGCCTTATAGATCATGTGGACCACGTTCTTTTTCAGATCCACGCATTTGTTTTTCAGTTCATTGACTGTCAGTGTATCTCTCATGATTCAATAGCTCCTTTCACGGTCCTCAGCTGGTAAATACCGTGGAGATTCCCGGAATGTAGGTGATGATCAGCAGTACGATGAGTGACGCGATAAGCAGCGGGACCACCGCTTTGGAGATCTGTTTGAGGTTGACTCCGGCAACGCCGCAGGCCACGTACAGGTTGACGCCCACCGGCGGGGTGAACAGGCCGATGGCCAGGTTCACGATCATGACCACGCCCAGGTGGATCATATCCACGCCCAGTGCCTGTGCCACGGGGACCAGCAGCGGGGTGAAGATGAACAGAGCGGAAGTGGAATCCAGGAAGCATCCGGCGATGAGCAGGATGATGTTCACGATGATGAAGAACATGAAGACGGATCCGTTGGTCAGGTCGATGAGGCCTCCGCTGATGGCCTGGTCGATACGGGCACGGGTCAGCACGTAGGCAAACAGGCTGGCGCATGCGGTGATGAACATGATGGTGGCGGTGGTGCTGGCGGAATCCACGAAGATCCGGTACAACTCCTTGAGCTTCACGGTCTTGTAGACGAACACGCCGATGATGAGACCGTAGACCACAGCGACGGCAGCCGCCTCGGTCGGGGTGAAGATACCGCCGTAGATGCCGCCGAGGATGATGATGGGCATCAGCAGTCCCCAGAAGGCGTCCTTGAATGCTTTCCAGCGCTCGGCGCCGGAGGCTTTTTCCTTGGTGGTCAGATCCATCTTCCGTCCCACGAGGAGAGCGGTGATGATCAGTGCAGCGCCCATGATCAGTCCGGGAATGACGCCGGCCTTGAACAGGTCGCCGATGGAAGTGTCGGCAATGGAGCCGTACACGACGAAGGTGATGGAGGGCGGGATGATGACGCCGATGGCTCCGGCGCATCCCATCAGCGCTGCGGAGAACGGTGCGTTGTAGCCGGACTTGATCATGCCGGGGATCAGCACCAGGCCCAGAGCGGCAACGGTGGCCGGACCGGAACCGGAGATGGCAGCGAAGAAGCATGCCACGACGACGCAGACGATGGCCAGACCGCCTTTGACGTGTCCCACGCAGGTGTCTGCCAGGTGGATCAGGCGCTCGGAGATGCCGGCCTTCTCCATGATGTTGCCTGCCAGGATGAAGAACGGGATGGCCAGCAGGACGAATTTACTGGTGGATGCCGAGAAGATTCGCGGCAGACTGCTCATAATGGTGGATACGGGATGTCCGGCACCCTGCACCAGCATCGCCAGGATACTGGAGGAACCGAGACACACCGCGATGGGCGCGCCCAGGAACAGCAGGATGGCAAAGGAGATAAACAGGATACTGGCTATCATTTCATTTCCTCCTCTCTCTCACGTGCGGCCACGGCGGCCTCTTCGATCTGTACTTCCTCTTCCGTCAGTACCTGATCGGCGGGAGTGCGGATCTCTTTCAGGGTGATCTGCGCAAAGCGGATGGTCATAAAGATGGCTCCGAAGGGTACGAAGCATCCGTAGATCCATTCCGGCCACTGCATGGCAGCGGTGACCTGACCCAGGATGTACTCGCTGCGGACCATCAGGATGCCGTATACCAGAACGGCAGCGGAGAAGACGGTGGCGAGTCCGTATCCGAAGATCAGAAGGGCACGGCGGGCTTTGGGGCTGACGCGGTCCGTGACGATGGACAGTCCCAGGTGTGCCTGCCGCTTGGCGGCGATGGCGGTACCCATCATGCTCAGGAGCACGAACAGGTTGGTGGTGATCTCCTCGGAGAACGAGAAGGATGCGTGCAGCACGTACCGGGAGAACACATTGGCGAATACCAGTGCCGTCATGACGACAAGACAGCATATGCACAGATATTCTTCGATCTTATCCAATATTTTCATCATTCGTCCTCCTTCTTATTTGATTCCGAATGCATCACAGGCATGCTTGCCGAACTTCTCGATCATTTCGGCCTTCCAGTCTGCGATGGCGGCATTGAAGACTTCTTTCTGCTCATCGGTGAGATAGGTGATGGTCATTCCCTGCTCCTTGAACTCGGCCAGAAGTTCCTCTTCCTCTGCCTCCAGTGCGTCACGGCCCCAGTTGCAGGCTTCCACGGCGCATTCGGTAAGTAGCTTCTGAGTCTTCTCTTCCAGGTTGTTCCATACCAGGGTGTTGGCGATGAACAGGTCGTTTTCGTAGGAATAGTTCCACATGGTGAGATAATCCTGGATCTCGGCCATCTTGGCGGTGGAGGTGACGGACACGCCGTTTTCCTGACCGTCGATGGTGCCCTGCTGGATGGCGGTGAACACTTCGCTCCAGCTCATGGACGTGGGATCGGCTCCCAGTGCGTTGAAGAAGCCCATGTAGACTTCACTGCCCGGAACGCGGATCTTCAGGTTCTTCAGGTCCGAGGGATCGTCCACCACCGTCTTGGAGTTGGTGATCTGACGGAATCCGTTGTGGAACGAGCCCAGGTAGGTGATGCCCTTCTTCTCCAGGCGTTCGGCATAGTACTTCCAGCCGGTCTCATCGATGACCTTGCGGGCATCCGCGTAGCTGTCAAAGCTCCAGGGGATGGTGGCTACGGGAAGCTGACTGTCGATGACGGCCAGTGTGCAGGTGGCGTATGCGGCCAGATCCACAGAACCCTGTGCGATCATTTCAATGCCCTTGGTGGCATTGCCGCCGGCCAGCTGATCGTTGGGGAAGACGTCCACGGTGACGTTACCGCCGGACTTCTCTTCCACCATGTCGGCGAAATAACGGGCCACGCGGCTGTCGATCTGCGTGTCCGTTCCGTTGACGGCCATGACCAGGTCGATCTTCTGATACCCGGAACCTGCGGAATCCGAACTTCCGGAGGAACCGCATCCGCACAGAAGAGCCAGTGCCAGGACCAGTGCGATGATTGGGATGATCTTTCTCACTTTCATTCCCTTCTCCTTTCATTTTATCCTTCCATTTGCTTCAACGTCCAACGTTGAACGTTGTATCTTGCCTTCATTTTATGATATACTGAGCGCAAGTCAAGATGGTTTTTGCACATTCCACAATTATTCTGCGATTTCCATAAAGGCTTTTCCCGGTTCTTGGACATTTTCGACAATCTGTCGAATCTTAAATATCCAGTTATTTCCACCTCCGGGACATGCACCTGTCTTGACATTACCCCCGGTGTGTTGCTACACTGCACACAGTTTATTAATATGGAATGGAGGTTTCCTTCATGGAACCCAATCAGAACCATAAGATCAACAGCCGTTCCGTGGTGCAGCAGACCATGGACTATATCACCGACTCCATCATCCGCAAGGAGCTGCTTCCCGGGGATCAGATCCCCACGGAGGCCCAGCTGACGGAGATTCTGGGCGTTTCCCGCAATACGGTGCGGGAGGCCATCAAGATCCTCATTTATATGGGCGTGCTGGAGATCCGGCGTCCCGAGGGCACCTTCGTGTGTTCCGGTTTCTCCGAGCCCCTCATCGATCCCATGCTCTACGGCATCATTCTGAATCAGGGAGACAGCTACGATGATCTCATGGATCTGCGGGAGATGATGGAGACCGGCGTCATGCGCCTGGTGATCCGCCGTGCCTCCGATGAGGATATCGAGAAGATCCACCCTGCCCTCTTACATTTAAAAGAAGCATGTCTCACGGAAAAACCGGATCTCGAGGAAGTCTTCCGCCGGGATGACGCATTCCACGTGGCCGTCAACGAACTGGGCGGCAACGAGATGGTCAACAAGATCTCCAACACCGTGCGGATGCTCACTCACGCCATGCGCTATGACAGTGTGAAGCACATGCTGGATTCCGGACGGGCGGAGGAACTGTACCGGGCCCATGAGCGTATCTACCGGATCCTGAAAAACCGGGACGAGGAGGACCTGGAACGGAAAGTACGCTCCACCTATTTCGTGGAAGGCCAGTCTCTGGAACCGGAGATCCATTAACATAATTTTTTAAAATTTTTGAAGCAATGAGATGCAAGTCTCATTGCTTTTTTTCGTCTTTATGATTGATAGTACAAAATTTTGAAGCTGATTGCGGTTAAATTAACAGTTGGAAAACACCGTTAAAAGATGCAACAGATGAAACTGCCGGCTGCGGATTTTGTGAAAAAGAAACGGCACTCTTTCCATCCCGGACTTTCTGAAAGCCTGAGAAGTCCGGGGTTTTTTAACGATCAATTCTTAAGTTTCTTTTTAAACTTAGTTTTATTTGTCAAGTTCAAGGCATCTTTAGAGAAAAAGAAATAATCAGGCGGAATGCGCCACCTGATCGTATATCCCCCTATCTGTATCTCCGTAAGGCCCATGAAATCCCCTCGGAAGCCTGACGGGATCCGGATATACAAACTGGAAAAAGGAGAGAAACAAATGTATCGCAACCATTGGAAAAGACTTCTGTGTCTGGCTCTGGTGCTGACACTGCTGATGAGTATCAGCGCTGTGCTCGCGGCACCATACGACGCCAAGAATACGGAAAATACGTATGACCAGACGGGAAACCAATTTACTCCGTCCATCGATACGGATCTGTCGTATGATTCCTACGCGTGTCTCGGAGACAGCATCGCTGCCGGATTCGGCGACTATGATTACTATCCCGATGACGGATCCCTCGTGGAGGATATCAATGAGGAAGACTACAGCCGGGCTTATCTGGATTCTCTGAAATGGGCATCCATCGATAATTACGACCTGTATTACAACGATCTGATCCCATCGGAATGGAATCCTGTGGGTATGGGGAACTTTCTGGGCTACACCAGCTACAACCAGCCCTGCAAAGGGTTCATCAAGGTCAGCAGCGTGGAATATGAAAATGACGCTTTCGTTTATTATGATGAGAATGACAAGGTAGTTCCGATTGAAGAGGGCTATGTTCCCTACACCCGCAAAGAATCATTCGGTACGGAAAACGACTTCACTTACATGGGCATGCGTGCGGTGGATAAGGCCTACCACTCCATCGTCGCAAAATCCGTGGGCGCAACCACGCTCTATCCTCTGGGTTATTCCGGTACCCGCACCACCGAGATCCGCGGCGTTCTGGATCCGTCCTATAAAGGAGACGAATATTTGTTCAGTTACGGTCTGGTGAACAACTACACCGTCAAGGAAGACGGAACCATCGACTATTACACGCCTTCCGCGGAAGCGGACTGGAACCATCGTTCCTATGATTTTGTCCGCGAAAAATATCTGAATGCCATCCACAATTCGGATCTCATCACCCTGAATCTCGGCTCCAATGACATCATGACCATTCCGGTCATCAACGCCATGGGGAAAATGTCCGGGACGGGAGATGCCAAGTTTGTCGCACTGGCAAAGGAGATGCTGGGTCAGAGCTATCCCGAGATGCTCAACACTCTGTTCTCCACTGCCAACACCATGAACAATCTTCAGCAGACCCTCACCACACTGATGAGTCTCATGATCAACGGCTACCGGCTTTATTTCGAGAACATCATGCCGGTCATCGATACCATCAAAGAGGAGAACCCGGATGCGGATATTGCCGTGATTGGTCTGTACAATCCGCTGAAGAAGGTCAAGCTGACCGACGATTCCAAAATCGCCATCGGGGAACTGGGCTCGATCCTCATCACCGGTATCAACGCCTACCTGAAAGCCAATGCGGATAAACACGGATATGCCTACGTGGATGTCACTGACACCGAAACACAGGATACTCTTTCCCTCAGCGCCGGCATCTCCAATTTCTTCGGCCGTATCATGACCGATGTCCATCCGAAATACGCCGGGCACGAATATATGGCCGGTCAGATCCTCTCATCCCTGGAAGCGTTCGATGTGGAAAAAGGACTTTCCATGCCCTATACCGACGTCAAGGGAACCACGGCCTATGCCACGGACATCCAGTTCTGCTACGACAACGGACTGATCTCCGGCACTTCCCGACATACCTACGCGCCGAATATGAACATGACCCGCGGAATGTTCATTGCCTCCATGTATGCGCTGGGAAATAAAAAAGTCAACATGAGCACCGGCTCTTCCTTCAGCACCATCATGAAATCGTCCTACTTCACGAAAGCCCTGTCCTGGGCCTACAGCAAAGGCATCACCTTCGGTGTCAACAAGTCCGTCTTCTCCCCTCTGACCCGGGTCACCAGAGAACAGATGGCACAGATGCTGTATCAGTATGCCGGAAAGCCGAAACTGCAGACCGAGGCGCAGCTGGATGATTCCTATCAGGACAGCAAAAAGATTTCCAAAGCATATAAGGATGCTGTGCTCTGGGCTGCCACCAACGGCTTCATCAATGCGGAAGACGGATTCCTGAAACCGAAAGCCTCTGTAACGCGCGGAGAGATGGCGCATGCCCTGCATGTGTACATGGAATACAGTCAGGGATAATCCTGTTCATCTCTTCCGATAACACATCCGAGGGGTGTACGGGGCGGCAGACAGAAACTGCTGCCCCGATTTTTCCGAAACTGATCCGGATCAGAGGGGCAATTCCACCCTTTTTCAAAAGGAGTCCCCAAATCGGATGCCAGTTGACATATTTCCATAATAATTAAGGCATCGAGATGCAATTCTCATGGCGTTTTTTCGTCCTTATAGGCGAAATTCCATTTATTGGAACCGCCCTGCTCTTAAGATTTCCTAAACACTTTTGGGCAAAGTGTTGGATTTCGTTACTTTTTTCCCTCTTGCGACCGCCAAAATAACCCACCAATTTCAATAATTTTGATTATTTCCATACACTTTGTCCCAAAGTGTTGGATTATTAACAGATTTTGGGAAATTGATGATTGAATGTTTTTAGGTCATTTTCTAAGATATGACCATAAGGGAAAAAGTGGAACAAATTCAGGTCAAACGGGAGATCCCCTGCATTTCCTTTTAATTTTTAGGCTTGCTGTCAGTCGGTCGTCCGACTGGATATTATCCCCCCGATCTCCCGGCAGGACCTGATAGGCATTGCGTCTCCGGCATCCCCCCGCCGGGACGAAAGAAAAATCACAGCCTGTGGAGCCCGACTGCCCCCCGGTTCGTCCACAGGACGAAAAGACAGAGGAGAATCTATTATGAAACGCTACCCTTCCATTGAAAAACCCTGGATGCAGTTCTTCAGTGAAGAGGCACAGAACGCCGAGCTGAAGCATGAGACCATTTACCAGCGCATCTGGGACAATAACTACAACTACCCCATCCACACCGCACTGAACTTCTTCGGAAACAAGATCAGCTACGCACAGCTGTTCCAGAACATTGACCGGGCTGCAGGCTCCCTTACCGCCCTCGGCGTCAAAGCCGGCGATACGGTGGCATGCTTCTCCGTCACCATTCCGGAGATGGTCTTTACCCTGTACGGTGCCAACAAAATCGGTGCCACGCTCTTCACGCTGGATCCCCGCCGCACCGGCGAGGAAGTGGAAGAGATGGTCCGCTCCTCCGGTGCCAAAATCGCACTGGTCATCGATCTTGCCTACGATCATCTCCGTGAGACCCTGGAGAATCTTGATCTTCAGAAGATCGTCATCATCTCCGTGGACAATTATATGCCCACGACCGTCCGCATGCTCAAGCAGATGAAGATGCCCGCTCCCAAGATCGAGATGACCGGCAATGTGGTCTCCTGGAAACAGTTCCTTTCCTACGGCAAGGGCATCGAGACCGAAGCGGTCCCCTACGGCACCCATGAGCCCGCCGCCATCACTCTCACCGGCGGCACCACCGGCATGCCCAAGGGCGTCATGATCACCAACGACGGCTTCAACGCCGTTGCCATGGACTTCCGTTACTGCGGCGTCAGCTATACCCGCGAACAGCGGTTCATGAACATCATCCCGTCCTTCGCCTCCTACGGCATCGTGGCTTCCCTCCACATGCCCCTGTCTCTGGGTCTGGAGGAAGTGGTCATCGCCAAATTCGATTCCGACAAAGTCGGACACCTCATTAAAAAATACAAACCGTCCCATACCCTTCTGGTTCCCAACCACTATGAAAAGCTGATGAACTCCAAGGAAATGGCAAACGGTTTTGACCTGAGCTTCTTTGAGACTGCCGGTTCCGGCGGCGACACCATGAACAAGGGTCTGGAGAACAAGCTCAACGGATTCCTGAAAGACCACGGAGCCAAGTTCCCCCTGTCTCAGGGCTACGGCATGAGTGAGATCTCCTCCGCCGCCAGCTGCTGCTGCAACGGAAACTTCCGCAGCCTCTCCGTGGGCTATCCCCTGCTCACCAATGTCATCTCCATCTTCAAGCCCGACACCACCGAGGAACTTACCTACGGTGAGGAAGGCGAGATCTGCATGACCGGTCCTGCCGTCATGATGGGCTACCTGAACAATCCGGAAGAGACCGCCAATGTCCTGCGGGTCCACCCCGACGGACAGGTCTGGATCCACAGCGGTGACGTAGGCGTCATGGACGAGGACGGATACATCTTCATCAAGGGCCGTATCAAGAGAATGATCACCATGTTCGACGGCCACAAGGTCTTCCCTACCCAGCTGGAGAACACCATCGGCAAACACCAGGGCGTCGTAAGCTGCGCCGTCGTGGGCGTACAGGATCCCAGCAAGAACCAGGGTCAGATGCCCGTGGGCATAATCAAGATCAAGGACGGACTGGATGCCGAGCAGGTAATCCAGGAAGTCACCGAGACCATCCAGAAGGAAGTGGAGGTCCGCAGCTGGCTGTCCGATCTCATCACGGTAGAAGACATGCCGCACACCGGCATGGGCCGACTACAAGAAGCTGGCAGAAGATTACGAAAAAGAAAATCAGACGGCCAAGGCCGGCTGATCTCATAACCATACCATATTCCTCTGTCTTGGGAGGACCGTATATCCCAACCGATATGCTGTCCTCCTGTTTTCAGAAAGTTATTTCTTAAGGTTCTGTTTTAACTGTTCTTTCTATTGGCCCGTCACGAGGAAGACCGGTCACTATTTTTGCGCTTTTTTCAGGATCTCGACCCCGTTTTCCTGTGAAAATAACGTTTTTTACTGTTCGTAAAACAGTATTTATCAGGCGGCATCCGGCCGTCTGCATCGATCCCCCAACGCTCCGGAACAGGATCCGTTTCCATCCCCATCTGAAACCATTCCGTCCGGTGCCCACACACAAAGGAGAAACAACATATGAGACGAACTACCTGGAAGCAGGTCCTGTGCCTTGTTCTGGCACTGGCTCTGCTGGCAAGCTTCTCGGCAGTCTTTGCAGAGAGCTCTGTTCCCCACTATGATACCTATGTATGTCTTGGCGACAGCATCGCCTCCGGCTTCGGTCCAGATGCCGACAGCCGCCACGGCTGTGAGAAAGTCGACCACGCCTACCACACCAAAGTGGCCAAGGGCGTGGGCGCAAAGGAATTCATCCAGATGGCCTATCCCGCCATGCGCACCCATGAACTGCGCAACATGCTGGACGCAAGCTATGAAGGCGATACCGCCATGTACGCGCTGATGAGCTTCGTGGACGATCATTCCATGGAGGAATGGCGCAACATGTACGCGGACGCCATCAAAAAAGCCGATCTCATCACTCTGGATATCGGCACCAACGACTTCTTCTCCATCCCGCTGTTCACCGCGCTGGCGGCGCTCCGGGCAGAGAGTCCCCTGGATCTGAGCTACATCACCGATCAGCTGGATCAGGAGACTTCCATGGGAAAACTCGTCGCCAAGATCGCAGGCCTCGCACAAGAAGGGGCCAATATCCCCACTGCCCTTCCCAAGTACCTGACCACGCTGCAGACATGCTGCGAGGGATTTATGGAGAACTGGGACGCCATCTGCAAGATCATCTATGAACTCAACCCGGATGTGGAGCTGGTGGCCGTGAGCCGGATGAACCCATTCTATACCGTGAAACTCACGGACGCGGATCTTGTTCAGGTGGGGCGTTTGCTGGATATCATCTGTATCGCCATGAACAATTTCGTAAAGAATCAGTCCGCCTATGCATCCCGCTACATCTACGCGGACGTCATGGGAACGGAATGCTATCAGGTTCCTGCCCTTACTGACGACAACTTCCTGGCAAATCTCACCGTCCATGTCCATCCCACCCATGCCGGTCATGACTACATGACCAGCCAGATCCTCAAGGCTCTGGAGCAGGAAGGATCCGGCATGCCGGAACCCGCGGAGGAACCGGAACAGGAAGAACCCGGCAAGCAGGAACCCGTTGAGGAACCGGAACAGGAAGAACCCGTATTCCCCTTCACCGATGTCCCCCGTACCTCCTGGTATTATCCGGAAGTCTATTACGTCTGGTCTCATAACCTGATGAGCGGAATGAGCGACACGATCTTCGCACCGGAAGCCAACACGACCCGTGCCCAGTTTGTTCAGGTCCTCTACCGGCTGGCGGGCGCTCCCGCGGTGGACAAGTCCGATCTCCCCTTTACCGATCTCAAGGCAGACTGGTACCGGGATGCCATAGCCTGGGCCTATAAAAACGGCATTGCCTCCGGAACCTCAAAGACCACATTCAGCCCGGATCAGGTCATCACCCGTCAGCAGATGGTCGCCATGATCTATCATTATAAGGGAGATCCGAAAGCAAACGGCGATCTCTCCAAGTTCAAGGATGGCGCATCCGTCAGCGGTTATGCCAAACAGGCAATGATCTGGGCAGTTGACAACAAGGTCATCAGCGGTTTCGAAGACGGAACCATCCGTCCCACCGGAGCTGCTACCCGCGCGCAGCTGGCAACGATCCTGCATCAGCTGGATCTCATGGGCTGACCGGGAATTAAATCTGTTACTCCTTTCGGAATTTTTTCGGAAATGGAGGGCGTCCCAAAGAGGGGGATCTTTGGGACGCCGTTTTTCAATGACAAGACCCTTCCGATCAATCGATCGGAAGGGTCATTTTTTTATTCGCCCAGATCGCTCCGGACCACTTTGCCCATGTTCCAGAGATTGGCGGCCTTCTGTGCCGCCGCTTTCCTCTCATCCCGGGTCTTGAAGTCAAAGGACGCCGTCTGGGATCCGCAGTCCATGCACATCACATACCAGCTCCAGCCGCCTTCTTCCTCCAGCAGACCGGCACCTCCACAGTACGGGCAGTCTTCCAGTTCGATCTCTTCATATATTTCCACGTGATTTCCTCCATTGGCCCCCGACACAACCGGGGGCGGTTCATATTGCTCTGCTAAATATATCATTGTCCCGTCGGGAACTCAAGCACAACCTGTTCCGAGACATCAAAAACCCTGTCTCATGTCTGAGACAGGGTTTCGGTCATTGTGAACGTTATCAGTATTTCTTCTGCAGGATCATGTAGGAGACCCAGTAGAACACCAGGATGACACACACGGAGCCGGACAGCACCATCATGATGGTCTCCTGTCCCAGGATCTTCATTAGAATGGTGCCCACGGCAGCGAGCATCACGAACAGATACCCGGCCCAGGACCAGGCTTTCATTGCGATGTATTTGTTCCGTTCATCCTTCTCCCTGATATCCATTTCTTCCTTGAAATCCTCATTGGTGCGATACCGGATCTGACGGATAAACATCAGCATGCCTACCACGATAAGTGCCGTTCCCATCCCCGTCCAGAACTCATCGATGATACCGATGATTCCCAGCACCAGAAGGGCTGCGCCGATGACGATCTCTATGATGTTGGCCAAAAAACGCCTGTCATTTCTGCTCATGTTCAGATACCTCCTTCGGGATCCTCCTCAAACAGGAAGACCTCCTCTATGGTCATGTCAAAATACTTTGCAATATGGTACGCAAGCAAGATGGAGGGATTGTACCGTCCCCGCTCCAGAGAGCTGATGGTCTGCCGGGAAACACCCATGGCCTTGGCAAATTCCTCCTGGAGGATCCCCTTCTCCTTGCGGATCTCTTCGATTCGGTTTTTCAAGCTCTCACCTCTTTCTTTGTGATGTAAAGTTCCCTTTACATCTGCAGAATAACATATCATTGTGCTGATGTCAAGCTAACTTTACATTATAATTCATAAAAAGAACTCAGAGAACTTCACAGTGAATTTGTGACTGGTTCTCTGAGTTTCTCTATATCAGTCTCAGCTTGCAGCAGCTTCCTCTCCCAGCACCTGCGGAACATCCGCCGCATCCGCGGCAGTGGGAACGATGGTCATGGTGCCGGTAGTCTTGTCCTCCTTGGTGGAGATGAACAGCGAATACTCGCCCGGTTCCACATCCACTCTTCCGGCGGCGTCGCCGGAGAAGGCTCCTTCAAAATATGCCTCGTCATTTTCCACATCCGGAAGCTTGTTGATATCCGTTGCCGGTGCCATGATCCGCACGTAGATGGTCCCCTTTTCCAGTGCCGGCGTGAAGACCAGCGTCTGTCCCTCGGCGAC
>CADCMP010000035.1 GCA_902802565.1 Oscillospiraceae bacterium
GGTCGCCTACATCATTCAGAAGATCCGTGTCGGGCGGATCTGGCGCAGACCGGACTTTGATCCCGTAAAATATGAGAATTTTGCGTATGATTACGGAATACCGATGCGAAAATACAAAGAATAGTGTATAATAAAACATTATTTAAGAAAAAAGCCCGATGAAAGAGAGAAAAACAGGTAATGAGAAAAGGAATTCGCGTTCTGCTGTGGCTTCTGGCACTGCTGGCTCTGGCCATGTGTGTCTTTGCCGCGGTGTCCCGTCTGGGTTATCACCGGTCCATGGCTGCCACAGTGACGGAATGGAATCTTCGCCGCACGGAAGTGCGCAGTCTGTATGAGACGAAAGAGAGCGCCGAAAAGTACATGAAGGAAATGGAGAGCGCCAAGCCCAATGCGGAGTATGAGATCCCCGCTGCGGCAAAACTCACCGTCTCCCAGCGGGAGATGATGGTAGGCGAGACCAAGGTGTTCTTCCTGAATGACACCGGACACAATGAAAAGGCCATCCTGTACATTCCCGGCGGCGGTTATATCAACCAGCCCACGGTACGGCACTGGAAATTTGCCGAGACCCTGGCATTGACCAATGATGCCGAGGTCATCGTGGCCATCTATCCCAAGCTTCCGAAGTTCACCTTCGAGAAGGCCTATGAGGATCTGGAGAAGATCATTCCCATGATCACTCTGGGATTCGGATGGGACAACGTGACGATCCTGGGCGATTCGTCCGGCGGCGGCCTGGCACTGGGTTTCTGTGAATATCTGTCCTATACCGGACAGCGGCAGCCCGGTAATCTCATCCTCATCTCCCCCTGGGTGGATGCCACGATGGAAAATCCCCATATCCCGGAATACGTGAATGTGGATCCCATGCTGGCTCCGGAAGGCCTGAAGGTGCTGGCCAAGGCCTGGGCAGGGGAAGAGGAGACGAAATTCTATAAGATCAGTCCCATCAACGGGGAAATGAATGGTCTGGAGAACGTGACCGTGTTCTCCGGCACGCGGGAGATCTTCTATCCCGATGAGCGGATCCTCTGCCAGAAGCTGCAGAGCTCCGGTGTGAATGTGCGCTTCTTCATCGGAAACGGTCTGAACCACGACTATCCCATGCACAATACCCCGGAAGGGAAGAACGCGGTCCAGCTGATCATGGATATCATCGCCGGAAAAGCAGAGGAAGCGGAAGGATCTTCTTCCGCCGCATGATCGTAGAAAACAATTATTTAAGAGTAACCATTATAACTGACACAAACCAACCAGAAGGGAGCGGTGTCTATGTTCTGTCCGAAATGCGGAAAGCGGATCAGTGATGATTCCGAATACTGCCCGTTTTGCGGAGCAGAGATCTTCGAGGAAGAGCGGCCCACACGGCCGGAAGTCGACCAGTATTATAACGATCCCCCATACGATGAAGTGCCGGAGGAGGAACTTGAGCAGGAGTACGATGAGTACGGCAATCCCATCCCGTATGAGGATGACGGCTATCGTCCCGGTGCCGCACCGTACGGATACGGTGCCCGTCCCAGTGACATCAACGGCTATGCTCCTACCGGCGGCCACTCCGGATATACCCGGGGGGATGAGGACGACGGTGATGAGGAGTACGGGGAGACCCTGCCGAAGCCGGAGGACAACAAGCCCAAGGGAACGCTGATCGCCCTGATCCTGGGCGTAGCCTGCGCCATCGCACTCATCGTGATCATGGCGGTGAGCTTCAGCCACCGGGACAGGTCGCCGGAACAGACGCCGACGCCCACCCCGACGGAGACGGCCACGCCGACGCCTACCCCCACTCCGACGCCCACTCCGTACAAATCCATGTATGTCGTGAACACCGGGGCCTTCGCGGATATGCACGCCAGTCCGGACGATTCCTCGTCCGTCCTGACTCAGATCACGCTGGGGACGGAAGTCAATTACATCGAGGATGCCGCCAACGGCTATGCCAAGATCAACTATAAGTATCAGGACGGTTATATCAAGAAGAGCTATCTGACGGAATCCAAGCCCTCCGATGAGGCCATTGCAAAGATGAAGGTGCTCTACTGCACTGATCAGCAGCTCATCTCCGACGCACAGGGTGCCTCCGAGGAGAAGTTTAACTATATGTACAAGTTCTCGGTGGGCGCCGCATACGGTGCGGATTATTCCGTGGATCCTTCCTTCGATGAGGACGGCAATGTTTGGTTCCCCATCGAAAACGGTGATATCAGGTCCATGTCGGATCTGAAGGAGGATTACAAATCCAAGACCGGCTCCTCCAACATCCCCTCCGGTGCGCTGGGTCATTATAAGGAAATGAATGACATGGTGTACACCAACTGTGAGGATGTGGAGACCGTGGGCAATGCCTCCATCAAGGTCACCGGCGTCTCCAGCCGTACGGAATCCCAGGCGGTGTGCAACGCGGAAGTGACCCATAAGGATTCGGACGGAGATACCGTGACGGATCCCGCAACCGTGATCATGGTTCCAGGTTCTTCCAAATGGAATCTTTCCGCCGTACAGTACAGCGGATTCTGAGTCCGGAAGGATTAATTGTTACAAAATAGAAACAGAAACCCGGGGAAAACAGCAGTCCCCGGGTTTCATTATGTTGAAAAAAGCATGTTATGTTATCCAAAAACCGGGAAATCGAGCCCTGGGATTTTGTGACAGCTACAAAAAAAGAACAAAAAGTGTCGCCCCGTTTTTGACAATACCGGCTTCCTATGCTACAATTTGCCGCATAATGTTGACATAATGCATCTGTTTTCTGACAAGAACGTCATTCCAGAGAATCCAGATCATCTGCACCGGACGGGTCAGTCTGCCGGTCCGTGCGGATTTCACAGGGGAGAGAAACAGGAAAAGAACTGTGAATAGGAACATTTGGAGGTTATGGTTTGCATTTAAAAAAAGACGTAAGAACAACATATCGTAAATATCTGATCCTGCTGCTGGTCCTGTCTTTGACGGTGACGCTGCTTACTCCGGTATTCGCCGAGGAAGCGGAGCCGGAAGAGGCACTATGTCACCAGCCTCGGCGGCACCCATCCCACTCCGTATGTCAAGGGCGGAATGGCCATGGCATGGGGCTGCTGTGCATTCGTCAATCTGGTCTGGCTCCGCGTGTTCGGAAAAGACACGTATGATGCACAGCCGGAAGCAGTGACGTCCGGCGGCGCGGTTTCCGATGTCGCTTCCTGGCTCACCGCCAACGGGGCGAAAAACGGAGATATCGTGTGGGCGCACAACGGATATATGACCCACTACATCATCATCCATGACTGGGATGAGAACGGTATGTGGATCTCCCCGACGGCTGCATGGCCGGAATCGTGTCTCACAATTACGAATATGTCAGCTACAATTACTATCCCGGATTCTTCAGCGGTGCCTGCGCACTGACGCTGTACCGTCTGCCGGAGGACATGCGCGCCACGGTGGAGCCGGAGATCCCGGAAGATTTTGAAGAAGACAGCTGGTCCTCGGAACCCATCCTTACCGCGATGGACCAGGGGATCATGCAGACGAACGACGAGGGCAATTTCCTGCCCAACCGTTACGTCAGCCGTGCCATGCTGGTGGAGATCCTCTACTGCATGGAGGGATGCCCCTCCGTGACCGGACGGGCCTTTAAGGACGTTCCCAGTAACGCGTGGTATGCCAAGGCGGTTCTCTGGGCTGCCTGCAACAACATCATCAGCGGTGACGATATCAATACGTTCTCCCCGGACAAGGCACTGTCCCGTCAGGATCTGTACGGAGTACTGTATAATTACGCACGCTACCGCAATGTGCTGCCGGGCAATGCCGTGGAGCTGGACGGATTCCTCGATGTGGGAAATGTTCCCTACTATGACATCTATCCGCTGCAGTGGGCCGTTGGAAACGGACTTCTGGGAGGAGACGGCGGCCGTCTGTATCCCAATTCCTTTACCACCAGGGCACAGGTTGCCCAGATCATGACGGTCTTCAAGGAAAAAGCGGGCCTTTAATCGGTAAAAAGAATCTGCGAAACATGGGATTTGCCCATGTTTCGCAGGTTTTCTGTTTGCGGGGAGACTGTGATTTTATTCGCAGACTCCTTTGAAAAATGGAATGACCCGGGGAAAAACTAGTAAAAAGGACAGCTTTTACAGAAATCTACCGTGGTCAGGCTCTGCTTTTTTGTGCAGGATGAATCTTTAAAAATGACCCCTGTCATGGCATAATAAATAGCCGTAGAAGGATCCGACGGATCCTTTGAACTCAATTCCGTTAAAAGGAAAGGACGTGAGCTGCGGTACCGGAAGATACGGCAGTACTCTATGACCAATAACGTAATGAAAAAAGATTTCAGATATAGAACAGACAGTGAATCGCTCCGCAGCCGGAAGCTGAAAATGCTTCAGAAGGACATCGGACGGATCATTGATGAGAACGAAGAGATCGGGGAAGAGTTCTATGATCTTCTCTGGGAGACCATCTGCGCATTTCAGAATGTGCCGTTTTACAGCAGCGGATCGGAAGAGTATACCTATTCCGTCCATGATGATGAGATGGAACTGAACGGTCTCAACAAGGTGTTCTGCCGCAATGCGGTGAACTATTTCGCCGGGAAGGCTCTGTTCCTGCGTCAGCACCAGAGTCATGTGGATCGTCCCGAACGTCTGGGAACCATCGGAGCGGCGTACATCTATCCTCTCTTTGAGAGACTGGGGATCTGCTCCGAGACCACCAGTGCCGAACCCGTTTTCATCGGGTGCCGGGCAACGGTGTAAATTGTAATGCGATACCGAAGATCCTTCCGGATTTTCGGTATTTTTCTTTTGGAAAGGGGGAAGAGAAGATGAGTGTATTTCAAGGGCCCGCTGCCCACCAGTGGTATTCCGCGGCGTGGAAGCTCCGTGTGGAACTTGCGGGAGCGGAGGACACGCCTGTATGGCGGGAAGTGCTGGTGCCGGAATCCATGCCCCTTCGCATCCTCCGTTATGTGATCGATCAGCTGTTTTCTCTTTCGCCCACGCCGGAGTATCAGTTTTCCATTCCGGAAGAGGAATTCATCCGACAGACGGATGACCGTTTCACGGAGTACTGCCGGCTGTGCGGAGCCCGGTTCCGTTTCCCCACGATCCGGGATGAGGAGAGCTGCTGCGGCGAAGAGGAAGTGGATCCGAAGGAATGGCTGCGCAGGCGGTACCGCGGATCCTATACCTATCACGGCAACGCCGATCATCTCGTGGAAAACCAGCAGGCGGTACGGAATTTTCTCATGGTCTTTACCGGACTGAGAGAATCTCCGGTGATCGATCTCAACGAGTACCGCCGGGGAGAAGTGAAAGTGGAAAAAACGAAGCGGGCTCCGGCGGCTTCCCTCACCATGCGGGAAGTGCTGGAGGCTGAGCTGTTCAAAACACACCCCAACCAGGTCCTGGAACGGCTCCGCATCCCGGAGGTGCTGTTTCTGGACCGAAAGAAAGCCCCCGCTCCGAATCTGCCGGAACCGGAGGAATTCTACCCGGAACTTCTGTGGGGAGGATACTTCGACCGCTGCTTTGCGCGGCTGGAGCGGATCCATCAGCGCAGTATGGAGGCGGTGCGGATCCATCATGAACTCATGGACCGTCACGTCCGGCTGGACGAGGACATGGATGAAGAGACGGAACTTCTGGTGTCCCGGTGGGCGGACGCCCAGCAGGAGGCAAGACAGTCTTATGACCGGCTGGTGCGTGAGACGATGCCGGAACCGGAGCCCTTCACTTCGGAACTGCGCTACCGCCGCCCGAAGGACGGGATCACCATCCGCATCACCCCTGTGGACCGGTATGTCCTCACGGATGAGGAGATGGTGGAAGGTGCCAGAGAGACCCTGCCGGAGGCTGCCACGGCGCAATCCGTGCGCCTGTGCGTCGTCAAGCGGGCACCGGTGTGCTGCGGCGGATCGGGGACCTTGGAGGATCCCGGAGCCCGGCTGCACTGGAACGAGCTGTTATGATTTTTTGCGAAATAGAAATCCCCTGCCGAACGGCAGGGGATTCTCATCTTTTCAGCTGGTTCAGCCGTTTTCCGGCAGATTCTTGTTCCAGTAGATCCATGCGACCTGAGCAATGACGGCATCGTGGAACAGTCCGTCTTCGTCCAGAAAGTCCGGAATGGCCCGCAGGAGACGTGCTTTGACAAATTCCGGATCGGTATCCGGGAATTCATAGCGGGAGAGGATGTAACGGATCTCCTCCTCCGGTGACCGCAGGTCTTCCCACGGGTAGGGAACATATTTTACCATGGGCAGATAACCGGCCCGTGAGACACACTGGATCATGTTGGCGACATCGTCGCTGATCCGCTCCATGATGGGTTCCGGTGTGACGCCGGCGGATTTCATCAGTGCATCCCGGGCGGCGGGGCTGAATTTGGAGAAGCGGCTGACAAAGCACCAGGCATTGGAGATGTCCGTCATCTTCTTGACGGATTCGAAATCGTGGATCGCGGGGCTGACGGTGGACATGGACAGATGATAGCCCAGTCCGAACATGGGATCGTCCAGCGCAACGGTATCAAAATCCCGGGTATGGACCTCCCAGCATTCATCGGAGATCTGCTCCAGATTGGCTTCCGCCTGTTCGGTCATCTTGGGAGCGATATCCATTAAGGTGATCTCGCAGCCCTGCCGCAGCAGTTCTGCACCGTATTTTCCCACGCCGCAGCCGATGTCGATGACCTTGGCGCCGGGAAAAACCATGTTGTTCTCATTGAGAAAGTTCAGCAGTTGTTTATCGTACTGATTCAGACCGCGGCGATAGGAATCCTGAAAGGATCCTGCGGCCTCGTCCCAGTGTTCAGAATTGTTCACAGAAAAAACCTCCATTATTCGTCCGTGGTTGACGTAATGTCTTTTTTCCTAGTTTCATTATATCATAAATAAGCGCATCGGACGGGGGAATAATCACCAATAATAAAGGGAAAAACTATACATTTTGTCGATTTGGAACGGCGGGATCCCCGGGGCGCGGTTGACGTAATATGGCAAAATTATTATAATAAAATGAATCCCTATGCGAAACCACGTTGGAGGAATCGATGTGAAAACCATGAAAAAACGCATCCATACGCTGGCAGTCACAGCGGCGGTCCTCGCCATGCTGTGCTCTCCGGTGCTGGGCGCGTATGAGAATACACACCGGAATACCGGGAATCAGAATGAGGATATTCTGAAGGTCTCCCTGACACAGCTGGGGTATACCGAAGGCACCAACAATCTGACGAAATTCGGACAGTGGTATGCCACGGTCCTGGATGCCCGCAGGGAGAGCAGTGCCGGGTTTGCCAACGGCGCGTGGTGTGCCATGTATACTTCCTGGTGCGCCAATCAGGCGGGGATCAAGGAGTCCACGATCCCGTACTATGCGCTGGTGGCCGACGGCGTGGATAAGTTCAAGAAGATGAATCTCTATAAGAAGGCATCGGAATACACGCCGAAACCGGGGGATCTGGTGTTCTTTGACTGGAATGTCAACAACTATGCCGATCACACCGGGATCGTCATGATGGCGGAAGACGGCATGCTCTACAGCATCGAGGGTAACACCACTCCCAACCGGCTGGACGGACAGTCCAATCCATCCTCCGGTTCCGCACCGGACTTCTGCCTGATCCGGCAGAGGAAGCTGAACGACCGCTATATCATGGGATACGCAACGCCCAGGTATACCGGAGGAAGCTTCAGCAAGACCCAGTATGACGGCTATATCGATCTGGAAGCCGATCAGAAGCAGGCGGCGATCCGTGCTATCCGGGACGGTGTGATGGATGCCACCAGCTCCCATACCTTCGGACCCTATTACGGCATGACGAGAGGAGAATTTGCCGATTACCTCTGCCGTGTCTTTGATCTGACGGCGGATATTTCCGGAACCACGGCGTTTGCCGATGTTCCGCAGACTCATAAATACTACAGGCCGGTCACGGTGCTGAAAAAACTGGGACTGACCTCCGGGGTCGGAAACAACGCCTACAAGCCCGATGTGTATCTGTCGGTAACGGAAGGAAAATTCATGGTCCAGGCCGCGTGCCGGTATGTGGGTCTGGACATGCCGAAATACAATTACACCGGTGATCCGGACGGAAAGTATCTGCGACGGTTTGAGATCGCAAAGCTTTATACGGATCTGGGAGCGGGCAGCGTCGCGCTGGCCACCGCGGAAAAACTCACCATTACGGATACCTCCAAAAATCTCCATGAAGTGCCGGGCATCGCTCTGCGGGGAGACGCGTACATCCGTCTGCCTGACTGGAACAGCCTGCTGGCGGGCACCGAACTGGAGACCCGTACGGCATCCGGCGGAAAGCCGGGCTCCAGCACCCGATGGGTACAGGAAGGAACCTATGAGGTGGCCGGCATGGGAACAAAGACGGCCCGTCAGATCACCTATCAGGAGGAAGCCTACTTTAATCTTGCGGATCTGGCATCCGCACTGGGACTTCAGGCAGTGGGCGGATCGGATATCCACTTCACACTGCTGAAAGGGAATGTCGCCGTTGCGGACAATGTCCGCATCGCAGCACTCCATGATTATTCCGCACAGCTCAAGGAAGAACAGCTGTATGCCCGGGGAAGCTATTCCGTGACGGCTACCATCGCATCGGATCAGAAGAAGGTCCTGGTGGAAGTACGGGCATCGGACGTGAAGAGCCATACCAACATCGAAGGAAACAAAGGGTACTGGACCGGGTTCGCCATCCTGGCACCGGAAGGGGCAACGCAGGTACGGTACAGCCGCACCGGAACCGCCCAGGGACTGACCAAGGGGATCATCGATGACGAGGCGGACGGCACGAGCCGCGGCCTTGTGATGACCTATGACCTGAACTCCGTTTCCGGAAAGCAGGAGCTTCTGGTCCAGTGGCTGGGAGAAAACGGCAGTGTCATCGAGCAGACGTTCTACACTGTGGATCTGTCCGGAGCACAGAAGGAAGGCAATTATGTGGAGCCTTTCCGGGATGTTCTGAAGACCGCATGGTACGCGGAAGCGGTGCGCTACACCAAATCCTTCGGGATCCTGGACGGCACCAGTGCAACGACCTTCGGGCCCGGCATGAAGTTTACCCGTGCCATGGTGGCACAGGTGGTGTATGCCATGGAAGGGAAGCCCAACGTCAGCTATTCCGACGTGTTCAAGGACGTGAAAGCCAATGACTGGTTTGCTCCGGCAGTGTGCTGGGCCAGTCAGCACGGCATCGTCTCCGGATACACTAACGGGAACTTCGGGCCGAAAGACAACGTCACGAGAGAGCAGATGATCGCCATCCTGTACAAGTATGCCGGTTATCGGGGCGGAAATATCAACTGGAGAGGAGACCTGACACCCTTTAAGGATGTGTCCTCCATCAGCAATTACGCCGAGGAACCCATGTCGTGGGCGGTGGGAACCGGACTGCTCAGCGGCCGGGAGAACGGGATGCTGGATCCCAAGGGCACTGCGGTCCGCAGCGAGGTGGCACAGATCCTCATGCAGTTCCACAAAAAGTACATCGCCGCAAATCGATAACGAGACAAAAAAAGAAACAGGCAGGATCCGAAGGGATCCTGCCTGCTGCAGTTTATGGATTTGTTTAACGGGAGATGTCCTCGCCGGGACCCTCTGCGGACTGGTCGATATCATAATACCGCACCGTGATGGAAGGATAGCTTCCGTCCAGACCGCGGTAATCGCCGTATACGGTCACTTCATCGTTGATCTTCATCGGCTTATCGCCTGCCTGGTAGGAAACATTCAGTTTCACTTTTTTCGCTTCCGTGCCTTCGCAGATCATATACAGCACCACGTCCGTCCCCAGACCGGGGTTGGAGAAGATGCGTCCGGAGATCTTCACGGGCTTCGCGAGGAAGGCGGAGGCGTTGTTTGCGAGATTGCTGTAGGTCACTGCCGTGCATGTGGGCTTGTACAGCTCACTGGGATTCGTGGTGCAGGGAACTTCCAGCGTGCACTGCATGGCTCCGGAGAAGATGGTGACCTTCGCGGTCTCACCGGCGACCAGGGTGACGGGAACGAGGATGCTCCAGTCCTGGACTGCGGTGGTATGTCCGTCATTGTAGACAGCGGCGACGTTGATGCCGGGGTTGTTCTTGTCCAGAACGGTTCCGTGCGCCGTGTTGCCGGTATAGGTCGCCTCGATCCCGATGATGGTGGCAGGACCCGGCACACCGATGGCACCGCTGTGGAAACGGTAGAGCATCTGAGCCAGCTGGGCGCGGCTGAGAGTGGCCTGGGGCTCCAGCGTGGTGGCGGAAGTACCGCTCAGCAGTCCAACGGCAATGGCCCACTGCATGGCCTCTCTTGCCCAGTAGCTGGTGCTGCCGGCGTCGGAATACTTGTTCAGGTCTCCACGCTTCGAGGTGTCGATACGAACGTATTCGGCGGCCTTCTTGAAGATCACGGCCATCTGTTCCCTGGTCACGTCCTGCGCCGGCGCAAACCTGCCGTCGCCGACACCGGCGGTGATCTTATAGTATACGGCCCAGTAAACCGCATCCTTATACCAGTCCTGGTTCAGATCCGTGAAACCGGGATCGGGGAACCCGATGGGTTTTCCCGCAAGAGCGAACAGGACCTGAACGGCCATGGCACGGGATACCGCCACATTGGGTGAGAACATCGGAGGAGCGGAAGAAGTTCCGGTCATGATATTGTTCTTCAGGACATAGTCCACGGCCTGGTGATACCACATGGTTTTTATGACATCGCTGTACGCGGCGCTGGCACAGGGCTTGTCCCAGTCATTCTCGTCTGCCAGGATCGCAGTGGAAAAGAGCGATGCTGCCATGCAGAGAGCCAGCAGAAACGTGCACAGCCGTTTCATCGATTTACTCAAAACAGAACACCTCCGTATTGGGTTGTTGTAGTTATTAATCTTAACGGATTCCACCGATGAATGCAAGAATCTGAAGAATTCCAAAGAAAAGATCCGCATGGTCTCCCATGCGGATCATGATCAGTTTTTCTGTTTTCGGAACACGAAGAACTTGCTGAATACGTAGTTTGCCACGACGATGAGGAACTGGACCAGGATCTTGGCGATCTTGTCGTTCATGTGGATCACCGAGACCAGAAGAGCCATGCACCCCATATCCATGAGCAGTGTGGTGACACGGGCACCGAAGAACGCCACCGCTTCCTGGAAGATATTCCGGTTCTCGCTTTCAAAGACGTACTTCCGGTTGGTGACATAGGCAAATGCCACGGCAAAGATCCAGGAGATCACATTGGCGATCTGCAGCTGCAGCGGATTGTTGGGATCCAGAAATGTCAGCACGCAGGCATAATAGGTGACGAGACTGACTACGGTGGTCAGCCCTCCCACGATGAGATAATTGATGATCTCCTTGTATTTCAGATACAGTTCTTTCAATCGATTGATCATAGCAGTTTCTTCCTTTTGTGTAACGCATACGAGTATACATGAAAGCGGAGAAAATTTCCAATAGAATCCGTGAATTATCCCGGAAAGAGGGGAAAACATGGGATTATTCACACAAAATTCACGATTTTGTCACAGTTCCTTGACGATTGTGGCGCCGAAAAGAGGTATCATCATCCCAGAAAACAAAAATGAGACGGATGTCAGCCGGATCGGGACTGTGCCCGAAAAGCGGTGTGGGGAGTTTAACAGATCCCAGGCACAGTGCAAGCCTTCAATGTGGCAGCGATGCGATTCGTTTTGACAGAAAACGACCTGTACCGGCCACCTTAAATGCGGTGACGTCTCATCCGTAACGAACCTGTCGTCTTCAATGGGACGCCGGTTCGACGGAAGACCGGATCTGATCCGGTCAAAGGTTTTCACAAGTTCACAGAGCAATCTGTATGAGACCTGCTTCAGCTGGATGCTGAGGCAGGTTTTTTATTGTCTTTTTCAAAAGAGTTATGATTCGGGATCCGAGGCGCGGTCCGGAATCTTTCTTCTTTCCTAATGGGAAGAAACAGAGTATACTGATGTTAATCGGATTAACATTAATTTGCATACACTGAGATAAAAGAGGAAAAGAGTTATGAAAGTTGCAGTTATCGGCGCCGGCAGTCTGGGATGTGCACTGGCCGGAATTTTCTCCCAGGGGGGAGCAGAAGTTACCGTATACGATCGCAATGAAGCGATCCTGGAGACGATCCGCCGTCAGGGCGTGACCGTCAAGATGAAGGATAAAACGATTCAGTCGACCCGGATCGCCGCAGATGTCCTTCCCGGGGATCTTCGCGCCTATGATCTTGTCTGTGTGGCGGTAAAATCCACACAGACGGAAAATCTCATGGGAGAACTCATGGGCTCCGCCGGACAGGACACGGTGTTTTTCACCATGCAGAGCGGACTGGAGAATACGGATCTGCTGGCAGCCTATGTGCCGAGAAATCACATCCTCTGCGGAATGGGCTTCTGGTCCATGGAACAGAAAGCAGACGGTGAGGTGAAGCTCTGCACTCTGCCGGAGCATCCCGTGGAACTGGCCATGCTGGAAGCGGGCCGGGATGCAAAGGGAGTGCTGAAGGATGTGCGGAAGGTCTTTGAAAAGGCCGGGGTCGCAGCGGAGATCCGGAAGGAACCGGAACCGGTCCTGTGGAAAAACGCCATCTTCCAGAGCGGCATTCAGCCGGTGGTCACCGCACTGCGACTGAAGATCGGGACCATCGCCGCGGATGAAAACGGTCAGTGGCTGATGCAGCATATCTGGAAAGAGGGATGCAACATCTCCCGTGCGGAGGGAGTGGAAGACCTCTGGCCGGTGTTTCAGAAACTGCTTCCGGAACTGCAGGAACACATGAGCGAATGCAGCTGTGCCATGGCAGAGGATCTTCTGATCCATCACCGGCACACGGAAATCGCAGGTCTGAATGAAGTGATCATTTCCCGGGGCAAGAAGCTGGGCGTGCCCACTCCGGTGAATCAGTCGATCCTGCATGTGATCCTGGCAATGCAGGCCAACATGAAATCCGTCTGACGGAGTGTTTGGAAGAGAGAGGAAAACGATGAAGAAAAGGATCCTTTGTTTGTTTCTGGCATTGATCCTGTTGGGAAGTCTCATGATCTCCGCCGCGGCCGAGACGGCTTCGGCAGAGGAACCCGGTGATGTGGAATTGGCGCTTCACGAACCGATGACGACAAATGCGGCCATTGAAGTGACCTACAGTCAGTCGGATGCGAGAAGCATGCTGAAGATGATCAATGATTTCCGGGCAGATAAAAATGCCTGGCTGTATCAGTCCGGCGGAGGGAAGATCACCGTAGGAGGACTGTCCCCGCTGACCTATGACTATACCCTGGAAGCCGTGGCCATGCGGAGAGCGGCAGAACTTGCCGTGTGCTACAGCCATACCCGGCCGGACGGGACGAACTGTTTTACCGCATTTCCGGCCAATTCCGCATACAGCAAAAAAGGAGAGAACGTGTCCGCCGGGATCCATACCGCGGAGCAGACGTTCAACGACTGGAAAGAGGACGGGGCCACCGATTATGACGGACAGGCCCACCGCCGGTCCATGCTCAGCGGAGAGTTCAATACTGTGGGAATCTCCCACGTCCGTTTCAACGGACTCGATTTCTGGGTGCAGATCTTCGGACAGACCGCGAAACCGGACCAATCCGCCACAGCGGCTGCAGATAAGGATGCCCAGGTGGAGATCTCCATCGTCAACAGCAGCGCTTCGGTGTCGGAGATCCGGCTTCCTTCCCAGATGACATTAAAACAGGGCGAGACGGCTGACTGCCCGTCCGGACAGGTGCTTGTCAAGCTGAAGGATACCTGGCCGGCGATGTCCTTCCAGGCGACGGTCTATCCGGACTGGACTCTGGACAAACCGGAACTGGCAACCATTCAGAACGGAAAAATGACGGCCGGTTCCCTGGGACACGGCAATCTGTATGCAACGGTGTTCGGTCAGGGAAAAGCCGTTCCCATCCGTGTGGTGGATGAGAACACCATTCCCATCCGGGATATCTCCATCCATGCGGAAAGGACCACCGTGCAGGAAAACAAGATGCTGAGCCTGACGCTGCAGTATGATCCCGCCGACACCACGGAAAATCCCAGTGTAAAATGGAAGTCCTCCAATCCCATCGTTGCCACCGTCAACAACAATGGTGTAGTGACCGGACGGACCGTGGGAAGTGCCGTGATCACGGCTACCTGCGAAAACTATACGGCGGAGATCCGTATCAGTGTGGTGGAGGATCCGGATGAGTACTGCCCCAGCAACCGGTTCGGGGATCTGGACAAGTCACTGTGGTACCATGAAGGCGTGGATTTCATGCTGCGGAACGGATATATGCAGGGCACGGGTCAGTATTCCTTTGAACCCTATGGAAAAGTGACCAGAGGACAGGTGGTGACGATCCTCTATGCCATGAGCGGAAGGCCCTATATCATCCGCCCCAGTTCCTTCAGTGACGTCTCCATGCGGGACTGGTTCGGCACTCCGGTGGCATGGGCTGCGGACAACGGCATCGTTGCCGGCTACGGGGACGGAAGATTCGGACCCAACGATAATGTGACGCGGGAACAGCTGGTGGCGATCCTGTATCAGTATACCCAGTTCAAGAAGTATGACATGACGATGAAGAGCGTCGGTCTGGAGAAATTCCCGGACTACGCCTCCATCAGCAACTACGCCATGATCCCCATGCTGTGGGCCGTGTCCAACGGTGTCATCAGCGGAACGGACCGCGGCCTGGAGCCCACGGCCTCCGCCAACCGTGCCCAGGTGGCGGTAATGATGAAAGCCTATCACGAGCATGTGGTGGAAAAATAAAACACCGTCTTTCTTTGAAATTCATGATCCATATCCGGTCGGAACAGATTGTTACCGGCCGGATATGGTTTTTTTGTAAAATCGGGGATAAGCGGTCTTAAATATAAGGTAGTGCTTTCCGACCTATTAGACAATTAGTATAAAATGTCTAAATGCAATTGGGAGAAACACCGAAAACTTGGAAAAAATCGAAAAAGAGTTGACATCAAACCGATTGGAAAAATATGATAAAAACATAACCCTAATGTATTAA
>CADCMP010000036.1 GCA_902802565.1 Oscillospiraceae bacterium
GAGATATCCAGATGATGAACGAAATCAACAAATGTCTGAACCTGTTCCCGTACGGAACGGGGCATCATAATTCCCAGCTTTCTTTTCAGCTCCGGCTTTAACGGCAGAACACAGACGTTTTCACTGATATCTTTCAATGAGAGGCCGGGAAGTATGGATACACCAAGTCCCTGCTCCACAAGAGAGATCAGTGCATCGTCGTCAATAGAATGGATCTGGATCGTTTCTACGATCTTGGCGCTGGTATATGGCTTAAGCTTTTCTTTCAGTTCGTTGATCTGTGACATGATAAACGGATACTTCAACAGTTCATTAATCTCCACAACATCTTTTCCGCTCAGTTCATGATTCTGTGGAACAATGGCATAATACTTATCTTCACAAATCGTATTCCAGCAGTAATTTCCTTTTTGATTCTCTTCCGCTATGGCGATATCGATAATATTCTCATCCAGATATCGGGGAATCTCCTCACCGCCCACCGTAATTTCAATGGAAGTGGATGGATATTCCTTTTTATAATCCTTCAGCACCTGTGGAAGCCACGATTTTGTAATACTCGGATAAATTCCGATACGGATGGTCTTCAGCTGTCCCATCACATAGTTATTTGCCTCTTCTCGTAAATGATTCAAGGATGCAGCAGCGTCGCGGATGAAGGGGAGAAGCTCTTCGCCAGCCAGAAGAGTAGTTAATTTTCTGTCATCCATGTTTTTTTGACCTCAAAGTGATAAAATGCACTGATTTTAATCTTAAACCGATTTAGAACAAAAACAAATGCATGGGTATAAGAATTCCTTATATCTCTAATTATATTGTTATCTTTACAAATTGCAAGTTAAAGATTAAAATATTTTCAGTTAAGATAAATACAACTATATTTATCAAAAGCAAAAGGAGAAAAGTTAAATGATTCAGAATGAGTATTTACAGCGTGTATACGCCGATCTGGAGAAACGTAATCCCAACGAGCCCGAGTTTCTTCAGGCAGTAACCGAAGTTTTTGAAAGCCTTCAGTATGTTGTTGATAAACATCCTGAGTGGGAAGAGGCTGCTCTGCTGGAGCGCTTCACTGAGCCCGAGCGCGTCATTGAATTCCGTGTTCCCTGGGTGGATGACAATGGTAAGGTCCACGTGAACCGTGGTTACCGCGTTCAGTTCAACTCCGCAATCGGCCCTTACAAAGGCGGTCTGCGTTTCCATCCCTCCGTTAACCTGTCCGTTATCAAATTCCTTGGCTTCGAACAGATTCTGAAGAACTCCCTGACCACGCTTCCAATGGGCGGCGGCAAAGGCGGTTCCGACTTTGATCCCAAAGGTAAATCCGATGCAGAAGTCATGCGTTTCTGCCAGAGCTTCATGACGGAACTTTATCGTCACATCGGTCAGTTTACGGATACTCCCGCTGGCGATATCGGTGTCGGCGGACGTGAAGTTGCTTACATGTTCGGTCAGTATAAGAAGATCGTCGATCGCTTTGAAGGCGGCGTCATCACCGGTAAGGGACTGACCTTCGGTGGTTCTCTTGCCCGTACCGAAGCAACCGGTTTCGGTGTCTGCTACTTTGCAAATGAAGTTCTGAAGAACATCGGACATGACAGCTTCGAAGGAAAGAAAGTTGTTGTTTCCGGTTCCGGTAACGTTGCTCAGTTCTGTGCCAAGAAGTGCACTGAGATGGGCGCTACTGTTATCGCAATGAGCGACTCTGCCGGCTACATCTATGATCCCAACGGTGTCAATCTGGACGTTCTGTTTGATATCAAGCAGAAGAGACGTGCAAGAATCAAAGTGTATGCAGATGAAGTTCCCGGTTCCGAGTATCACGAGGGCTGCAAGAACATCTGGAACACTGTTTGCGACATCGCAATTCCGTGTGCATCTCAGAACGAGATGGACGAAGAAGGCGCAAAGACCCTTATCAAGAACGGCGCAATCGCCGTATTCGAGGGTGCTAACATGCCTCTGACTCCTGGTGCTATCGCAGCAGTTCAGGAAGCCAACCTGATGTATTCTCCCGGTAAGGCTTCCAACGCAGGTGGCGTTGCAACTTCCGGTCTTGAGATGAGCCAGAACTCCATCCGTATGAGCTGGACCTTTGAAGAAGTTGATGAGAAACTTGAGAAGATCATGAAGGACATCTTCAAGGCATGCTACGACGCATCCGTGGAATGCGGCCGTCCCGGCGATATGATGCTTGGCGCTAACGTTGCCGGCTTCCTGAAGGTTGCCAATGCAATGATGGCTCAGGGTATCGTGTAATCTAAACCTTACAACTGAAAAAGAAGGGGCTTTTACAGCTCCTTCTTTTTTGTTATATTATAGAAAGCATTTTCAAAGGAGAAAATGAAGCCATGTACTATGATTATGATATCAGTGAAGATGTGATAAAAAAAGCCGAGACGGCAGAACAGGACTGCAGGGAATTCTTTGAGCGGCATGAGCAGATCAGCTTATACTGGTCTTCCAGAATCCTGAAGGCATTTCAGAAATACAATGTCTCGTCTGCAGACTTCATTGAAATCACCGGATACGGCTATGACGATGCCGGACGGGATAAGCTTGAAAAGATCTATGCAGAGGTTTTTTCCTGCGAGGATGCACTTGTGCGTGTACAAATCATGTCCGGTACTCACGCCATTTATCTTGCATTAAGCGGTCTGCTGAAACATGGCGATACCATGATCAGCTTATCCGGAGCACCCTACGATACACTGTGCAGCGTAATCGGAATTTCAGGGGACAGCAGAAATTCCCTTATTGCCAACGGAATCAAATATGAACAGATCGATCTTATCGAGAATGATTTTGATATTCCTGCAATCTGCGATCGTCTGAAACGAAATGACGTGAGGCTCGTGGAGATTCAGAGAAGCCGAGGCTACTCCAGCAGAAAGAGCCTTACGCTTGCAAAAATCGAACATGTGATCCGTGAGATCCGCAAGGTCAATCAGGATGTTATCATCATGGTGGATAACTGCTACGGTGAGTTTACTGAAATGCAGGAGCCCACGGAAGTCGGAGCGGATATCATCGTCGGATCCATGATGAAAAATCCGGGTGGCGGCATCGCGGTGACGGGTGGATACTGCGCAGGCAAAAAGGAATTGATTCAGGATATAGCGGAACGGCTTACAGCACCCATGATCGGAAAAGATCTCGGTGCTAATATGAATCAGCTCATGAGTCTCTATAAAGGGCTTTTCCTTGCACCGGCTGCCGTCTGTTCCAGTATGAAAACCATGATTTTTGCTGCAAGGCTTCTTCAGCTGTGCGGGATCACCAGCATCGATCCGATGTATGACGAAGAGCGCACGGATATCGTTCAGACTATCGATTTTGAAACAGAAGCAAATCAGGTTAATTTCTGCGTAGGCATGCAGCACGCTTCTCCGGTAGACTCTTTCGTGACGCCGGTACCCGGAGATATGCCCGGTTATCCGCATGAAGAGATTATGGCCGCCGGAACATTCACGACGGGTTCCACCATCGAATTAAGTGCCGATGGTCCTGTGACACCTCCTTATACGGTGTACATGCAGGGCGGGCTGACGTGGGAGTACGGAAAGCTTGGTATCATCAACGCCGTCAATGAGTTTTTAAGACATGAATGAAACAGTTGAAATCGTTTATTCCGATGATGATATCGTGATCGCGGTTAAACCGGCCGGTATCAATTCCACCGATATCCCAGGCGGCATGCCGGAACTGGTACGAAAATCGCTTGTGTGCAGTGACATTCGAACCGTGCACCGTCTGGATCAGATGGTCAGCGGTCTGATGCTTTTTTCCCGAAGCGGCGAAACCGCCAGGATCCTGTCCTCACAGATCAGCAGTCATGATTTCCATAAAGAGTATCTTGCTGTACTCCTAGGCTGTCCGGAGCATGATAACGGGACCATGGAAGATTATCTCCATAGAAACAGGGAAGAGCGCAAGACCTATGTGGTACCGGAAGGTACAGCAGATTCTCAGTTTGCGCAGCTTCGTTATCAGGTGATCGGCAAAACTTCGGAAATGTCACTTGTGAGGATCAAGCTGCTGACCGGTCGCACCCATCAGATTCGCTGTCAGTTTTCTTCCAGAGGGACACCGGTTGCCGGTGATCGAAAGTATTCTCTGGATTCTGACTGTGATTTTCCCATTGCTTTATGGTCCTATCAGATGTCATTCCGGCATCCTGTCAGTGGGAAACGGATCTTTGCACAAAAAAATCCCCCGCAAAGAGAACCTTGGAATGAGTTCTCTCTGCCGGAGATCAAAAACGAAATAACAGTTCTATGATTACTGAAGAGCTTCCAGGGCACTGATACGGGCTCTGTATTTACGGATACGCTGCACACTGGCAGGTGTTCCGTTCAGATGCAGATCCCGATCGGCTTTTGCACGGGCCTTCAGTAATTCTTTTAATACCTTCAATGCAGTATCCTTGCCTACAAATTCAGCAGCGAATGCATCCGCTTCCAGATCCTGCCTGTCCATCATTTCTAATGATTCTTCCTGTGTCATTTCACTTGCGTCTTCCGGCACATCAAAATGACCGCACTCGATATGTCCCAGTTCACGATACAGATCGAATAACGCGATCTCATCATCCTGCTGCAAGGCTTCCAGCATATCCTTCGTGATATAGATCACAGCCTTGTCCGGAAACATTGTAGTGGCGCAGGTGATAAAACCCGCTTCATCCACTTTGGCGTCATTCATAATGATATCGCAGGTGAAGCTGTCATCATCCTTCTTGCGAAATGAACCAACAAGACTGTTCGGCATCATCAAACTGCCAATAGCAATGTATTTTTTGTAGTTTTTAGTATCAACCATAACGATAAACACTCCTGATAGTCTCACAAATATCTTCATAATCATAACACATTATTTCATAAAATCCATGAAAATTATTACATATGTTTGAAACTGGATATGATTTATGGTTTAATGAAAACAACCCATTTTTCGGAGGACATATGAAAGTTGCTGTGATTTCCGATACCCACGGATTGTTACGTCCGGAAGTGCTGGATTTGATCAAGGATGCTGATATGATTCTTCATGGCGGTGATATCAACCGATTGGATATTATCGATACACTGAAGAACATAGCACCGCTGATCGTGGTACGGGGAAACAACGATAAGGAATGGGCGGAATCCGTACCTATGTATGCGTCCTTCAGCCTGGGTTCTGTACGGGTTTACATGACTCATAAGAAAAAAGATCTTCCTGAAGACCTTACTCCTTATGACCTCATCATAACCGGCCATACTCATAAATATGAGCATAAAACGATCGGAGAGCAGGTCTTTCTCAATCCGGGAAGCTGCGGACCGAGAAAGCCAACACAGCCCATTACCATGGCAGTACTTTATGTTCAAGAGGATGGCTTTTCCGTAGAGAAAATCGATATTCCGCATCCAGTCACAAAATAACTTCCTTTGGAAGAAAGAGATAAAAGAAAAGGTGGTACTAGAATGGATTACACGAAAATCAGAAACTGCAAACTGTTCCTTCTGGACATGGACGGAACGCTTTATTTAGGCGATGAAGTATTCAAAGGTGCAATCGAATACATCAACACGCTGTCCGAGACTGGCAGACAGTATATTTATCTTACGAACAACTCTTCCCGCGCGGGTGTCGACTACGTCGGACGCCTGAACGGACTTGGTTTTCCTTGTGAAATGGAAAATGTATTTACATCCGGTATGGCCACCGGTCTTTATCTCAACGAAAAGTATAAGGGGAAAAAAGTATATCCCGTTGGAACACGTGCATTTCTGCGTGAGCTGGAAAGCTATGGCGTGGAATTCTCCGAGACAGATGCCGAAGTCGTTGTTGTCGGTTTTGACACGGAGCTTTATTACGAGAAACTGGATAAGGCGGTTCATTTCCTTCGCCGCGGATGTGACTTTATCGCAGCCAATCCCGACTGGGTATGCCCCATGCCGGCGGATGAAGTCCTTCCTGACTGCGGAAGTATCTGCGCTCTTCTGACTGCCGCTTCCGGTGTGGAGCCGGTCTTTATCGGAAAACCGAACCGTAATATGGTCGATATCATTTCCGGATATACCGGTATTCCCAATGAACAGATCTGCTGTGTAGGCGATCGTCTGTATACTGACATCGCAGTTGCTCAGAACGCCGGAGCAGTTTCCTGCCTGGTCCTTTCCGGAGAAACATCCATTGATATGGTGGAAGAAGCGGAAAGAAAGCCGGATTATGTCCTTAAGGACGTGGATCAGCTGGCGCATATCCTTTTGGGTGAAGATCTGTAAAAGGTATCAATCAGTATAGAAAAAAGGCAAGCTTTTGCTTGCCTTTTTTCTTTAAATATTGATTAAAATATCTTCTTTTAACACACGGTCCCATGAAAACAGATCTCGAAGTTCGCCGGCCGTACATTCACGATAGGTTTTCAGCAGACCGCACATTTCTCCCAGATGACCGATGAGCTGTTCCGGTGAATACAGGTTTCTGAGCGTGTCCATATTAAGATCGCCTTCGCGTTTTGACAGTTTTCTGCCTTTCTCCGATACAAGAAGAGGGCAGTGGGCATAGTTCGGAATAGTTCCGCCCAGAATTCGTATCAGCCAGATCTGTTTGAATGTAGACGACATAAGATCCCTTGCGCGAACCACGGAAGAGATCTTCATATCCGCATCATCCACAGAAACAGCCAGCTGATAGGCATAGACTCCATCGGATCGTCGGATGATAAAGTCGCCCTGTTCCATCAGGTTTTCAGTCTGACGGCCGTAATGAACATCGTTAAATTCGATCACTTCATCGGGAACGATCACTTTCCAAGCCGGTTTCTTTCCCTTGGCTTCCAGCTCGACACGCTGCCGGTCAGACAGATATCTGCAGGAACAGCTGGAATCCCGTTTCTCTCCGGGATGCGGTGCAGATGCCGCAAGTCTCTGTGAACGGCTGCAGTAACAGGGATAGAGTAAGTTCTTGTCCTGAAGCAGGTGAAAGGCTTCGTCATAAAGATGCGTTCGGGCGCCCTGAGTGAATTCCGTACCTTTTCCCGGAAACCAACCTTCATCCCAGTCAAGCCCGAGCCATTGAAGATCATCCGCCATCAGGGCAGCATAATCATAATCGCTGCGATCTGGATCCAGGTCTTCAAGACGAAAGATCAGTTTTCCGTCCTGACTTCGAACATCCAGCCAAGCAAGAAGACTGGACATGATATTGCCCATGTGAAGACGGCCGCTGGGACTGGGAGCGTACCGTCCGATGATTGAGTGACTCATGGCAACACTTCCTTTTCTATGATTATACCGTTAATGTCTGGAAAAAGCGACAGCGGAACGAAAATAAACGTAGATTAGGGGTATATATTGTAGTATAATAAATAAATACGATCTATATGTTGCGGTTCGGGGGTTTTTATGGCGAATAATAAGACCAATGCGGTCCGTATTCTTGAACGGGCCGGTGTCCGGTTCAAAATACTTACATACGAATGGGACGGAAAAAATGCTCCGGACGGGAAATCGGTGGCATCCATGATGGGACAGGATCCCGGTCAGGTTTTCAAGACACTTGTTGCCAGAGGAGCATCCGGAAACTATTATGTGTATGACATTCCGGTCCTGGATACTCTGGATCTTAAAAAAGCAGCAAGAGCCGTCGGCGAAAAAAGCATTGCCATGATACATTTGAAGGAACTGTTTCCTCTCACCGGATATGTCCATGGAGGATGTTCTCCCATTGGAATGAAGAAACAGTTTCCCACCGTGATTGACGAAACATGTATACTATATGACTCTATCTATATCTCTGCTGGAAAGATCGGTCTTCAGCTGGAACTGAACCCGGATGATCTGATCGCGTTGACCGACGGCAGTACTGCAGATCTGTTGTTTGAGGAACATTCATGAAAGAAAACATTGAAGTAAGAGGTGCCCGCACCAACAATTTGAATAACGTCAGTGTAACGATCCCAAGGGACAAACTTGTCGTCATGACCGGCCTGTCCGGATCCGGAAAATCCAGCCTGGCATTCGACACAATCTATGCGGAGGGGCAGAGGAGATATGTGGAAAGTCTCAGCTCTTACGCCCGCCAGTTTCTAGGGCAGATGGATAAACCGGATGTGGACTATATCGAAGGGCTCTCTCCGGCGATTTCCATCGATCAGAAGACAACATCCCGAAACCCCCGTTCCACTGTTGGCACAGTTACGGAGATCTATGACTACCTGCGTCTTCTCTGGGCCCGCGTCGGCATTCCGCATTGTCCCAACTGCGGAAAGGAAATTAAGAAACAGACCATTGATCAGATCGTGGATCAGGTTATGGCTTATCCGGAAAGGACAAAGATCCAGATCCTTTCACCCATTATACGTGCTAAAAAAGGCGAACACGCAAAAATCTTTGAAGATGCAAGACGCTCCGGCTATGTACGTGTACGAGTGGACGGTATCATTTATGATCTCTCCGAGGATATCAAACTGGAGAAGAACAAAAAGCACAACGTAGAAGTCGTGGTGGACCGGCTTGTCATCAAACCGGACATTATCCGCCGCCTGACAGACAGTATAGAGACCGCAACTTCCTTATCGGATAATCTTGTGATCATCAACATCCTGGAAGAAGACCGTGATGTACTGTATTCTCAGAACTTTGCATGCGAAGACTGCGGAATCTCCGTCGAGGAACTGGCCCCCAGAAGTTTTTCCTTTAATAATCCCTTTGGTGCCTGCCCGAAGTGTTCCGGTCTTGGTGTTCAGCTGCTGATCGATCCTTCACTGATCGTTCCGGATGAAGACAAGTCCATTATCGACGGTGCCATCACCGCCACCGGATGGAGTACCATGAAGGATGACAGTATCGCAAAAATGTATTTTGATGCGATGAGCAAAAAATATCATTTTCGTCTGGATGAACCCTTCCGCGGACTGAGTAAAGAGGTTCGGGACATTATATTCTATGGTACTGGAGAAGAAAATCTGGAGCTTAGATTTGACGGCCGAAGAGGAACCGGTGTCCTGCACCAGCCTTTTGAAGGCATCGTCAACAACATGGAGCGCAGATATCGCGAATCCACCAGTGAATCGGTGCGGTCCGATATCGAGGACTGCATGTCACCCATACCCTGTACAGAATGCGGGGGACGGAGACTGAAAAAAGAGATCCTTGCCGTTACCGTAGGGGATCTGAACATCTCGCAGTTTTGCGACTATTCCGTCAATGATGCACTGGATTTCATGGACAGTCTTTCTCTCAGCGAACGGGATCAAATCATTGCTAAGCAGATCCTGAAAGAGATCACCAGTCGGCTCCAGTTTCTCTCCAGCGTAGGTCTGGGTTACCTGAACCTTTCCCGGGCAGCCGGTACACTTTCCGGCGGCGAGAGCCAGCGGATCCGTCTGGCTACTCAGATTGGTTCCAGTCTTATGGGTGTTCTGTATATCCTGGATGAACCCAGCATAGGACTTCATCAGCGTGATAACGCCAAGCTGCTGGCGACCTTAAAACAGCTTCGCGATCTGGGCAATTCCCTGATCGTTGTGGAACACGATGAGGAAACCATGCGGGAAGCGGATTACATTGTGGATATCGGACCCGGAGCAGGCATCCACGGAGGCAATATCGTTGCGACTGGAACCGTGGATGATATCTGTAAATGCAAGGAGAGCGTGACAGGGCAGTATCTTTCCGGTGAGAAATATGTACCTGTTCCTTCCGAGCGAAGAAGCGGAAACGGCAACTCGCTGCGTATTATCGGTGCGCAGGAAAACAATCTCAAAAACATTGATGTTGAGTTTCCTCTTGGTACCTTTATCTGCGTCACCGGTGTCTCCGGCAGCGGAAAATCATCTCTCGTTAATGAGATTCTGTACAAGACACTGGGTGCTAAGAAAAACCACATGAAACTTCGCCCCGGTAAATATGAGCGTATGGAAGGTCTTGAACATGTAGATAAGGTCATCGCCATCGACCAGAGTCCCATCGGCCGTTCACCGCGTTCGAATCCCGCAACATATACCGGAGTGTTTAATGATATCCGTGAGCTGTTTGCCAATTCAAATGATGCCAAACTCCGTGGATATGATGCGGGCCGGTTTTCATTTAATGTGAAAGGCGGGCGATGTGAGGCCTGTTCCGGTGACGGTCTGGTCAAGATCGAAATGAATTTCCTGTCCGATGTTTACGTTCCGTGCGAAGTCTGCGGAGGAAAACGGTACAATCGCGAGACGCTGGAAGTTCGTTATAAAGGCAAGAACATTGCGGATGTTCTGGATATGACGGTGGAGGAGGCGTTGTCCTTCTTTGAAAATCATACGAAGATCCGCAACCGGCTTCAGGTCATTTATGATGTAGGACTCGGTTATATCAAGCTCGGCCAGTCCAGCACGACTCTGTCCGGCGGTGAAGCGCAGCGTATCAAACTGGCAACGGAATTATCCAAAAAATCCACCGGCTCCACCGTATACATCCTGGATGAGCCGACAACCGGCCTGCATGCGGCGGATGTTCATCGCCTTATCAACATCCTTGACCGACTCGCCGATGCCGGGAACACAGTGATCGTGATCGAACATAATCTCGATGTTATCAAAACAGCGGACAGTATCATCGATCTCGGACCGGAAGGCGGGGACGGTGGCGGCGAGCTTGTCTTCGCAGGAACTCCGGAAGATTGTGCCCGCTGTGATTCCAGTTTTACCGGACAGTTTTTAAAGAGAATTCTATGAATTGAGGGTTTAGTTGAATGGATAACCTGAATTCGAGTTATGACCTGGAGTTTGAAAAATTTCAGGAAGAATCGGAACTTGATATTGTTTCAGGAACAATACAGACAATTCTATACACCAACGATTCCAATGCATATACGATACTGAAACTACTCTCGGATTCGGGCAATACCATTACTGCAGTCGGATATCTTCCGTATGCTTATCCCGGACAATGGCTGTATGCGGAAGGGAAATGGACCAATCATAAAACATATGGAGCCCAGTTCAATATCGAACAGTATGATCTGGTCATGCCGAAGACGAAGGAAAATCTGTTCCTCTATCTGTCCAGCGGAGCCATAAAATATATCGGGGCTGCAACGGCGGCACTTCTGATTAACAAATTTGGAGAAAACGTTCTGGATATTCTGGAGAACAACGCAGAACAGCTGTCTCAGATAAAAGGCATCTCACCGCAGAGAGCTATTGAGATCTCCCAGTCCTTTCATTCCCAGATGATTCTTCACAGGATCGTGGACTATCTTGCGATCCGCGGTCTGCGCCCTATACTTGCAGTCCGTCTTTACCGATATTATGGTGAAAAATCACTGGATCGGGTCCAGGAGAATCCGTACCTGCTCTGTTCCGAACGCATTGGCGGAACATTTCATGAAGCGGATACTTTTGCTGCAAGCATCGGAATTGAGCGAAACAGCATCGAACGTATCAAGGCTGCGATCCTGTTTGAGCTGAAGCACAACCTGAATAACGGACACTGCTTTATATCAAAAAACAAGCTGTGTGAAGCCTGTTCCATGCTGCTTTCTCTGGATATGGACCGTTGTGAACAGGGTCTTTCCAGTCTGGAAGAAGACGGAGAGATCATTGTCGAACCGATTGGCAATGTTACCGGCTGCTATCTTACCGACATTTACGAAGCGGAAACCTATACTGCTGAGCGGATTTACGAAATGTCCAGCAATCGGCTCTCCATTCGTATGGACCCTTCCAAAATAATCAAGCAGGTAGAGAAAGAGCAGGGGATTACCTATTCCGAAGATCAGAAGATCATTCTCACCACCGCTCTTAATCATCAGATCGCCGTGCTGACCGGAGGACCCGGTACAGGAAAAACCACCTCCATCTGTGCGATCCTTGCCGCATTCGAGACCATCGGTCTGGAAACAAAACTCTGCGCTCCAACGGGACGAGCTGCGAAACGCATGACGGAACTGACCGGCAGAGAAGCGTATACACTTCATCGTCTGCTGGGGGCTCAGATGTCGGATGCGGATGAAATGACGGTATTCAATTTCAATGAGGAAGAGCCTCTGAGCTGCGACGCTGTCATTGTTGATGAGTGTTCCATGGTGGATATCACCCTGATGAAAGCGCTCCTGTGCGCACTTCCGGAAACCTGCAGGGTCGTTCTTGTCGGCGATGTGGATCAGCTTCCTTCCGTCGGCCCCGGAAAAGTATATTATAAACAGCAATGTGGTGCCCACCGTATATCTGAATCAGATTTTCCGTCAGAAGCAGAACAGCCGTATCGTCAGATTCGCTCACGAGATTAACAACGGGATCGTTCCCGATTATTCGGAAAACAAGGGTGATTTCTTCCGTCTTTCCAGGGTCGATCCAATGGAATGCGCAAATACCGTTGCGGATCTCTGTTCCGAGCGGCTTCCCAATAACATGAACATTCCATCGGAACGGATCCAGATTCTTTCTCCGACAAAGAAAGGGGAGACCGGCACCGTAAGCCTGAACAAGCTGCTTCAGCAGACCCTGAATCCTGCGGATCCAACCAAGATGGAAAAAGCGTTTGGAGATATTATTTTCCGCGAAGGCGATAGAGTAATGCAAACGCGAAATAATTATGATATAATGTGG
>CADCMP010000037.1 GCA_902802565.1 Oscillospiraceae bacterium
AGCTGCGTACCCGCTTCCAGGCATTCGTTGAGAGTGTAGAACTTAAGAAGATTCAGGAGGGTGCATAATCATGAGTTTACCGAAAATTGATATGTCTATTTTCCCCGAACTTCAGATCAAAGAAAACATCAAATTTAATGTCAATGGTCTGAAAGAGTGGGGCGAGACCCTGGTATCCGATCCTGCGAAAGCACTTCGCTGGTTCTGGAAGGGCAAAGAGCTTGGCACCGAGATGCGTCTTGGCGATCTGTACGAAGACAAGACTGGTCTGTACAAGCACAGAGAGTGGCGTGGATTCAAAGACACTTTCTATTACTTCAATGCGATCTGGCTGTACAACTACGGCTGCGCAGTCAAAGCCATCCTCACTTCCGAGGATCCCATCGCAACCCTGAAGGGCGTATTCCGTTACCGCTGGCTGGGCCAGGATTACCTGACGGTTATGCACTGGTTCGACCGTGGCCTGGAAGGTGCTCGCGGCGATGCTCTGAAAGCATCCGGCTGGGCATACAACGGCATGGTTCTGGAGACTGTCCGTCAGTTCTGCCGTCTGTGTGCTGCTGACGCAAACCTCCATGGCGGCAAACGCAACAAATACTGGTACAACACCTTCGCACATGATGAGACCGTTGCCGGCGCCATCTTCTATCCCTGGAGAGATCAGGGCTTCGACGCTGTCTCCCTGCAGATGGTTCCTTACTTCGTCGGCGTGCACGTCAACTCTCAGGTCGTTCTGAACTACATCGACGCCATGCAGTCCATCGGTCTTCCCGGTGACCCGTGCCCGATGTGCCAGGCAGAGTCCGGCATCTTCGTTCTTGACGACGTTCCCGATTACAGCCCGCTGTGCATCGTGACCAACGAGGCTTGCGACGACTCCGTCGGTACCTCCATCACCACGGACTGGTTCTATGATCGTCCGATGTTCGCAATGCCGCAGCCGATGCAGTTCGATGATCCTCTGGTTCAGGAGCACTGTGCAAACGAGATCCAGATGGCATGGGACTTCATCGAAGATCAGGTCGGCGTACCTTACAGCGAAGAATCCTTCGTGAAATACATCAAGCTGCAGAACATCCTGCAGGAGCACGAGCGTGAGAAATGGGAAGTTGCCGCCAAGACCAGCAGCTATCCTCTGACCGGTACCGCACAGGCTCTGTTCCGTATCTATTACTCTCAGTCCGGCTGGCGTAAACACTGGGCCGACAACGATGAGAGAATCATGAAGATCGTAAAGAGATGTGTTGAGAAGAAGACCGATACTTTCCCGCTGTGCCGTCACAGAGCACTGGCATGGTCCTGCGCACCTCTGTTCTACTCTCACTGGTGTGCATGGGCATACAACACCTGGGGAATCGTGGCAGTCATCAACATGGACTCCCTGATGTTCGACGTCGTCATCCGTACCGATACTCACGAGCATCTGATGGAAGACTTCGCACTGTGGAACGAATGGGCTCCCATGCGTCGTATGGCCGTCGGCGGATACAAGCACATCTTTGAGTGCTGGGAGAACTACGAGCGCTTCAACTGCGACATGGTCATGATGTACGACCAGCTGCAGTGCAAGGGCATGACCGGTATCCACGGTATGTTCGAGGATGAGTTCCGTAACAGAAACATCCCCGCCATCTGGATGCCTCACTCCCTGCCCGATCGCCGTATCGTCAACCGTGCGGAGATCCGCTCCATCATCAATGACTACATGACCACCGTTATGGGTGAGGATCCCATCGACCCGTCTCTGCTCGAGTTCGATGACACCCAGGGCTGGTAATTAAGGGAGGCAATAGACATGAAGAAAAAGATTCTTAAAGTTCTCGGAATGGGCCTGAGCGTCTATTTTGTCGCATTCCTTGCTTTCATCCTTGACCTCGACGGCAAAGCACTGTTCTATCTGTACGAGCCGATCATCACCAAACACTTTGATGATATGCCGAGAAAAGATATGACCAAGATGCCTTACGAGATGAACAAGTATCCGAAATACGACGATCAGATCTGATCATCCGCTTTCACATTCAGGGGAAGCTTCCAGCCGGAAGCTTCCCCTTTCTTTTGCGTTGCCGCCGTCTGTTCCCTGTGATACTATGAAATCAGAATTAAAGCATCATTTCGCGGGAGGTGTCCTCTATGTTTCCATGGTTATCGGTCCTCTGTGCCGTGCTGACCATCCTGTGTCTTCTGATGGTCGCCCTGTACTGCAACAGTCTGGAAGAAAAACGACATAACTCGGCCGCGCTGGAAAAAACGGCGGCGTCCCTCTGTTTCTGCATACTGGGGCTCATTGCCGTCCTGCGGAACCCGACTTCACACACGGATGTGCTGATCTTCATCGGTCTGATCTTCGGCATGATCGGCGATGTGCTGCTGGTATTCCGTTATCGCTATGACAAAAAGGACCCCCGCTATTTCCGCTGGTTTGCCAGCGGCACGGTAGCCTTTCTCATCGGACATCTTTTCTATATCCTTGCCGTCTTCCTGATGCCGGAAAAAAGCTGGCTTGCCATTGCCGTCTATACAGTGATCGGCTTTGCGCTGACCTGGCGATATACCAGCCGGCACCACGTTGATTTCGGCAAACGGATTTTGGGCGGAATCATCTATCTTGCCTTTGTGGTCTTTATGGGTGCCTGTACGTTCGGCGCTGCGATGGGAGGCAACTCCTTCCCTCTCTGGCTGTTTGCACTGGGCGGTCTGTGTTTTGTCTTCAGCGACAACATGCTGGTGGTCAACGGGTTCGGCGCGGAGTACTCTCTTCGCCGGAGCAACGCTCTGCACTATCTGTACTGGGCAGCCCAGTTGCTGATCGCCTTTTCCATTCTGCTTTAAAAACTGCGGCCCTTCCAAAATGGAAGGGCCGTGATCATTTCATAACATCATATTCGTAATGGCATCGATGGGGATCTCCGTTCCGTCCACCATCCCTACCGTCCGTTTCACCGGGTCCAGTTTGCGGACCCGGTTTCGTTCGGTGCGGAATTCTCCTCCCTCTTTTCGGGTGTCCGGCACAAACCAGGTGACGGTCACTTCCGGATGTTCTCCGATGGATTCCCCGACCCATTGAAGGATCTGGTCGATCTCCGCTTTCCGGTTCTCGTCCAGCTCCACCGAGTCCTCCGTGTAACGGGCGGTTTCCTCAATGGCGCTGTCATATCCTGTGAGAGCTGCAAAAGGAGCGAACTGTGCGGCCCGGTTCTCCGGGCTCATCGGGCGATGTTTGACGGAAACGGGACGGGACTCATGGAGAATATCTCCGTATTTTTCCCGTACTTCTTCCTGCGCCTTTTTCAGTTCCTCTCCGGTCACTCCCCGAACTTCATGCCAGGCATTTTGCATTGGATCCTTCTTCACGCTTTGTGCCCTCCGATCTGCTGGTTCCGGTCTTTTGCCGTGGCTCCTTCTTTCAGATTTGTTCCTTTTAAGATCGCATTCTTTCCATACTTTTTCTGGATCTCAAGGATCGCCTTCTGCGCCCGTTTTTCCCGTTCCAGCAATTCTTCCTTTCGTTCCTCCTCCTTCTGCCTGGCATCATAGTCCGTAAAAAGGTCCATCTGCTCGTACTTCGGTTTCTCCGGTTTCTGATGCTCCGGTATCACGTGGTTGGCTGTAATGGTCAGCCGGCGGATCAGCAGGACCGGGTCTGTGATGCGGTCATAAAGTTCCAGCATCGCATCGATGATCTCCCGGGTGGAGGATCCGTATTCCGAAAGATTCGCGGTGCCGTGCGCATGTTTGGGGACCTGGCGGTGATACCAGTCTGTTGTGACTTCCCCTTTATACTTTTTTCTGCGGTCGGGGTCGGAGAGATTCGTGATGTCATACCCGACCGTCAGTACCAGCTGGTCGGTGACAAGTCCTTTGTCCACCAGATCCAGCACCAGCCGGTCGGTCATTTCCCGCAGAACGATACGTGCCTTGTCCCATTCATAGGGCGTGTGCAGGACCTGTCCGGCTCCCAGGCTGTTGGACGCCGGCCGGTACGCACGGATCTGCTCGATGGTGCAGGGCTCCCATCCGAAACTGTGATCGATCAGCAGTTCCGCATTGATCCCGAACAGCCGGTACAGAAGATCTTCGTTGGTCAGGGCGCACCGGGCCACATCCCCCATGGTATACATCCCGTGAGATTCCAGTTTGCGGGCATACCCCACTCCGACACGCCAGAAATCCGTAAGGGGACGATGGTTCCAGAGCAGGAGCCGATAACTCATTTCATCCAGTTCGGCGATTCTTGCCCCGGTTCTGTCCGGCTCAATGTGCTTAGCCACGATATCCATGGCGATCTTGGCGAGGTACATATTTGTCCCCACCCCGCCGGTGGCAGTGATCCCGGTCTCCTGATACACTTCATCGATGAGCATTTTGCAGAACTGCCGTCCGTTCATACGGTTTGCCTTCAGGTACCGTGTAGCATCGATGAACACCTCATCAATGGAGTAAACATGGATGTCCTCCGGTGCCACATGCTTCAGATAGACCTGATAGATCCGGGTGCTGTACTGGATGTAAAGTGCCATGCGTGGCGGCGCTACGATATATTCCAGCTTCAGCGATGGGTCATTCTTGATCTTTTCGTTGTCATCGCTTTCCCCTTCAAAGGGCGTTCCTTTGCGTTCTGCCAGCCGTTGTGTGTTGATCTGGCGGACCTGCTGTACCACTTCGAAGAGTCTGGCACGTCCGGAGATCCCGTAGGACTTCAGGGAGGGAGATACCGCAAGACAAATGGTCTTTTCTGTTCGGCTCTCATCCGCCACCACGAGATTCGTGGTCAGCGGCTCCCGTTTCCGTTCCACGCATTCCACCGAAGCGTAAAACGATTTCAGGTCAATGGCCACGTACGTCCGTTCCTCATTCATCCCGGTTCCTCCTTCCTCTTCGTATTCTTATATCCATTATACTATTCCTTCGAAAACCATTCCATAGCCGGAATCCTATCTGACGTAATTTGAGTACAGGTTGTATTCTTCCCCTGTTTTTCCGAAACATCTCTTTGGTTTTTCCTTCACATCGTTTATAATATAGCCAGAATCCCAACACAGAGATGACACACAGTCTGTCGTCATCGGACCGAGGTGACTTTATGCGTGATCTTGATTATCTGACCCTGCTGAGCCATGAGTATCCCTCTGCGGAAAAGACCGCTGCGGAGATCATCAATCTTCGGGCGCTCTGCGGAATGCCCAAGGGAACGGAATACTTCTTCTCGGATCTTCATGGTGAGCATCAGGCGTTCATTCATATGCTGCGGAGCTGTTCCGGTATTTGATCTATTACCCGGAGCGTCATTTGAAGCATCCCACCGGCGAGCCGAACCTCTCCCGGGAGTGGCAGGAGAAGACCATCCTGCAGCTGATCCAGGTCACCCGCATCTGCTGCAAGAAATTCACCCGGCGCAAGGTGCGGCAGAGAATGCCCGAGGCCTATGCCCATGTCATCGATGAGCTTCTGCACGCTGAGGGCGATTATTCGGATAAAGACATCTATTATCGGGAGATGCTGCGATCGGTCCTGGACGAAGATGCCGGCTACGACATCATACAGGCGCTGTGCACGCTGATCCGGGACATCCTGATCGACAAGCTCCACATCATCGGAGATCTCTTCGACCGCGGTCCGCGTCCGGATCTAATCATGGACGAGCTGATGAATCTGCAGCACGTGGACATACAGTGGGGCAACCACGATGTCAGCTGGATGGGTGCCGCCGCCGGCAACCCCGCCTGCATCGCCACGGTGCTTCGCATCGCCACCGCATATAACTGCTTTGACGTGCTGGAGGACGGTTACGGCATCAACCTTCGGCCTCTGAGCATGTTTGCCGACCGCACCTATCACGATGATCCCTGTGACTGTTTCCGTCCTCATCTGCTGGACGAGAACCTTTACGATGAGATCAATCCGGATCTTGCCGCAAAGATCTGCAAGGCCATCTCCGTCATTGAGTTCAAAGTGGAGAGCCAGCTGATCCGGCGTCATCCGGAGTATCATATGAAAGACCGTCTCCTGCTGGAGAAGGTCAACTGGGAGAACGGGACTATTCGCATCGGCGGGAAGAACTACCCCATGAAGGACACCCACTTCCCCACCATTGATCCGAAAGACCCCACCCGCCTGTCCAAGGAAGAGCAGGATCTCATGGATACTCTCATTTCCAGTTTCCGCCATGCCACCCGGCTGCAGCGGCATATCCAGTTCGTGTTCTCCCACGGTTCCATGTATCTGATCCGGAACAACAATCTTCTGTTCCACGGCTGCGTTCCCATGAACGAGGACGGCACCTTCCGTGCGGTCAACCTTTTCGGGAAGCCCCTGAAAGCGCAGCAGCTGATGGATGAGATCGAAAAGAAATGCATTTCCGCATTCATGTCTCACCGGGAGGGTATGGCAGACCCCTACGCAACGGACCTGTTCTGGTATCTGTGGTGCGGTGCGGACTCTCCTCTCTTCGGGAAAAACCGGATGGCGACGTTTGAAAACTTCTTCCTGGACGAGCCGTCACTGAAAAAGGAAGAGTACAACCCGTATTATCAGTATTCCACCAAAAAGGAATATGCCATGAAGATCCTGAAATCTTTTGGCGTGAATCCGGAGACCGGACATATCATCAACGGTCACGTCCCGGTCAAGGTGCGAAAGGGCGAGACCCCGGTAAAGGCCAAAGGAAAACTTTTCGTTATAGACGGCGGCATTTCCAAGGCGTATCAGAGAAAGACGGGCATTGCCGGTTATACGCTGATCTTCAACTCAAATCATCTTGCCCTTGCAGAGCACCGTCCATTCCTCCCCGGTGAGGAGGACACACCTGCGATAACCGAAGTGGAAGTTTTCAAGGAGCGATTCCTTCTGAAGGACACGGACGAGGGCCGGGAGTACCTTAAGAAGATCGCGGATCTGGAAGATCTTCTTTCGGCATACCGTACCGGTCTTATCAAACAGCAATGATCACCGCATAATAATACAGCTCCAAAGGCTTTCACGTCTTTGGAGCTGTAGTTTTACTGTCGAGTGTTATTCTGTAGTTTTTTCCCTCTGCGCCACCAACGCCTCATTCAGGGCGCCACCATAGAACAGGATCATGATGGCAAACCGAAGCCAAAGCAGCACAAGGAACAGGGAAGCCAGTGATCCGTAGATCCCGGAGGAATGATAGAATCGCGGGATGAAGAAACCGAACAGTTTGGTAAACAGCACGAACAGCACTCCCATGAAGATCGTACCGGGAATCTGATCTTTCAGAGGCCGTTTCCTTCCGGGGAGACACGCATAGGTCAGTGCCAGAATCACGATCGCACCGATAATCGCGACTACATTGCTGACCTTCATGATGGACGCAACCTTTTCCACAACATTTTCGATTCCGATCTGTGTCGTGATGTTGGTCAGAAGATTCAGTATGGATTCCTGCAGCACCTGAAAGATCAGCAGTGCCGGGATCAGGATCACATACAGTAGCGTAAAAAGGAGCGATACGAGCTTATCCCGCACTCCCTTTTTCGGAATCTGTGCAACCTTCTGCAACCCCGCCTGTACTGCCGTGGTGCCGGCGCTGGCCGACCAAAGCGTCGTGACTGCTGCCACCGATGCCAGAAGCCCGGTACTGTGAGACTGCAGGTTGGAAATCATGTTGTTTACCAATGACCGGACGGAACCGAGATCCGGCAGAAACTGAAACAGAAAATCCGTCACATCATCCGGGGTGTATCCCGGGAGCATGCCTACGACGGAAATGATCAGCATCAACAGCGGAAACACTGCAGTAATAATAAACAGTGTTGCATTGCCGGCATAGATTCCCAGCTGGTTGTCGCTGTAGATCTTCTGCATCTGTTTGATCGTGTTGAGTATCTTTTCTTTCACGGTCTCTTCCCCCTCTCCTTGGGAAATTCTTCTGTTGTAATTTTACCAAATTGTGCTCTTCGGAACAATTCCCCGTGTTCTCCTGTATTGAGTATTTTACGTGTGGAGGATATAATTTTTTTATTATGACGGAGGAGGAAAACCATGCACGCCATACTTCCTTCCTTTTACCCGGATTTTCAGTGCCGGGCCAACAACTGCAAACATTCCTGCTGTAAGGGATGGGAGATCGATATCGATGAGGATACCGCCCGGAAATACCGCACCATGTCCGGGCCGCTGGCGGATGAGATCCGTTCCCATACCGTAGAAGAAGACGGAACGATGCATTTTGTTCTGGATCCCAACGGAAACTGCCCCATGCTCCGCAAAGACGGTCTGTGCCGACTGATCCTCGCCCGTGGAGAAGAAGACCTGTGTGATATCTGTGCCCTGCATCCCCGCTTTTTCGAAGACTGCGGCGACTTTGAACTCTGGGGACTCGGTCTGTCCTGCGAGGAGACCTGTGACCTTCTTCTCTCCTCATCCCTGGCGTTTACGATGGACGACCTGCCGGAAGAATACTCTTTCCGAGAACTTCTGGATCTTCTTTGTGTCCCTTTTACGGAAGAGGCCCTCACCTTCCGTCCCATGGATTCCAGGAAGCAGTGCCTCTCACTGCTCGCCCTCCTGCGGAAGACAGAGCCCATCGACACCAATTGGATTCCGGAACTCAGTGCTCTTGAGAAGGAACTTACCGGTCAACGCACATTGGCCATATCGGACAGCGGACATCGGATACAGCTTCAGAAGCTGTACTCCTATTTCCAGTATCGCCAGCTGGAACGTCTGAAGTCGTTTTCCTTCTTCCAGATCTCAGCTTTTGCACGGGCCTGTACCCAGTATATCCTGCTGAACGATCTCGTCTACGGCAGAGATCCCGAGCATATCCGCCGGCTGTCCGAGCAGATCGAATACAGTGAAGAAAACACTCTGCTTCTGCTGTCCCAGGCCGATGTGATTTAGCGCAATGGTACGCACTGCGTACCAGAAGGAACAAACAAGATTCTTGTTTTCGAACCATCGAGCCGATAAACTGAAACCAGAAAAAAGAAAAGGAGCCTTTCTCACATGAAAAACCTTGGTGAAAAAATCGCTCAAAAGAGAAAAGACGCCGGGATGACTCAGTCGGAATTTGCAGAAAAGCTGGCCGTGACGCGCCAGACCGTCAGCCGCTGGGAGTCCGGTACCATCATGCCGGACATCGACAAACTCAGCACCATTGCGGAACTGCTGAATGTCAGCTGCGATTACCTTCTGAAGGATGATTTCATGGAAGACCCCTCCGGAGATAAACCGTTCTCCGGAAAAGTGGATCGTCTTCTTGCCGCTGCCGAGGGCCGTCTGGTGAAGCTGTCCTTTTTTGACGAGGAGGCTGATGCGGATCTGTTCAACGCCGTCTGCCGCATAGAAGAATTTGAAGGAAACTGGATGAAGGTATCCGCGGAAACGCGAAAAGGACACATGGAAAAGCTTATTCCGGTCTCTTCCGTGCTTTCAATGGAACTGGTATCGGAGGCGGAATCATGATTTATGTTGCATTTGTGTTCGCAATCTTCGGTTTTATGGCCTATCTGCAGATTTCCAGTCTCAAAAAAAGAGTCGATGAACTGGAGCGGACACTTTCCAAACAGGAAGGGACTTCCTACTATAATCGCAGAAAGTCCCTGTCACAGATTGCAAGATCTTACATAGGAAAACCGGTCACTTTGACGATGAAAGAAGACCATATGGATTCCGATATCATTTCGTATGGAAACACCAAACGCGGCTCCAATACCATCGTGGACGTCGATGAGGACTGGATCCTGATCCGCATCAAGTCTCCGAAGGGAGAAAAGGAGAAGCTGATCCGTCTGGAATCCATTCAAACCATTGGTGATACCCAGCCGTAGTGTATTATCCGATCCAGTGGATCCTTTCCTCCTGGAACCGGTCCTGCTGCGGTCTGGATTCCGCGGGATATCCCACCGGTACCAGAGCAAAGGAGTGCAGATCCTCTCCCAGCCCCAGGATACTGTCCACGGACTGAACACGCTCCTCGATCGGTGCGATCCCCATCCAGACGGCTCCCAATCCCAGAGACGTGATCTCAAGGAGCATGTTTTCGGTGGCTATGGACAGGTCGATGGTATCATACATTGGCGCCCACAGTCCTGAAGTTCGGTAGCAGGGAACGATGACGACCGGCGCACCGGCCGCACTTTTGGAATACGGTGTTACCTCCGCCAGCTGCCGGATCTTCTCCCGGTCACGGATCACATAGAATTCCCACGGCTGCTGATTGCCCGCGGAGGGCGCTGCCATGGCAGCTTTCAGGATCTGCCGGATTTTCTCTTCTTCTACCGGTCTGTCCTCATACTTGCGGATGCTGACCCGCTCAAAGATTTCTTTCATAAATCATACTCCCCTGTTTTTCTCTGTTGATCGGAAACTTCATAAAACTTCATTTCAAGCATAAAAGCTGAGGAACAATCCTCAGCTTTTTTCAGTGGCCTTTTCCTGCCATCATATGCAGGGCGTGTTCCATCGTTCCCAGAATGGCTCCCAGGTTTTCCCGGGCTGCCTTCTCACTGCCCGGAAGATTGACGATCAGGCTGTCTCCGCGGATCCCTGCTGCCATACGGGAGAGCATGGCTCGGGGAGTTACCTTCAGGCTCTCGAAAAGCATTGCTTCCGGAATCCCCGGGGTCTCCCGTTCCACTACTTCCTTCGTCACATCCGGTGTTACGTCCCGTTTGGAAAAGCCGGTGCCGCCGGTGGTAAAGATCAGATCTGCTTTCATCTCATCGGCACAACGGATCAGAACCTCACGGATTCTCTCTTTCTCATCCGGAACGATCTCCGTGTGGATCACTTCATACCCCTCGGCTGTTACCATCTCTACGATGGCCGGCCCGCTGGTATCGGTGGCCTCTCCGCGGGAACAACGGTCACTGACTGTGATTACAACTGCTTTATATGCCATAGTTTTGTCCTCCCGTGTATTATCTTCTTCCAAATCCGAAATAACAGTTCGGCCAGCGGCATTCCCTGCATCCCAGACACAGTCCTCCGTCGCCGCATCCGGAGACCGCTTCTTTCGTAATCTCTCTCCCTGCAAAGATCCAGGGAAGGAACACATCCAGGCTGGTAATGGGTGAGTGCATGCTGGCGCCGGGAACACCCACCAGGACTGTACTGCCCAGATAGGCGACATTGAGCATGTTTCCCGGTTGCATCGGAACGCCTCTCACTGCCACCCGGGCACCGCTTCGTGCAATCGCTGTTGGCGTCACGTCATCAGGATCAACGCTCATTCCCCCGGTGAGAAGGATGAGATCCGCACCCTGTTCCCGGAACTGTCCGATGGCAGACAGGATCATTTCCGTGTCATCCGGACATTTGGTAACGCCAAGGACTTCCGCATCGAAAGCCTCCAGCTTTTTTCGAAGGATGGGCTCAAATGCGTCCTGGATCCGTCCGTAATAGATTTCGCTTCCCGTGATGATCATAGCCGCTTTCTTTTTTCCATAGGGCTTCACGGTCAGCACCGGGAATGCATTCTTGGCGATTGTCTCCGCACGATCCACATTTTCCTGTGCCGTCACCAATGGAACGATGCGGGCTCCGCCCAGCCGGCCTCCGGCCTCCACCGGAAATCCGTCGGGAACCAGTGCCACCGTATAATCGGGGACCTGGTTGATCTTCCTCAGGGCATCCACATCGATACAAACAAGGCCTTTCACATCGGAGGTGAATCCGATTTTTCCTTCACTGGGCGCGCTTTTCACAACATGGTCTCCGCACATCGCCTCGCTGAGGATCCGGGCGGCATCCTCTTCATGGACCTCATTAGCATCCGGTTCCCATACGAAGATATGATCCTTACCCATATCCTTGAGCACCGGAATATCTTCTTCTGAAATAAGATGCCCCCGTTTGAAGCGGACTCCTTTGTATCCGTTTTCCAGGATCGCAGTCATATCATGACACAGTGTCTGTCCGACTGCCTCTTCCACTTTTATCTTGCGCATGTGTTTCCCTCACTTCTTTCCCTTATTCCAGCTCCTCGAGACCACCGGCCAGCAGATCATCCACCGCCTGCTGAGCATGAGAAGACAGTTCACGGTACAGATGCACCAGATCCTGCCCCTCCCGGGTCAGCCTGGATCCCCCGGGGCCTTCCCGTTCCACCAATGTCAGTCCGGATTTTGCTTCCGCATTGTTGATGATCTTCCATGCCTTGGAATATGCCATGCCCATCTCCTTGGTGGCATGATTGATGGAACCGGACCGGTCGATTCCTTCCAGCAGATCCACGAGGCCTTTGCCGAAAGCAAGTCCCGCTTCCGGTCCTTTCCGCCCCAGTTTCACCTGGACAGAACCATACAGTTCATGCCGTACCGGAAGCTTGCCCATGTCGTCCCGGATAAACTCCGCCACTGCGGTATAGTCATCCAGTTTAAACTGAGGGACATCCAGATCCAGCGGAGTATCTGTGCATACGGCAAGAAATTCTCCCTGGATCTCTGCCAGGGGACGTCGGGACGCCGCCCGGTACAGCCCGATCTTTTTATAGTTTTTCTGTTTATACCCTTCCGCGATGACCACATCCACATCCCGCAGTCCCATGAGGATGGATTCGATGGAAGTAGGCCGGTTTTCCATTACCGCCGCGTGAGTCGCCGACGTGATGCAGGTGACATCCGCACCGGCTTTTGTCATGCGCCAGGTATCTTTTCCCTCATGATCCACGTCAAATTCATGGGCATCATGCTTAATCGCTGCGACACGCAGTCCCATTTTCTTCAGTTCGGGGATCAGTCTCTCAAGAAAAGTGGTCTTTCCGGTTCCGGAATACCCGACGATGGAATAGACAGGGATGCTCATTTATCCTTCCTCCGTTTCATATACCAGGAAGCCGTGAACAAGGTCTCCTTTTTTCGGCGGTTCGGCATCGGGCGGAATCTCTACGATGACATCACACCCTACCAGCGGAGACAGCCGGCTGTTCCGGTCTGCGGACGCAGCGCGGAACCACACCTTGCCGCCATGAAAGATCCGCTTGCCCCGGACCAGACGAAGCCGGTCTGAGGTCTTACGGAAATCGCTCTCCATAAACAGTTCCATGGTGCGCGGCATCACATTTTCATAGCCGCACAGTCTGCGGATACAAGGCAGTCCGATCTTCAGGAGTCCATCCACCGCAGCACCGGGATTTCCCGAGAGGCTCATGATGATCTTTCCGTTTTTTTCACTGGTGACGAAGGACCCGCCGGGTTTGATCTTGGCACCGCAGAACAGCACCCTGGCACCCATCTTCTCCGCCGAGCGAAGGGCCCAGTCATAATCCCCGACGGAGGCCCCGCCGGTGGTGATGACCATATCTGATTCTTCCAGCAGGGATGAAACCATATCCGTAATCGTGTCCAGATCGTCCTGAACCAGTCCGGCGTCCCGTACTTCCACATTCATCGTCTGAAGAAGACCTCGGATGGTATAGAAATTGCTGTTGTAAATTTTCCCTTCCGGCAGAGGATCTCCGGGCTGAACCAGCTCGGATCCCGTGTTGAGGACACTGACTGTCACAGGACGGTACACGCGAAGGCTGGCAAAGCCCTGACCTGCCAGCACGCCCATATATGCCGGCGTTACGACAGTTCCTTTCGGCGCCAGAAGCTGTCCTCGTTCCGCATCCTCGCCTCGGTAAATAATACTCTTTCCCGGTTTCTCGTAGGAAAAAACGGAGACGGTTTTCTCATCAAAACGAGTCTCTTCATATTTAATCACCGTGTTGGTTCCTTCCGGCATGGGAGCTCCGGTGGAGACCTTGCCCGCCTGACCCTTTCCTACAGGCATCGTCGGCATGCTGCCGCAGGGAATATCTTCCGTAATGGAGAACACCACCGGATGATCCGTTGTGGCATCTGCAGTCTCTTCTCCCCTCAGTGCATATCCGTCAAAGGGACTGCGATCAAATGGCGGGATATCATATTCCGCGATCATATCCTCCGCCAGCACCCGGCCGAGGGCATCTGCCAGAGGTACGGTCTCCGTTTCCACCGGTTTTACGATATTCAGCAATACATCAATGGCCTGCTGGGCCTCCATGCGTTTATCGGTCATGGTCTCTCCTTTGCTTTGTGCCGTCTCTTGCGTATTCACGGTTATTGTTCTCACTTCAGTATAATGACCTGTCTTGCAGTTGTAAACTCACAGTTCGCCTTCACTGTGCATCGTCGTTTTGTAAAGTAAGCTCGTACTGCTCCCCTGTTTTCAGATCCATATAGCGGATCCTGCTTCGAAGAGAGCTCTCTTCTCCCCGAAGGATCTTTACCGTCTCCGCAGCTTCCAGCCCTGCGCAGATCGATGGGACGAAAGACAGGACATGCTCTTCTCTTCGCGATATTGCGGAAGCCATGGGCAACAGATCGCCCGGATACAGGACTCCAACCTCTAAGGACCAGTCGCAGATCGCACCGTGGACCAGCGGAATCTGAAGCTCCCTGCAGACCGAGCGTAAAACACTGCGGCCCTCCATGGAATCCAGGGCATCCACTACCAGCACACAGTCTCGAAACAGTTCTTTTCCGTTTTCCTCATCGATAAAGACATCGTATGCTTCAACCGTCGTGTTCGGAGCAATTTTCTTCGCCCGTTCTCTTGCTATCTCCACTTTTTTCTTTCCGATGGAATCCTCGGTACAGAGGATCTGCCGATCCATGTTGGAGTACTCAAAAACATCTCCGTCACAGACTACCAGATGAGTTATGCCCAAGCGCAGAAAGTTTTCCATCAGATTGCCTCCCAGGCCTCCGCATCCGGCGATTCCTATGGTCTGTTGTTTCCATTGATTCTCCATTTCTCTCATCCTTTATCTGATCATGTATTGATTTTCACACTGAATATTATAAAGGACTGCCCGAAGTTCGGACAGTCCTTTTTGCGAGAATTATCTCAGTATTACAATTATGCTTCGTTGATGATGCGGTGAATGACCTTGTTGCAGCGCTCCTCATCATAGACTACGGGAACGGGATAGGTCGGGTTGGCTTCATGAAGTGCCCACTTGATCATCTGCGGAATATCTTTTTCCTGAATAAAATCAAATCCGGTGGGATGTTCAAAATATGTGTTCATGGCACGGATCTCTTTGATGAATGCCTTCGCCTTCTCTTCCTCGGTTCCGGACGTGCAGGTTCCGGTCAGCTCAGACAGTCTTGCCAGCTTCTTGTAGACTGCGGGGCCGTAGTCTTCCAGCACGATGGGAAGAATAACAGCGTTGGCAAGGCCGTGCGGAGTGTTGTACAGACCGCCGAGAGTATGTGCGATGGCGTGGACATTACCGACACCGGCACGGGTAAAGGCAAAGCCTGCTTTATAGGAAGCAATGAGCATCTCATTACGGGCTTCCATGTCGTCACCATTATCATATGCGCGTTTCAGATACTTGAAGATTGCCACGGTGGCTTCCTCGGCATCCCGAAGGCTTTCCTTGGTGTTGTAGGTCCAGCAGCAATAGGCTTCCACTGCGTGAGTCAGTGCATCCATACCGGTGGCTGCCGTGATTTTCGGCGGCAGACCGCGAGTCATCTCCGGATCAAGGACTGCATAGCGAGGGATCAGGTGCAGATCCATCAGTGCATATTTGTGATGTGTGTCGGTATCCGTAATAACGGCTGCGATGGTGGTCTCGGAACCGGTACCTGCCGTAGTGGGAACAGCGATAAACGGAGGAATCCGTCTCATGACCCTCAGAAGTCCTGCCATCTTTCCAACGGGTGTTCTGGGCCGAACCACACGGGCAGCAGCACCTTTGGCTGCGTCCATGGGGGAGCCGCCGCCGATGGCGATGAATCCGTCGCATTTGTTTTCAAAATACAGCTTCTGAATGGTGTTGACGGTGTTGACGGACGGGTTCGCTTCCACGTTTGCAAACATGAAGTACGGGATCCCCGCAGCATCCAATGCTTCCGTAACACGCGGTGCCAGTTTTTTGCCGATGCTGGGACCGGTAACGATGATGGGTTTCGTCACATTGCGCTCTTTCAGCAATTCCGGAATCTTTGTAACGCTGTTGGGGCCGGAAGTGACGATGGGTCTTCTCCAGTACAGACATCTTGCTCCGATGTTGAAGATCCACTGGAACACACGATAGTAGCATTTTTTCAGAGTGGACATTATTCTTCTCCCTTTCGATGTTTTTTTATTTGTAACGGATCCTCTCCTATCCGCTGCATTCCTCATTGCTGTCTCCCGGTCTTCCATGGTGATGGCGCCGATGGGACAGCGTTTTTCGCATTTTCCGCATCCAATACAGTTGTCCGGGTCAAACAGTTCTGCATGGGTACGGATATCTCCGTGGAACAGAGGTTCCGAGATTCGCAGCACGTATTTGGGACACTCTTCCACACACATCCAGCAGCCGGTACATGCTTCGGTATCAATGTCCGGAACCTTGCGCTGTTTCCGAGCATCCTTATTGAACTTAACCGGAGCTCCCCACTGATTGATGATGGCAGACTGGGCACAGAACTGGGTGCACAGTCCGCAGTTGATACAATACTCCGGATCGATCACATGGGTCTGCTGACGCTCTCCCGAGATCGCCTTTACCGGACACTGCCGGGCACAGGCGGTACA
>CADCMP010000038.1 GCA_902802565.1 Oscillospiraceae bacterium
AAAGTTTGTAGTTTTGCTGCTGGCTCTGTGCATGATCTTCATGCTGTGTGCCTGCGGAGAAGAAGCAGTTCAGGAAGTTGTTTCCGATTCTGCTGAAGCTGAAGGCATCTCCACTGTGGAAGATGGTGTCCTTCACATGGCCACCAACGCCGCATTCCCTCCGTATGAGATGGTAAAAGACGGCGGCGGATATGAAGGTATCGATGTAGAGATCGCTACCGCAATCGCTGACGAGCTTGGTCTGGAACTGGTTGTCGATGATATGGACTTCTCTTCCGTTATCACTTCTGTTCAGTCCGGCAAGGCTGACATCTGCATGGCAGGTCTTACTGTTACAGATGAACGCAAAGAAGCAGTTGATTTCACCGAGACATACGCACAGGGTGTTCAGGTCGTTATCGTTAAGGAAGATTCCGATATCGAATCTGTTGATGATCTGGACGGTAAGATGATCGGCACTCAGGAAGCCACCACCGGTTACTTCTACTGCTCCGATGATTACGGCGAGGACAATGTCGTTGCATACGCCAATGGTGCTCTTGCCATCGAAGCTCTGAAGGGCGGCAAAGTAGACTGTGTTGTTATCGATGAGCAGCCGGCAAAATCTTTCGTGGAAGCCAATGAAGGACTGAAGATCCTTTCCACCGAATATGTCGTGGAAGATTACGCCATTGCTGTTTCCAAAGACAATCCCGCACTGCGGGATGCCATCAATGAGACTCTCGTTAATCTCATCGAAGACGGCACTGTTGCTGAGATCGTTGCAAAATACATCAAGGCTGATTAATTTAGAGAAATGAGAGGAAGGGCGGTCTTGTACCGCCCTTTTTTATCGTAAGATAGGTAGGAGAAAACTATGAATAATCTACAAGCGCAATTTGTAACAGCGTTTGTCACGGAAGACCGCTGGAAAGCGTATCTTGAAGGACTGGTCCAAAAGACCTATGTAATAACGGTCGGTGCGCTGGCATTTGGTATCGTTCTCGGAATCCTGGTTGCTGTAATCCGGACGATTCACGACCAGAATATCGGACGTAATAACTGGCTGATCAACTTTTTGAACGGAATCTGTCAGGTATATACGACCATTATTCGAGGGACTCCAATGCTGGTGCAGCTGATGGTCTTCTATTTTGTTATCTTTTCTTCCAGCAGGGCAAAAGTGGCAATTTCAATCCTAGCGCTAGGTATTAACTCAGGCGCTTACGTTGCGGAGATCATTCGAAGCGGTATCATGTCCATCGATCCGGGGCAGATGGAGGCAGGACGGTCTCTGGGCCTGGGATACACGCAGGTCATGAGGTCTGTAATTATTCCACAGGCCATTAAAAACATCCTGCCGGCTCTGGGCAATGAGATGATCACTCTATTTAAGGATACCTCTCTGGTTACGGTTATCGGTGTGACGGATCTGACCAAAGTGGCACAGACAATCGGTGCGAAAACGTATTCTTATTTTATGCCGATGATCGGTATCGCGCTTATCTATCTGCTCAATGTGATTGTCCTGACTCGACTTCTTGGTATTCTTGAAAGGAGGCTTCGCCGCAGTGACAGAACTTAACAATAATGTGCTGATCGATGTGCAGCATCTGACGAAAGCCTTTGGAGATCATGTGGTGCTGAAAGATATCTCCGAACATATCAATGAAGGGGAGAAAGTCGTTATCATCGGCCCTTCCGGCGGCGGAAAATCCACGTTTCTGCGCTGTTTGAATTTACTGGAGATACCTACAGAAGGAACCATCATTTTTGACGGAACGGATATCACGGATCCTAAAACAGATATAAACAAGGTCCGGCAGCACATGGGAATGGTATTCCAGCATTTCAATCTGTTTCCCAATATGACCGTGCGACAGAATATCACCTGGGCACCGACGAAGACCGGCATGATGAAGGCGGAGGAAGCAGACGCGGAAGCTACAAGGCTTCTGACTCGCGTCGGTTTGTTGGAAAAGGAAGACGCCTATCCGTCTTCACTCTCCGGCGGACAGAAACAGCGTATCGCTATCGTGCGTGCACTGGCCATGAAACCCCGTGTCATGCTGTTTGATGAACCTACCTCCGCACTGGATCCGGAGATGGTGGGCGAAGTTCTGGAAGTCATGAAGGAACTGGCTGAGGAAGGAATGACCATGGCGGTGGTCACCCATGAGATGGGATTTGCCAAGGAAGTGGGCAACCGCATCCTCTTTATGGCAGACGGTGTCATCATGGAACAGGGGACACCGGACCAGATCTTCAATCATCCGCAGAGTCCGCGTCTTCAGGACTTCCTGGCCAAGGTCCTTATCTGATTTGGAGGACCTGGAATGGAGATAAGAATCAAACGACTGACGGAGACAGCCCAGCTTCCCAAGAGAGGAAGCGAATATGCCGCAGGCTATGATCTCTATGCCGACCTGACGGAAGCGGTGGTAATCCCGCCGCATCAGTCCGTGATGATCGGGACCGGTCTGGCAGCAGAGATCCCCGAAGGTTATTTCGGCGGTGTCTTTGCCCGCAGCGGCCTGGCATCCAAACAGGGACTGCGTCCGGCCAACTGCGTCGGTGTCATCGATGCCGATTACCGGGGACAGATCTCCGTGGCGTTGTCCAACGACAGTGAGGTGGAACGCACCATCGAACCGCAGGAGAGGATCGCACAGCTGGTGATCCTGCCGTTCCTGCCGGTGGAGTTCATCGACAGTGAGGAACTGAGTGATACGGTGCGCGGCGCCGGCGGTTTCGGATCCACCGGAACAAAAAACTGAACAGAACAAGCAAAAGCTCCGACCGATTTCTCGGCCGGAGCTTCGCTTTTGCTTGGATAAAGTAAAGAGGGAGTAGAGGTAAATGAGGTTTATAATGAAAGATCTCGTTTGTTATCAGAGGATATCCAGATGTCTGGTCTTGGGTTTCTCCGGTGCCTTCTTGGGGAGCACCAGGGTCAGGATCCCGTCGTTGTATTCTGCCGTGATGGCGGAAGTGTCGATATTGGACACGTCGAAGCTGCGGGTGTAGGATCCGTAGAAGCGTTCGCGGCGGATGAATTTCCGCTTGCTGTCCTCATCGGACTCTTCGTTCTGGCGGGTCGCCTTTATGGTGAGGATGTCATCCTCGATATCCAGATTGATGTCTTCTTTCTTGAATCCGGGGAGCTCCGCTTCGATCACGAAGGAATCGCCCTTAGTCAGTACGTCCGCACGGAAATTGCTCACGGGATTGGAAAACATCTGACGTTCCATCTCTTCGAAATGACGGAACGGATCGTAAGACGATCTGCTGGTGTGGTAATCAAAAGGAATAATCTCAAACATTGTTTCTGCCTCCATTTATGTTCGAAATTGAAATTTCGTTTTCTGTTGTATATAAAATATCACTCGAGTTTATGGAAATCATGAACAAACTGTGAATTATTAGCACTTAAATTAAAAGAGTGCTAAAAACGAGCAAAATAAAGAGGACGCGGGCGGGTTCCGCGTCCTCGAAGCCGTTTCAGGCCTTTTTCCGATACACCTGAACGGCAAATCCCAGCTGTGTCTGCAGGGAAGTGAGTTTATTGAGTTTTTCCTGATCGGCAGCGCCGGTCTTGTAGTAATAGGGCGTCATCATGAAGAGATTCCGGATATCCCGGGGATCGTCCATCCGGATCCGGTACCGGATCTCCTTCTGGTAGAGAAAATCGAAATGCTCCAGTTCCGTCTCCGGTTTCGGATTTCGGTAGGGCTCATCGTAGACGGCGCACTTCAGTTCCCATAGATGGTCCTCCAGGGGCACGCCACGGATCAGGATGCCGCCGGGAAGCAGGACGCGGTGAAACTCTTCGGGAAAGCAGGGGGCAAAGAGACTGACCACCATATGAGCGGACTCATCAGGGACGGGGATGGAGGAGGCGCCCGCCACGGCCAGAAGAAGGTCATGGTTGCGCTTGTAGGCTTCCCGCAGTGCCTCCTTGGAAATATCGATCCCAAGCACACTGGTGCCGGTCTCTCTCTGAAGAAGATCGGTGTAGTATCCCTCACCGCATCCGGCATCGATGAGATTGTCCTCTTTCTGCAGATAGCCCCGGGCGGTATCCACCACCAGTTTTCGGAACGGGGCATAGTAGCCCTCATTGAGAAAAGCGCTCCGAGCCAGGACCATGGCACGGTCATCCCCGTGGTGCTTCTTGCGGGAGCGGTTGTCCATGGCGAGATTCACATAGTGGTATTTGGAGATGTCATAGTTGTGCTGATTTTTGCAGCGGAGGGAGAATCCGTCGGAGTACAGCGTGTGCTGACAGACAGGGCATTTCAATACGATCATAGGGGTCACCTTAAAAAGGTACCGGGATACGATCCCGGTACCAGTACTTTAATTGCGAATGATATATGCGGTCATGGGTGAGGCATCGAATTCCTGCGGAACAGTATCTCCGGTGAGTACATCCGTCCCGGAGAAGGGAAGCTTCAACGGACGGGCCTCTTCGGCACGGTTTACCGCGATCACATATTCGTCGGTATCATTGAACCGGTGAATAAGGATGACGTCATTTCCGTAAGCGGAGAACGACGCGTCTCCGGTGCGCAGGACCTCATCGCCGTTTCGCAGCGCGGCAAGTGCCTTGTAGTGCTCCAGAGGACTGTATTCCTCCTCATGGAAGAAGGCGCGGTTGAAGGGATCCCGGCAGCCGGACATGCCCACTTCATCCCCGTAGTAGATATCCGGGACACCGGGCACGGTGAACTGGATCACGGCTCCCAGTCGCTCCAGACAGGAAGCGCGCTGCAGCGCTTCCTCCGTAGGCTCCCAGGCGATCTGCTTTGCACGGTCCACGGAATTGACATCGAAATCCGCGGCCAGATAGGTGCGCATGCGTTCCACGTCATGAGAGCTGAGAAGGTTCATGAGGGAATAGTACAGCGGCTCGGGATAATTGTATCGCTGGTCATCCAGGAAATCCCGGAGGGCATAGGCATCGATGTATCCGTGCAGGAAGGCCAGCACATGGGAGCGGAAGGGATAGTTCATCACCGTATCCAGAGAGTAGCCCAGCGCATAGTTTCTGCGGTAGCCGTAGCTTTCCTTCAGAACGCAGTCTTCCCAGACTTCGCCCAGGATCACAGCATCGGGCTTTTCTTCCTTACTGGATTTCCGGATGAGGGAAAGGACATCGTCCGGCAGTTCATCCGCCACGTCCAGACGCCATCCGGATGCTCCGCGGCGCAGCCAGGTCTTTACCACGCTGTCCTTGCCGGTAATGACGAAATCCTGCCATACGGGATTTTCCTCATCCACTTCCGGAAGATCCCGGAAGTTCCACCAGCATTTGTAGCGGTCATTGAAATGATGGAACGTATACCAGGGGAAATAAGGGGACTGGGATCCCTGACAGGCACCCATCTGCGGATAGTGGCGATAGCGGTTGAAGTACACGCTGTCGGCACCGGTGTGGGAGAAAACGCCGTCATTGATGATGCGGATCCCCAGTTTCTTCGCCTTGCGGCAGAGCTCCTCATAATCCTCCACGGACCCCAGGATCGGATCCACGGCCATGTAATCGGAAGTGATGGGATTGAGATAGATAACGCCGACACCCAGATCGTGCAGATAATCCAGCTTGGAGATGATCCCTTTCAGCGTGCCGCCGTAAAAATCATCCGGACTGTAAAAGTCTTCGCCGGGACGGGCCTGCCATTTTACCGGTTCGTCCGTGGATTCGTGGAAGTCCGGAGACTGACCGAGAGAACGGTGATATTCCAGTCCCTTCCGGGCGGTGTTGTCATCGGAGGTGGCAAAACGGTCCGGGAAGATCTGATACATGATGCAGTGACGGAACCACTCCGGTGTCTCAAAGTCCTTCTTGAATACCGTGAGGCGGAAGCCCAGCCCCCTCTGGGGGGACACAACGCTGCCGAAACCGGTGGAATCGGAGTTTAGATACTGATAGCCGTTGTCCGTCTCCAGACGGAAGACATACCACAGCGGCTGCGGTTCGAAGTGCATGGCGATATCCGCCTGAAAGCCCTTTTTCGTGCGCCGCATGGGGAAGATCCGCTCCCCGAAATCACCGAAGATGATACAGGAGGCGGAGGGGATCCTCCGTCCGCAGTCGCGGAAGCCAAGATGGAGAAGGGAGCCTTCCCGTACTGCGCTTACCGGATTGCGGTACATGGGATCTTTCCGGTCGTGATAGGCAAGGGTGAAATCACGCAGCCCCTGATACAGAACATCCGTCAGGAAAGCAGTACGCGGCTGCAGCCGCACCAGATCCTCAAAACGGATGCCGATGTCGATGTTCCGGCAGCACCGGACAACGGTGGTCAGTGCGTCGTAGAACTGATATCCCCAGTCGTCCAGAAGGGCGCGGAGCAGCTCAAAGGGCGCGACGACATTATCGGTCTGAAGGAGATCGGTCAGCCGACGGGCATCGAGACCCAGCTGCGAGCAGGTCTGCATCGCTTCCTGGATCTCACACACTGCCTGAAAGTAGGTTTCAGACAATGGATAAGAAGGCAGGTGAGTGGTGCACACCCACCTGCCTTCACTTTTTTCAGCAGTAAAGGTCTCGCGGGAGGAATAGCTGATGAACAGCCGCTGTTCCGGCGTCCAGTGCTCTTCGTAGTTCCCGCCGTAATAGACGTTGATGGTTTGGATCATGGATTCTTACAGGATTCCTATATACAGTTTTGCGTACTCTTCGGCGGAGCGGTCAAAGCTGAAGTCCGCAGTCATGGCGTTCTTCACGAGCTTTTTCATGACGGCCTTGTCCTGATAGACGTCCAGTGCCTGAAGGATGGTCTCTTTCATCTCGTGGGCATTGTAGTTGGCGAAGGAGAATCCGGTGCCTTCTCCGGTGTACTGGTTGTAAGGCTGTACCGTATCCTTCAGACCGCCGGTCTCACGCACGATGGGCAGAGTGCCGTAACGCATGGCGATCATCTGGCTGATGCCGCAGGGCTCGAAGCGGGAGGGCATCAGATAGAAGTCACTGCCGGCGTAGATCATGTGAGCCAGTTTGTCGTTGTATCCGATATAGGAGCACAGCTTGCCTTTGTAGCGGTCCTCGGCGCAGCGCATGAACGCTTCGTAATTGGCGTCGCCGGAGCCCAGCAGCATGAACTGCATGTCATTGTACTGCAGCAGCTCGTCGATCATGCAGATCACAAGGTCGAAGCCCTTCTGTTCCGTCATGCGGGTGACCATGGACACCAGAGGAACGTCGTCCCGCTGATCCAGGCCCATGCTCTTCTGCAGATACTGCTTGCATTCCTTCTTGCCCGCCATGCTGCGCTGGCTGTAGCCCTTGACGGTGCAGGGGTCATCCGCGGGATTGAAGACATCGTAGTCGATGCCGTTGACGATGCCGGACAGCTCATGGGAACGGGCGTTGAGGATGCCTTCCAGACCTTCGCTGTAGTAGGGATCGCAGATCTCCTGTGCGTAGGACGGGGAGACGGTGTTGATGCGGTCGGCAAAGACACAGCCGGCTTTCAGGAAGTCCACACAGCCGTTGAGCTCCATGAATTCGGGCGTGTTGTATTTTGCGTCGATGCCCAGCAGGTCATACAGATACTCGTAACCGCATTTTCCCTGATACATGATGTTGTGGATGGTCAGGAGGAACTTCAGATTCTCCTGCATGCCGCCGGGGTACTGGGAACGGGCCAGCAGCGGAATCAGACCGGTCTGCCAGTCGTTGCAGTGGATCACATCGGGAACGAAGTCCAGGTTGGGGATGCAGTCCAGAACGGCGCGCTGGAAGAAGGCATACTGCTCGATCTCCGCCTCGCCGCCGCGGTAGATGTCACCGCCGTAGTAGAACTCACTGTCCACCAGATAGATGGTCACGCCGTCCAGTACCAGTTTTTCGATTCCGGCATACTGGGTACGCCATCCGAGGCATACATAGAAATAGAACATATGCTCGATCTGGTCGGCATATTTCTCTTTGATCTTACGATGATAGGGAATGATGACGCGTGCGTCGATCCCCAGTTTCTGCAATGCTTTCGGCAGCGTGCCGACAACGTCGGCCAGACCGCCGGTCTTCGCCAGAGGTGCGCATTCGGAAGCGGCGATCAGAACGTTCGGCATCTGGGTTCTGCCTTTTTCGCCAAGAAGATCCTTGTACATTTTCTTCATAGACTTTCTTCGCTCCTTTCAGTGGATAACGGACTGTGGTGTCGTCCGGTCATTTACTTTTTCTTTGCCTTGGGTTTGGATGGTGTATAGCTGAAATACAGCGTGCTCATGCCGGGAAGAGTGAACCGTACGGAATGACCCATATCCAGGAATCCCTCCGGTTTGCTCTTGATGATCCCGGAGTTCAGCAGGCCGGTGCCGCCGAAGCGGATGTCGTCACTGTTGAGGATCTCCTTGACTTTTCCTTCCATGGGAACACCGATCTGGAAGTTCTCATAGGTGTTGGGCGTGAAGTTGCTGACACAGATGAGATACTTTCCGGTACCGTCGGTGGTTCCGGTGCGGAGGAAGGCGATGGAGGATCGACCGGTATCATCCACGTTCAGCCATTTGAAGCCGTCCCAGGATTTGTCGATCTCATACATGGCACCGTATTTTTTGTAGATTTCATTGAGCGCTTTGGTGTAGTCCTGCATCTCCCGGTGTTTCGGGTAATCCAGCAGGATCCAGTCCAGCGGCTGCTGGAAGTTCCATTCGATGAACTGACCGAATTCGGAACCCATGAAGGTCAGCTTTTTGCCCGGATGGGCGAACTGATAGCCGTACAGAGTACGCAGGGAGGCGAACTTCTGGTCGTAGTCACCGGACATCTTGTTGATCATGGAGCATTTTCCGTGGACCACTTCGTCGTGGGAGTAGGCCAGGATGAAGTTCTCGGAAAACGCGTACATCATGGAGAAGGTCAGCTTGCTGTGGCTTCCGGAACGGAAATAGGGATCCAGAGACATGTAGTCGATGGTGTCATGCATGAAGCCCATGTCCCATTTGAAGGTGAAGCCGAGTCCGCCGTCGTTGGGCGGATAGGTGACCAGGGGGTAGGAAGTGGATTCCTCGGCGATGGTCACGGCACCGGGGTAGGTGGTCAGGACCGCGGTGTTCAGATTGCGCAGGAAGTCCACCGCTCCGAGATTGATGTTGCCGCCGTCGCGGTTGGGGGTGTATTCGCCCTCTTTCCGTCCGTAGTTGAGATACAGCATGGAGGATACGGCGTCCACGCGGATGCCGTCCACATGATAGCGGTCAAAGAACATGCATGCCGAGGAGATGAGGAAGCTCTGTACCTGCGGCATCTCAAAGTCGAAGATCAGGGTGCCCCATTCCGGATGCTCGCTCATCCGTTTTTCCTTGCATTCATACAGACGGGTACCGTCAAATGCCGCAAGGCCGTGGGCATCGCGGGGGAAGTGAGCGGGGACCCAGTCGATGATGACGCCGATGCCGGCGGCATGCAGGGTGTTGACGAAATACTTGAAATCGTCCGGCTCGCCGTAGCGGGAAGTGGGAGCGTAGTAACCGGTGACCTGATAGCCCCAGGACATGGGGAAGGGGTACTCGGTGACGGGCATCAGTTCCACATGGGTGTATCCCTGTTCCTTGCAGTACTCCGCCAGACTGTCCGCAAGATCCCGGTACATGGGACGGTCGCTGTCTGGGAAGGCCTTCCAGGAACCGAGATGCACCTCGTAGATGGACATGGGAGACGTGAGCGCATTGGTCTCGCCCCTCTTTTTCAGGAACCGGGAATCCTTCCATTTGAACGGTTCCTCGTTATAGACGCGGGATGCGGTGTTCAGATCGGTCTCCGACCAGAACGCGCAGGGATCCGATTTCAGCATGGTGGTGCCGTCTGCAGCCGTGACAGCGTATTTATAATAGTCGCCGTGATAGACGCCTTCGATGAAGGTATACCAGATCCCGGTGTCCTCGCGGATCATGGGATTGGCATCCGGATTCCAGTCGTTGAAATTGCCCACGACGGAAACGCGCATGGCATTGGGTGCCCATACGACGAACATATGGAGCTTTTCTTCCTTGATATAATGACAGCCGAACAGGAGCCAGGCTTTGCGGGCTCTGCCGGTGTTATACAGGAAAATGTCTGCAGAGGGGATGTATTTTTCTTTCAGAGCATTAAAATCCATAGTATTCTCCCATCATATTTCATTACTTTCATTATACAGTCACCACTGTTTTTTTCCAATGCTTTTTCTTAAAATTTTGTGAGGAGAGGGAAATGGGAAGGGAGCGGCTCTCTTTTGACTTTTGTACAGGGGAACGGTATACTCAGAATACAGACAGAAACACTTTTCATGGGAGGAATCATGATGTTTCAGTTCAACCATTTCAATTTCAACATCCTGGACCTGGACCGGAGCCTGAAATTCTACGAGGAGGCACTGGATCTGAAGCCGGTGCGGGAGAAGAACGCTTCCGACGGCAGCTTCAAACTGGTCTTTCTCGGAGACGGTGTGACGGATTTTCAGCTGGAGCTGACCTATCTCGTGGACCGCACCGAGCCCTATGATCTCGGCGAACAGGAGTTCCATCTGGCATTTTCGGTGCCGGATATGGAAGCGGCGCACGCCCGTCATGAGAAAATGGGCTGCATCTGCTTTGAAAACCCATCCATGGGCATTTATTTTATTGAGGATCCCGACGGCTACTGGATCGAGATCATTCCGGAAAAACGGTAAGGAGAAGACATATGATGGAATTAGAACAGATCCTGACATACTGCGATCATACTCTGCTCAAACCGGAAGCAAAGGCTTCCGAAGTGCGCAAGGCCTGCGACGAGGCCATCCGTTTCAACTGCGCTTCCGTGTGCGTTCCGCCGTGTCACGTGGCAGGAGCGAGACGCTACGTGCAGAACAGGATGCGCATCTGCACCGTGGTGGGTTTTCCCCACGGAACCGCCACCACCGCCGTCAAGGTCTTTGAGACGAAGGACGCCATCCACAACGGCGCCGACGAGATCGACATGGTGGTCAATCTCTCCATGGTGAAGGACGGATGCTGGGCGGAAGTCGCCAACGATATCCGCAGTGTCCGGAATGCATCGGAAGGCGCGGTGCTGAAGGTGATCATCGAGTGCTGCAAGCTTACGGACGAGGAGAAGATCCGGCTGTGCCGGATCGTAGCCGACTGCGGTGCCGATTTCATCAAGACCTCCACGGGATTTGCCGAGGGGGGAGCGACTCCGGAGGATGTGGTCCTCATGCGCGCAAACGCCCCGGAATCGCTGAAGATCAAGGCCGCCGGCGGGATCTCTTCCGTGGAAGATGCCGCACAGTTTCTGACCCTGGGATGCTCCCGGCTGGGTACCAGCCGTCTGGTGAAGCTCGCTCTGGAGCGGGAACAGTCACCGGAAGCGGAGGAAAATCCGGAAAATACCCCGGAAAACTGAGGGAAAACCTTAGATTTCGGGAAATAATCCTTGACATGACGGGTGCCGGCTGATATATTCTATTAGGTAAAAAGAAAGCAGGCCGGCATCCCCGTCCTCACCCAGCGGCTTAAAAGTGCTTCTGGTGTTAACATGGATCAAAACAGCACCTGGATTCAGGTGTGGTTTGTTTGTGTTGTTGTACGGATGCCCTGCATCCGTTTTTTTATTGCTATTCACTTGATGGAGGTGTGTAAAGATCGCAAAGGCGGAACATGAACTGAATGATGCCATCATCGACAAAGAAGTTCGACTGATCGGGGAAGACGGTGAGCAGCTGGGTATCGTATCCGGCGAGGAAGCGAACCGTATCGCAGCAGAGAAGGGACTGGATCTCGTGAAGATCTCTCCCAATGCGAAACCTCCCGTATGCAAAATCATGGATTACGGCAAGTTCCGGTTTGAACAGGCCAAACGCGCCAAGGAAGCCAAGAAGAATCAGCGTGTCATGGAAGTGAAGGAGATTCGCATGTCTCCGGGTATCGGCGACAACGATTTCAACACCAAGCTGAAGAACGCGGTGAAGTTTCTGGGCGATGGCGATCGTGTCAAGGTGACGATCCGTTTCCGCGGACGTGAGATGGCACATACGGATATCGGCAAGGATATCCTGAGAAAGTTTGCCGAAGGATGCGGCGAAGTGGGAAATATGGATAAGGATCCGAAACTGGAAGGACGCAACATGTCCATGTTCATCTCTCCCAAGTCCCAGGCACAGATCCAGAAAGCTGCCAAGGAAAAGAAAAAGCAGCAGGAAGAAGCAGAACGTGCCGCCCGGGCAGAGGCTGCCAAGGCGGAGGAAGCGGAAGCTCCCGCAGCGGAAGAGGCTTCTTCGGAAGAATAATGTCAATAAGCCGGTCTTCCCCCCGGAAGAACGGACGAGAAAACCTATAAAGGAGATAGATAATCATGCCCAAGATGAAAACTCACAGCGGCGCTAAGAAAAGATTCAACCTGACCAAGAACGGTAAAGTGAAACGCGCCCATGCCTATAAGAGCCATATCCTGACTAAGAAGGACACCAAGCGTTGCCGTCGTCTCCGCTCCGGTACCTATGCCGACGGAACCAATACCGCAACCATCAAGAAAATGATCCCGTACAAATAATCGGTGAACGAATAGATTTAGGAGGAAAAAATAATGGCTAGAGTTAAAGGCGCGATGATGACGCGTAAACATAGAAAAAAAGTAATCGGACTTGCTAAGGGCTACTGGGGAAATAAATCCCGTCACTTCAAGATGGCCAATCAGCAGGTCATGAAATCCGGCCGCTACGCATATGTCGGACGTAAGGCAAAGAAACGTGAGTTCCGTCAGCTGTGGATCACCCGTATCTCCGCCGGCTGCAAGATGAACGACATGAACTACTCCACCTTCATGCACGGTCTGAAACTTGCAGGCGTCGATATGAACCGCAAGATGATCTCCGAGATGGCAATCCACGATCCCGAGGCTTTCACCGCTCTGTGCGACAAGTCCAAGGAAGCTCTGGCAAAGGCCTGATCAACGGATAAAAACAAAAATTGCTTCTGACATTACGTCGGAAGCAATTTTTTTGTTGTCTTCGTTTAAAGCCCGGCGCCGAGATCGTGCAGTTCGATGCTGCAGCCGATCTGGAAGAATGCGCAGGCGACCTGATACAGCAGTTTTTCCCGGGTATCCTCATCCGGATCATAGTTGCCGATGAGGATGTCCAGATCCCGGTACTGCTCGTTGACGAAGTTCTGAAGATCCGAAAGATCCACGGAAGCGACACCGGCAACGGTATCATAGATGTTGCCGCTGAACAGTTCCCGGAAGATGCGGTCGGCGTCAAAGCTGCCGGCGTCGATGTTGTAATCCAGCGCATAGTAGATGCCAGCCAGAAGGGAAACGGTGGAGATGTTGTAGAACATGGCTCTGCGGTTTCCGTCGTAGTGGGCGGTAAATTCCGGGTTCGCCATCCAGTACGCCACGAAACGCTGTCCGGTCTCCCACAGTTCCTGAACATAGATGATCTCCGTGGAGTCCTTCAGCCAGCCCCGCTTGGCAGCGGCTCCCGCAAGCGTATGCAGGGTGTTGGTGAGAAACTCTCCCATGACCTGTTCCTCCTGGGGATGTTCCTCCTCGGATTCCGTCAGGAAGATGCTGCAGCAGGCCTTGAGCGTCTCGTCCAGCTTGCTGATGGCCCAGGAACGGATGTCCTGCGGAACGGAACGGTAGAACGCCTCGGCGATGGATCCCGCCATGGCGGCGATGGTATCGCTGTCTCCGCCGATGGAGATGGCGTTCCGGATGGTATCCTCATAGGATTCCGATTCCAGGAAGGCGACGATGGCCTGGGGGACGCTGCCCTGACAGGTGACATCGAAGGTATAGCTCTCCCGGATCTCGTCCAGAGAGAAGTCCAGAGGATAGTAGTGTTCCTCGATGTATTCCCGGATCTCCCGTTTGCTCTTCTGCAGCCGGGCAAGATAGATGGCGGCGGCGATGGCCTTGGCGCCCTTGATGCCTTCCGGATGATCGTGGGTCGGCTCGGCGGATGCCTGTGCCAGCATCTCCGCCTCCTCGATGCTTCCGGCGACCCAGGCCACCGGGGAGACCCGCATGGCACTTCCGTTGCCGAAACTCTGATACGGTCCCATGGAAGGATCGTGGAGCCAGTGATAGAAACGGCCGCCGTATCCCGCGTTGGGATATTTGGTACCGAGATACCGCATCTGGGAGCTCACTTCCTCCTTGAACTGCGAAAGACTGCGGCTCTCCCGGTAGCTGTGCAGGGCGTTGGCCACCGCGATGGTCATGACCGTGTCATCCGTAAAACAGCAGTCCGGATGCATCAGTTCAAAGTCCTTCGACTTTATATTATGTGCTTCAAAACGGGAACCGATGATGTCCCCGCAGATCGCTCCAAACATTGGGATGCCCCCTCGCTAGAATATTGCTATCATTATACTCCGGTTTTCCGGAAAATCAAAAAGAAGCGGGAACAGAATTCTGTTTCCGCTTCTGGTGATATCTCTCAGGATCAGAAATTGAATCCGGCCTGAAGTTTTCCCATGGATGCGCTGGTAGCATCATCGGAAGCCTTCAGTGCGGCGTTGACTGCGGCAACGATCATGTCCTGCAGCATCTCGATATCATCGGGATCCACTGCTTCGGGATCGATGGTGACGCTCTCGAACTCACGGGTGCCCATGAGGACAGCCTTGACAGCGCCGCCGCCGGCAGTACCTTCGTATTTTGCCGCTTCCAGTTCCTGCTGCAGCTTCATGAACTCCTGCTGCATCTTCTGAGCGCGCTTCATCATGTTGCCCTGATTTCCGCCAAATCCACCTTTAGCCATTGTTGTTTCCTCCTGTAAAATGAACTTCTTTGAATCGGTCGAGGTCGTGCACGTCCTTGGTCACGGTCTGTGCATCCTGATCGTATGCCCCGTCGTGCATGACCACATTGATCTCACGGCCGGACAGCTTATACGCTTCCTGACGGAATGCGCTGATGACCTCTGGTTTATTAAACAAACTATACTTGAAATTCTCCGGAAAGTACAGATTAAGTATGTTTGCTTTTAATACATAAGTGATAGTTGGATCCCGCATAAAGTGCTTGAGTCCGACAGAGAGGACCTCATGAAGGTTGTCTTTCAGCTTATCAATGAAAGCGGGATCATCCACGGATACCGAGCCGCCGGGAGAATTGGGATCTTCCATCGGAGGCGGCGCGGGGATTTCCGTTTCCGTCGGTTCTGGAGCCGCCGGTTCTTCCGGTTCGGGAGCAGGGGGCTCATAGACCGGTTCGTCCTCGGGAGGAGGTTCCTCCGGAAGAGGGGACCCGTCGGGCATCTGTGGTTCCGGGATCGGCTGGGGAGCTGGGGCTGGAACCGGTGCCGGTGCCGGTGCGGCCGCCGGAGCTGCTTGGACTGCGGGTGCCGCCGGTCTGGCAGAGGCCGGAATTCCGCCGGCCAGCATCTTTTCCAGACGGTCGATGCGGGATTCCAGGGCGTCTATTCCGGAACTCAGTTCCGGCTGACAGAGACGGACCAGACAGAGCTCCGCGTCGATGCGGGAATTTGCCGACGCGCGCATGGCGCTGAGGGCATCCTGGATGATGTTCATCCGGCTGGTCAGTTCCGCCAGGGACATGCTCCCGGAGAATCGGGTCAGAACATCCCTTGCATAGGTGCCGCTGAGCAGATCGTTACCTCCGGAGGGAGCGACCTTTGTGATCAGAACGTCTCTTAGCAGCGTGTTGATCTCACTGAGCATGGAGGAGGGATCCTTCCCGTCCTTCCACATCTGATGAAACAGTTTGACGGCCTCTTCGGTTTTCTGTTCCATGATATGATCCATCATCTGAGAAATGGCGAGATTGCCGGCCAGACCCATGGCGGAGTAAACCGTCTCCACCGTGATGTGATCCGTGCCGGAGCACTGGTCCAGAAGAGAGAGGGCATCGCGCATACCGCCGTCCGACAGCTGGGCGATGAATTCCGCGGCATCCGGATCCAGTTCAAAGGGTTCCTGAGATGCCACATAATTCAGACGGTCCCGGATCTGGGGAACGCTGATGCGCTTGAAGGAGTAGCGCTGGCACCGGGAGAGAATGGTGGCGGGCACCTTGTTCAGCTCCGTGGTCGCCAGGATGAACATCAGGTGTTCCGGCGGCTCCTCCAGTATCTTCAGCAGCGCGTTGAAAGCGCCCAGGGAAAGCATATGGACCTCGTCCACGATATAGACACGTTTGCGTACGGAAGTGGGAGAGAAGATGGCGTCTTCCCGCAGGTCACGGATGTTATCCACGCCGTTGTTGGAAGCGGCGTCCATCTCCACGATATCCATGACGGATTCTTCCTCGATGGCCCGGCAGGAAGGACACACCCCGCAGGGATTTCCGTTTACCGGGTGCTCGCAGTTGACGGCCTTGGCAAGGATCTTGGCACAGGTGGTCTTGCCGGTGCCCCGGGTGCCGATAAACAGATATGCATGACTCAGCCGGTCATTCATGACCTGCTTTTTCAGGGTTTCCGTGATATGCTCCTGACCCACGACATCGTCAAACGTCTTGGGACGCCATTTCCGGTATAATGCCTGATACATGTCTGTCACCTCCAAAACTTAAGTGACCCTTGACAAGACTGCACACCCGACTTCGAATAATGCGATATGCCCGCTACGCCGGTAGCCGGCTCGGACCCGGCACCCTCACGGCACACGAAAAGCACCGCTTAATGCTGCTCGGTTCCCCGCCTGACATGGTTCACGGGTTTCCGTTGCGTGAGACCGGATCGTCAACACTGCTTGCCGGTGTCAGACGACACATTGCACACCCTAGGCCGGGGATTCATCCCCGCTGTAGCGGATTGCGGGAAAAGGGCACCGCTAGCTCCCCGACTAGTGCAGCCTTGTCAAAAGTCACTTTGTGTATTTTACTACAGATC
>CADCMP010000039.1 GCA_902802565.1 Oscillospiraceae bacterium
CGCTGAGATCAACATCATGTCGATCCTCACCAATGACTCCGGTGAGTTTGGCACGGTGCGCATGCTGGTCAGCGATGTGCCCCTGGCGAAGGAAGTGTTTGAAAAAGCCGGATATCAGGTTCACATCGATCACGTGATCGGGATCTATATGGAAGACCGCTGCGGCGGACTCAATGAGATCCTTCAAGCCATCACGGACAGCAACATCAATATCCACTATACCTACATCTCCTATGACCGCGAGAATGCGAGCCCCATTGCCATCATGAAGACCAGCGGCTATGCGGAGGTGGAATCCTGCCTGAGGAGCAAGGGATATCGCCTGCTTTGAAAATCATGACATGAAAAACGCGCGATGATCATCATAGTGATCATCGCGCGTTATTATTTCTATCAGACCAGATCTGCCAGCTGGTAGATCAGCTTTTCAGAACGTTTCCATCCGAGACAGGGGTCCGTGATGGATTTGCCGTAAACACCTTCTCCGATTTTCTGTGCACCGTCTTCGATGTAGCTTTCGATCATGAGGCCCTTTACGAGACTGCAGATCTTGGGAGACTGACTGCGGCTGTGCAGGACATCCTTGGCGATACGGATCTGCTCCAGATATTTCTTGCCGGAGTTGGAGTGATTGGTATCCACGATCACCGCAGGGTTCTCCAGATTCAGTTTGTCGTATGCTTCCTGCAGGTTCTGGAGGTCCTCATAGTGATAGTTGGGAATGTTGCGTCCGAACTTGTCCACATATCCGCGCAGGATGCAGTGAGCCAGCGGGTTGCCCTGGGTCTTTACTTCCCATCCGCGGTACTGGAATTTTTGGGGGCTCTGGGCCGCCACGACGGAGTTCATCATTACCGTGATATCTCCGCTGGTGGGGTTTTTCAGGCCTGCCGGAACGCCGATGCCGCTTGCCACGATGCGGTGCTGCTGGTTTTCAACGGATCGGGCACCAACGGCAACATAGCTCAACAGGTCGGAAAGGTAGCGGTGATTTTCCGGATACAGCATCTCCTCGGCACAGGTGAAGCCCGTTTCCCGGGCAACGTCGGTATGAAGCTGCCGGATGGCGATGATGCCCGCCAGCATATCTTCCTCTTTTTCCGGATCCGGCTGATGGAGCATGCCCTTGTAACCGATGCCCTTGGTGCGGGGTTTGTTGGTATAGACACGGGGGATGAAAAACAACTTGTCCTTGACTTTCTCCTGAACTTTTGCCAGGCGGTTCATATAATCCAGGACGGCGTCTTCACGGTCGGCCGAACAGGGGCCGATGATAAGAATGAACTTGTCGCTCCTGCCAGTGAGGATATCCGCGATCTCCTGATCCCGTTCTTCCTTTATTCTCCGGATGTCATCCGTGACAGGGAACTCTTCCTTGAGGTCCTGCGGATTGGGCAGTTTCCGGATAAACTCCATTTGCATTTCCATACAGATCACCTAGTTTACTTAGTGTGAGGATAATTATATACCCGCTCATTAACGATTTAAAGTGTTAAAACAGCCAAAAAATGAACCATTTTTGATTGATATCGCTGTAAAAACTAATCATAGCACATTTCTGCGGAACTTTGGAGTGAAAATTCATATATTCTTCATTGTTTTCCGGGAAAGGTTATGTTATACCAGTTCAGACGATACGCAAAGGCGGTGAACAGAATGGATTACAGACTCCTGATGGACACATCGATACTGGCCGGAGAGATCATCATGGAAAACGGCGGAGAAGCCTACCGGGCAGAAGAAACGGTGAACCGGATGCTGAATACGTCCAATGCCAAACATGTGGAAGTGGTAGTCATGGGCACCAGCATGGTGGCGACGGTATCCAATCCCTATCGAGATGCCATTACAGCGACACGTCGGATCCGGAGAAGAGGAACGAATCTTCAGAGGATCGCCGAGGTTAATGTAGTTTCCAGAGAAATGTGTGAGGGAAGACTGTCTCTGGAGGAAGCTTTCCACCAGCTCGAGGAGCTGAGAGAGAAAAAACAGTATCCGGAATGGGTCCGGGTGATTGCCTCGATGATCGGTGTGATGGGATTTACCTATACCTTCGGCGGCCGGGGAATGGATCTCCTGTTTGCCATGTTGTGCGGAGTGGCGGTCTATGCCGTTCAGTATATCAACCGCTATACCGGTTTATCCGGGATCATCAATGTTGCACTGTCTTCCTTTGCGGTTTCTGTGGTGGCAGTACTGCTGTATCACCTGTTTCCGAATCAGATGAATCCGGATACGGTGATCATCGGTGGGCTGATGTTGCTGGTACCGGGACTGGCCATTACCAACTCGGCCAGAGATCTTCTGGCGGGAGACTATGTGTCAGGGACTGCCCGTGTCATGGAGGCTGTCGTTACATCCCTTGCCATTGTACTGGGAACAGGACTTGCATTGCTCCTGAGAAGTCTGATCTGAGGAGGGAACTGGAACATGATTCTGCAATGTGTTTTCGCATTTCTGGCAGTCTCCGCATTCTGCCTTCTGTTTGAAGTGCCGAAAAAGCTGGTCCCCGTCGGCGGACTGATGGGAGGCCTGTGCTGGGGGATCTATCTGCTCTGCCTGAAATACGGGGTCAGTCTGTACGGAGCAAATTTCATCGCTGCCACATCAATCGCACTGATCGCCGAGATCCTGGCACGAGTTTTAAAACAGCCGTCCCCCATGTTCTTCGTTCCGGGCGTGCTGCCTATTGTCCCGGGATATTCTCTGTATTATGGAGTATACAATTTTGCCGTAGGAGAACATGCACTGTCCAAGGAATACTTTATCAAAGCTGTGATGATTTCCATGCTCATCGCACTGTCGATTTTTGCCGTAAATGCCGTGTTCCGGGTCAACTGGCATACGAAACCCCGAAAGAACTGAGAGACGGCATCCTGGATTATTAAAAGAGCATCAGGATATTATGGATACAAGACTTTTTTCAAGACAGATTTCGCAGTCTGTCTAGAAAAAAGTCTTTCTTTTGTTTTAGGGTTAAAGATTTTGAAAAAAGTATGATATTTTTCTAGCATTTTCAGTGCCTTATTGATATAGTAAATTAACGGAACTATCTTCAATGATTGTTTTATGAGGGAAAAAATAATAAAAGAGCAAAAATAGAAGGGAGATAATAATGGCAAGAGAGATATTATTCGATCTTGGTAAAATGATTACCGACCGGATTCCGCAGAAGCTTGGAATCAAGAAGATCACGGAAAATGATCCGGAGTACATCATCCTGGATCGTGCATGCACCAGCGACGAGATCGCGGAAGTCATGCTGAAGATGGGGCTGCGCAAGCCCAAAACAACCGCAGAAATCGCGAAGCTTACCGGCAAGTCCGAGGCTAAGATCGAGGAGCTGCTGACCGATGCTGCAATGCACGGTATCGTAGAGTACCATTACGAGAATCCCCAGCATGAAAAACAGTGGTACGTACAGCTGTTCGTTCCCGGCATCGCTGAGATGACCAACATGGTCCTGTGGCAGGTTGAGAAATATCCGGAACTGGCGGAAAGCTTTGATAAGATGACGTTCCTTCCTCTGGAAGGCAAGACCCACCTGATGCCTCCCGGAGGCAACGGCATCGGCATGCACGTCATCCCCGTGGAACAGGCAATCCCTGCCAAACAGGAATCCATGGATATCGAGCACATTTCCCACTGGCTGGATAAATATGACGGCCATCTGTCCGTTGGTTACTGCTCCTGCCGTAATGCCCGCCGTCTCTTCGGCGAAGGCTCCGGTGAGATCCAGGATGACTGCTGCATCGGTCTCGGCGATTTTGCCGACTATCTGGTCCAGACTGACAAGGGCCGCTATATCACCAAGGAAGAGGCACTGGCAATCTGCAAGAGATCCGAAGAAAACGGCTATGTCCACCAGACCACCAACATCGATGGTTCGGACAAGATCTTCGGTCTGTGCAACTGCGACCTCGGTGTCTGCTTCGCATTGCGTACCAGCCAGTACTTCAACACCCCGAACATGTCCGCATCCTCTTTCCGTGCTCATGTCACGACAGAAGACTGCGTGGCCTGCGGCAAGTGTGTGGAAGTCTGCCCGGCCGGCGCGCTGAAACTCGGTCAGAAGCTCTGCACCAAGCAGGGTGAAGTGGAGTATCCGAAACAGGAACTGCCCGATGACAACAGATGGCCGAGATCCAAATGGAACCCCAATTACGTGTTTGATAACCGCAAGAACTGCCATGAGTCCGGCACGGCTCCCTGTAAGACCGCCTGCCCGGCACACATCGCTATTCAGGGTTACATCAAGCTGGCCAAGGAAGGCCGTTATCAGGACGCTCTCGCTCTGATCAAGCAGGACAACCCGTTCCCGTCCGTCTGCGGCTACGTCTGCAACCGCCGCTGCGAAGACGCCTGCACCCGCGGTGCCGTGGATAAGGCACTGGCCATCGACGAGATCAAGAAGTTCATCGCCGAACAGGATCTGAAGAGCAAAGACCGTTATATTGCAGAACCCCTCCGCCGTCGTCCCATCGACAAGGACTACGAGGAGAAAGTTGCCATCATCGGTGCCGGCCCCGCCGGCATGAGCTGTGCCTACTATCTGGCACGCATGGGCTATGTGAATGTCACCGTTTTCGACCGGAACAAGGAACCCGGCGGAATGCTCGTCATGGGTATCCCCAGTTACCGTCTGGACCGCAGCGCACTGCGCGGCGAGATCGAAGTGCTGGAGAAGATGGGTGTCAAGTTCCAGATGAACACCGAGATCGGCAAGGACATCACCATCCAGCAGCTGCGTGAGGAAGGCTACAAGGGCTTCTACGTGGCCATCGGCGCACAGAAGAGCTCCAAGCTGAACATCCCCGGCGAAGACCTGAAGGGTGTTTACGGCGGCGTGGACTTCCTGCGTGAAGTCAATCTGGGCGAGAAGCCGGAGATCGGCAAGAAATGTGCTGTCATCGGCGGCGGCAACGTGGCCATGGACGTATGCCGTACGGCAGTCCGTCTGGGCGCGGAGACCTACGTCGTTTACCGCAGAAGCGAAGAAGAGATGCCGGCGGATAAGGAAGAAGTGGCAGAGGCTCTGGAAGAGGGCGTCAAGTTCTGCTACCTCAACGCACCGGTGGAGATTCTCGGTTCCCGCGGCAAGGTCAAAGGCCTGAAAGTGGAGATCATGGAACTGGGCGAGCCCGATGAGAAGGGACGCCGCAAACCGGTTGGAACCGGCAAGTTCGAGACTCTGGATGTGGATTCCGTCATCGCTTCCGTCGGTCAGGTCATCGACTGGGGCAACCTGGATGTCGGCGCACTGAAGACCGGCAAGAAAGGTAACGCAGAAGCGGATGCCATCACCTACCAGACCGCACAGGAAGACATCTTCGTCGGCGGTGACGTATACACCGGACCGAAGTTCGCCATTGATGCCATCGCGGCCGGCCGTGAAGGCGCTGAGTCCCTGCACCGTTTCGTACAGGACGGCCAGAGCCTGACCCGCGGACGTAACCTCCGTGAGTTCTACGAGCTGGATAAGGATAATCTGGCGCTGGATCCGGACTGCTATGACCGCCCGGCACGTCAGCCCATCCTCCACGACAAGAAGAAGGCACGCTCCTTTGAGCATGACCGTCTCACCTTCACGGAAGAGCAGGTCAAGGCGGAAGCTTCCCGCTGCCTGGGCTGCGGCGCATGTATCGCTGACCAGAACAAGTGCATCGGCTGCGGACTTTGCACCACCAAGTGCATGTTCGACGCCATCCATCTGGTACGCGATCATCCGGAATGCACCAATATGATCCGCTGCGAGGACAAAGTCCTTCCGCTTGCCAAGTATGCTGCAAAACGTGCGGCTAAGATCGTCATCAAAGATCTGAAGACGAAAGTCGGTAAATAAGTAAAACAAAAAAGATAGATCGATGGGAATTCCCATCGATCTATCTTTTTGCTTTTTTCAATATCCGGTCAGTCTTTCAGACCCCATTCAAAATCATTCTTGTTGTTGCGAATGACTTCTTCCACCTCTTCACTGCTCATCTCATAGACGGCTGCAATGGACTCCACGGGGAAGTCCTGCTCGCGAAGCATCATGATGCGTTTGACGTGGTCTTCTCTGAGCGCTTTTTTAATCATGTCGTAATAAGCATCTTTAATGGACATAGTAGATTGATCCTCCTCCGGGACATTCATTGTTCTTGATTGTATTCTATACCGAAAATAGGTAGAATGGAAGAGGAATCACATTTAAATCTTTAGAAACGGGGTTGTTTGGTATGAGTTTGTTTCAGATTCCGGAAGGATTCCTGCAGGCGGAAGAGGCCATGCTGCAGTATTTTGACGGTATGGAAAAAGGGTACACCGTAGAAGGCGGAGAGGATCAGATGACCGTCACGGACTTAATGAGCGAATACTGGGCGGATATCGACCTGAATAAAGCGACCGATTGGCGGTTCTGTACGGATGAAGATGTCCCCGAAGAAGGAATGATCCGTTTCTTTTACGGGGAACGGGACTGGGAACTGCTGTTTCTCGGAGATGAGTCTCTGAAGGAGATCCTCGGAGAGAGCCGCATCCGGCTGGTTGCGTTTCGCAAAACAGCAAAGATCCGGGACTACTGATCGAGAACGCCCTGCCGTTTCCACTGATGGAGCACGAAAAGGTAGGCGGCCAGCGTATAGAGACCGGCGGCACACCAGGCAGCAGGATCACAGGCAATGGCATAAAGGAAGCGGTGAGTGTGACCGCTGAGGCCTGCCATGACGCAGCGGGCCACCAGTTCGGTGATCCCGGAGAACAGAGGCAGGAGAGCATAGCCGCAGCCCTGCAGTGAGTTCCGGAAGATCAGGATGAAGCTCAGCGGAAGATAGAAGAACATGGTGATCCGGAAATAGGACCCCGCATACTTTCCGATGGAGACCAGATCTTCGGAGCCTGGAAAGAAAAGAAACAGCAGGTGCGGGAATACGAAACGCAGCATGAAAAACGCGAAAACACTGTATCCGGCAAGCCCAGTCAACGCAATACGGATCCCGCTGCGCACCCTGCCACGGTCACCGGCACCGAAATTCTGGCCGCAGAAGGTGGCCATGGCCTGCCCGGTGGCCATGACGCCCTGCATCAGCAGATACTGCAGTTTGGATGCAGCCGTGACAGCTGCCACCGCTGTGGAACCGTAGGAATTGATGGCAGCCTGCATGATGGTCATGCCGGAAGCGGTCACCGCAAACTGCAGCGCCATGGGAATCCCCATTTTCAGCTGAGAAAGGGAAATGGCCCGGTAGAGACGCCATTCGTTCCGATGCGGAATGAGATCGGGGACGCGGAAATAAATATAGACAGCACAGAGAACGGCGGAGATGGCCTGGGACAGAACGGTGGCCATCGCCGCTCCTTTTACGCCCAGATGAAAAGACAGGATAAACCACAGGTCCAGCAGAATGTTGAGCACCGAAGAGAAGATGAGGAACATCAGCGGTGCGCGGCTGTTCCCCACTGCCCGAAGATAACCGGACAGCAGGTTGTAGAAGGTGTTGGCCATGAGACCTGCAGCAATAATGGTGATATAGGATCTGGCCTGCGGATAGATATCCGAAGGCGTGTTCATCCAGTGCAGAAAGGTATCCATGCATGTCAAACTGACGGTAGTCAGGATGACTGCCGTCAGGAGAGATAACAGGATGCCGTTGGAAACGGAATGCCGCATTTTCCATCCGTCGCCGGCTCCGAAGGCCTGTGCGGTGATGATGGAAAAACCAGCGGCAAATCCGATGGAGAAACCGGTGATCAGGAACATGAGGTTTCCGGTGGCGCCGACGGCTGCCAGAGCGGAGGCACCGACATATTTGCCCACGATCATGGTGTCTACCATGTTATACAGCTGCTGAAAGATATTCCCGATGAGAAGGGGAATGGTGAAACGGATCAGCAGGGAAGGGATGGAGCCCCGGGTCATATCAAGTTGCATATTGGGAAACTCCTTTGGTGTATTTACGGCGCAGCGGACTTCTTTCGCTGTGCCTCTATTTTTCCGATCAGATCCTCGCCCCAGGAGTTCTGACGACTGTAATCTTCGAAGAGAGACTTGGACTGCTCCTTAAATGATTTCAGAGACGGTTCCGTTATATCCATAGAAGAGCGGAGCCCTTTCAGGATAGTCTCTTCGTTGGTCTGTATAAAGGCGCGGTGAGCGGCGGATCGATCCCGGGCGCAGCTCTTCACCAGTTTTCGGTAGGAAGGAGGCAGGGATTCCCAGAAGGATTCGCTCACCACCATAATGTCCGTGTCATACTGGATGTTCATGACGGAAAGGTACTGCTGTGTTCCGGACAGACTGAGATTGCTGAAATCCGTGAGAGAACCGACCTGCCCGTTGAAGACCTGTTTCTCCAGTGCCCCGGGAAGTTCTTCTATGCTGAGAGGCGCCGGCAGTGCGGCAAAGCACTCATATACCGTCAGGGTCAGTTCATCGTCCGTGGTATGAAGCATCATTCCGGTCAGGTCCGCCGGTTTTTCCACCGGCCGGAGATTATTGGAGATCTGCCAGAGGTATCCGGAGGCATAACACAGAGGAATCATATGGTTTTCCGTGAGATCTTCCAGAATTTCTTCTCCCACTTTACTGTTCACGACGGTTTCCGCTTCGTTATAGTCTTTAAACAGGAAGGGAAGACGGAAGACGGAGATCTTGTTGCAGTAGGGACGGAGAGTGTCGGAGGACAGGACTGCGGCATCCAGCTGCCCGGCAGTCACCTGTTCTGCCAGTTCTGCCTCATTTCCCAGTTCGCTCTCTCCATAGAGTTCCAGAGAGATCTTCCCCTTGGAGCGGCGGTAGAGATCATCCGCCAGGTCCTGAAGCATCGTGTGGATCGAAGAAGAAGGATCCGCCGTATATCCGACGGAAAGGGTGACCGGTTCCGACATGGTCTCTTCAGACTGCATGGAGGAATTCCCATTTCCGGAACGGCCGCAGGCACAGCACAGTGCCAGAACCAGAGCCGTGAGGATCCATAAAAACTTGCGCATAGTACCACCTTTGAAATCAATCATTGCTCCTATCATAACACAAGGAGAGAAGAAGAGAAAACAAAAACAGCGCCTGATGAATCATCAGGCGCTGCCACGTGTTTATATATAGGATTAAATCATCCCAGCATCCGTTGTGGATACGTAGAAATGTAATACAGGAAAACTTACTGCTGCTGTGCTTTCTTGTTCAGAACACCAGCGTTGGCATTCTTGATCGTCGGAATCGGCGTCTCGTCCCTGTCTGTGATGTGTGCGCCGGCATACTTCTTGGTTTCTGCAGCGATGACACCGGACAGAGCCAGAACAGCGATGATGTTCGGGACAGCCATCAGACCATTGAGCAGGTCGGCCAGATCCCACAGGGTGTTCAGCTCAGCGATACAACCGACGAATACTCCAAGTACCCACAATACTTTGTATACAGGGATAACTTTCTCACCAATCAGGTAAACAGCACATCTCTCGCCGTAGTAATACCAGCCGAGGATGGTGGAGAATGCGAAGGTGATCAGACCGACCAGAAGGATCGGTTTGCCCAGAATGGGGATCTGAGCAAAAGCAGCATTGGTCAGTGCGCCGCCCTGCTGCATCTTTACGATCTCCTGCATCTCCGGGAACTTCAGGATACTGGAAGTCAGAACCAGACCGGTCATCAGGCAGATGACGACGGTATCCCAGAACGTACCGGTCATGGAGACCATGGCCTGACGTTTCGGGTTGCGGGACTGAGCAGCGGAAGCAACCAGAGGAGCAGAACCCATACCAGACTCGTTAGAGAACAGGCCGCGGGCAAAGCCGTAACGGAGTGCTGCTGCAACACCGCCGCCGACGAAACCGCCGACTGCTGCTTTTCCAGTGAATGCGCTGGAAATGATCAGAGAGACTGCCTCGCCGACATAGTGGCCATTCATGAAGAGGATGACCAGGCAGCCGAGGAAGTAGAAGATGGCCATGAAAGGAACCAGTGCTTCGGAAACTCTGGTGATGGACTGAATGCCGCCGATGATAACGAGGGCAATCAGGATGGCCAGTACAACACCGACAACGATCGGATCAACGGAGGGGAAAGTACCGGTGACGTTGGTCATAACGGCGTTGGACTGTACCATGCAGCCGATACCGAATGCACAGACTGCAGCCAGAAGGGCAAAGATGATGCCGAGCCATTTCCAGTTCTTGCCGCGCTCCAGAGCGTACATGGCACCACCAATCATGGAGCCGTCTTCACTCTTTACACGATATTTCAGAGCGATGAGAGTCTCAGAATATTTTGTTGCGATACCAAAGATACCGGTGAGCCACATCCACAGAACAGCACCAGGGCCGCCCATGGCGATTGCGGTGCCGACACCGATGATGTTACCAGTACCGATGGTGGAAGACAGTGCGGTGGTCAGTGCACCGAACTGAGATACGTCGCCTTCTGCGTCCGGATCTTTTTCAAAGGACATCTTGATAGCTTTGAAGATGTCTTTCTGAATAAAGCCGGTACGGAAGGTCATAAACAGGTGTGTGCCTACCAGCATGATGATCAGTGGCCAGCCCCATACAAACCCGTCTATTTTACCAATGATTTCGCCAAATGTCATTTAGCAAACCTCCTATAACTCTTTTACTACACTTCTCTTCTTAATGTTTGTATTACATTTTCGTAGTTTATGTCCGGATGCATTACCCCCTTTAGGATAGATATTATAAGCACGTACACATTTTACTATATTTGTCCGCCATATTCAATCGAAAATCGTAAATATCGACTAAAAATCCAAAAATAGGAAGGGAATCCTTTTGCAGGCCGTGTAAAACACCGAAAACAAATCATAGTTTGACAATGAGTATGTTTAATAATTAAAAATAGTGCAAAAATCAATAAAAAGTAGAATAAGCGATCGGGAACGATATGCACTATGGGCTAAAAAGCAGAAAAGCCCGAAGAATCCTCCGACTCTTCGGGCATGTCCGTTATTCATTTTCCGGGGACCAGACTTTGGCACCGGTCTCAGAAAGAATCCGGTATTCCTCTTCCGAGAGAAGCTCACTGTCCTTGGGGACCTCTTCCTTGGTCTGATACTCGTTGTAGTGAAGCCGGGAACCGGAACACAGCCGGTTGTGGGACAGCTTGCGGGCAATCTTTCCAGCAGGGCCGTCGCCGATGGCATAGGCGGCAAGATGCCGGCCGAGGATATCCGTCAGGTCGGTCTTTTCATCCAGATTGGACACGGTGCCTTCCATGACGAGAAGGCTGCGTCCGTACATGGTGAGACCGTATTTTGCCATGATGTTGATCATATCTACAAATACGTCTCCGGTCTCATTCATCTCTTTGATGGACTGTACACGGTACTTATCCAGAAACGCGATGTAATCCTGCTGCAGAGATTCCCGGCAGGGATGATCGCCCGGCTGCCCGCAAAGGATCAAAGCCCATTCCGTGAATTCCGCCACATCGTTTTTCCAAATGGCGTGCATGCAGTGATGCAGGGACTCCGCTTCCCGTTCGGACAGGTGTCCCATCATGCCGAGATCCAGCCAAACGATCTGACCATCCCGGATGCAGATATTGCCGGAATGAGGATCGGCCTGGAAGAACAGGTCCTCCGCCCACTGCTTGATGTAGCTTCGGATCAGTTTCTGACAGATCTCACTGAGATCGTACCCGGCCGCGATAAGTCCCTCGTGATCGGTGATCTCATAGCCGTCGATGTATTCCATTACCAGCACGTCCCGGGTCGTCAGTTCCTTGTACACTGCGGGAACGTGGGCAAATTCCATGGGCTCCAAAATCTTGGCCAGCCGCTCCAGATTTTCCGCTTCCTGTATGAAATTCAGCTCCTCCTGTGCCACACGCCAGGTCTCATCCAGCGCATTGTTGATGAGCCACAGGATTTTCTTGATCTGCGGGATCTTCAGTACATTCAGTGCTTTCTTCAGCATCCGCACGTCCTGTTCCATCATCTGATAGCTGTCCGGGCGCTGGACCTTGATAGCCACGCGGGTGCCGTCCAGCAGATAGGCATCATGCACCTGTGCGATGGAGGCAGACCCTACGGGAATGGCAACGATTTTGGAGAAGACATGATTCCATGGTTTTCCGTATTCCTCTGACACAATCTCACGGATCTGCGCCGTAGTGATGGTGGGAGCATCGTTGCGCAGGTTCTCCAGAGCCTTGCAGTATTCCTTGGGCAGGACCTCCGGGTGAAGGCTC
>CADCMP010000040.1 GCA_902802565.1 Oscillospiraceae bacterium
ACACAGAACGGTCTCACACGTCTTGGTCTTGGGAAGTTCTGCCTTCAGCTCTTCAATAAAGGGTTTCACGGCGCTGGCAGTCATGTTCATTTTCCAGTTACCGGCGATAACGGTTTTTCTATACTTTTTGTTCATTGGTATTCTCCTTATTCCTCAATACTTAACTGCGATCACTGATTATGCATCCAACAGGCATGCCACGCCCGGAAGTTCCTTGCCTTCCAGGAATTCAAGGCTTGCACCGCCGCCAGTGGAAATGTGGGTCATCTTGTCTGCATAGCCCAGTTTTTCAACAGCTGCTGCAGAGTCACCGCCGCCGACGATTGTGATGGCATCGGATTCTGCCAGTGCTTTAGCCATAGCCTCGGTACCCTTGGCGAACTTATCAAATTCGAAAACGCCCATGGGTCCGTTCCAGACAACAGTAGCTGCGCTCTTGATTGCTTCGGCAAACTTCTCCACAGACTTGGGACCGATATCCATTCCCATCCAGTCATCGGGGATCTGATCGGCTTCCACGACTTTGCACTCTGCATCCGCATCAAATTCCGGAGCAATGACAACATCTTCGCTGAGAAGGAAGTTGACACCCTTCTCGGCCGCTTTCGCCATCATATCCTTTGCGTAGTCGATACGCTCCGCATCCAGAAGGCTGGTGCCGACACCGTATCCCTTTGCTGCCAGGAAGGTGTAGGCCATACCGCCGCCGATGATGATGGTATCTGCTTTCTCAAGCAGGTTGTTGATAACGCCGATCTTGCTTTCGACTTTGGCGCCACCAAGTACTGCGACGAAGGGACGTTTGGGATCGTTCAGTGCAGTGCCCATGATATCCAGTTCCTTCTGAACCAGGAATCCGGAGTATGCCGGCAGGAATGCTGCCACACCAGCGGTGGAAGCGTGTGCACGATGGACTGTACCAAAAGCATCGGAGACGAAGACTTCTGCCATGGATGCCAGTTCCTCGGCAAAGTCTGCCCCGTTCTTCTCTTCGCGGATATCGTATCTCAGGTTTTCAAGAAGCATGAGCTCGCCGGACTGCAGTGCAGCTGCTTTAGCTTTTGCATCTTCCCCGATGATATCTTTGGCAAAGATGACGTCCTTGCCAAGAAGCTCGCTGAGGCGTTTTGCAACAGGAGCCAGGCTGAGTTCCGGTTTCCATTCTCCCTTGGGCTTGCCAAGATGAGAGCATGCAATAACTGCGGCACCATTTTCCAGCAGATACTGGATAGTGGGCAGTGCAGCAACAATACGTTTATCGCTGGTGATCTCTCCGGTCTTTTTATCCAGAGGAACGTTAAAATCACATCTCAGAAGAACTTTTTTGCCCTGTACGTCTGCGTCTTTTACGCTTTTTTTGTTATAGTTCATAATTGCGCCTCCATAGTTATTTTTATTTAAGTGTTTACGGTCTCATGCTTCCGGTGTTTTTGAGGCCCGGAAATCCCTGCTGACGCAGGACCTCGTATGCCAGGATTGAAGCGGCATTGGAAAGATTCAGGCTTCTCGCTTCCGAGATCATGGGGATCCGGATGCAACGGTCACGGTATTTCTCCCGCAGCCATTCCGGAAGTCCCGCCGTCTCCTTTCCAAAGAGCAGCGTCACATCCTCCGTAGAAAAGTCGGCTTCATCGTAACTGTGCGGAGCTTTCGTCGTAGTCAGCCATATATTCTCATCGCCGTTCTTGTCGAAATACTCCTGAATGTTTTCATATACGTAGATATCCACCAGCCACCAGTAGTCCAGTCCTGCCCGTTTGACCGCCTTATCGGAGATGTCAAATCCCAGCGGTTTGATCAGATGAAGTTTCGCTCCGGTCGCCGCACAGGTTCTGGCTATGGCCCCGGTATTATTGGGAATTTCTGGTTCTACCAGAACAATATTGAGCATTTGGGACCTCTAATAACTAAATTTGTACATATATTAACACTTTCGATTCGATTATAGCCTATTTTGGGCAAAAATCATGCACTTTTTTGAGAATTTTGTGATTTCTTGCAGAATAACTAATAATATTATATAATTAGTTAAATTTTTGGCGTTTTGTTATGCAATTTGTACATATGAAAATTACCGTTATTTTTAAAGAGTTCTATGATTTATTTATGTAGTGACTGTCCCCGTTTCTGTCATGCCCGTCGAGGCGATTCGGAAGGGTCCGGATTATGCCGTTGCGGGTATCTTCCGCGCATCGTCCGGGCAGCTCCGCATTACGGAGAAGAGCCCTGTATCAGCGGCACAAAAGGTTCGGGTGCGGTCTTTTTCTCCGGGTGTAATCTTCGCTGTGTGTTCTGTCAGAACCATGTTATCAGCCGCAGCCCATCCGGAAAGATCATGTCAAAAACCGAATTCACGGAAATGCTGTATCGTCTGCAGGAAACAGGCGTCCACAACATTAATCTTGTGACCCCCACCCATCATATCCGTTTCATCGCCGATGCTCTTTCCACTGTGTCTCTGTCCGTTCCCGTGGTCTGGAATTCCTCCGGATATGAGTCTGCAGAACAGCTTCGGCAGCTGGAGGGTCTTGTATCAGTGTACCTTCCTGATTTAAAATATATGGACAGAGATCTGGCCGAACGCTATTCCAGAGCCCCGGATTATCCACAGGTGGCAACGGAAGCGATCCGTGAGATGTTTCGTCAGACCGGACCCGTTCAGCTGGATGAGGACGGGATCCTCACACGGGGAGTTCTCATCCGGCATCTGATCCTGCCCGGTTCGGCGGAAAACAGCAAAGCCGTCATCGACTGGGTCTCATCGGAGTTTTCCCCTTCCAGTGTTCTGTTCTCTCTGATGAGCCAGTACACTCCGATGTCGGAAGACTTTACCGGGGATTATAAAAAACTGAGCCGGCGCATCCGCCCGCAGGAAAACCGTCTGCTCATCAATTATATGAAAGACTGTGGCATTCAAAACGGCTACTGTCAGGAAACGGCATCTTCCACTGCGGAAATGATACCGGAATTCGACGGTACCGGAGTATCTGCCACATAATGGGAGGAAAATCATGACATATTCAGAGATTCTGAAGGAAGCAAAAGACTGCATCGGCCCGTTCTGCAAGGCATGTCCTGTCTGCAACGGCCTTGCCTGCGGCAACACCCTGCCGGGTCCCGGCTGCAAATTCCCCGGCAACACTGCCGCGCGAAACTACAACAAATGGCAGGAGATTCTGGTAAACATGGATACGCTGGTGGAAAGCGCCCCCATCGACACCTCTTTTGAGGTATTCGGAAAGACGTTCAAAATGCCGGTATTCATTGCGCCCCTCGGAGGTTTGAAGCTCCACTATGGTGAGAAGCATACCGATCAGAGCTATAACAGCATTCTGATCCCTGCTGCAAAGGAATACGGCGTATGTGCCATGGCCGGCGACGGCATGGATGCGGATGTAATGGAAAGTGCTGCCCGTGATATGGCAGCCGTCGGCGGAATCGGCATCCCCACCATCAAGCCGTGGAACAAGGAATTCATTTTTGAGAAGCTGGATTACCTTCGTCAGTATGAGCCATTTGCCGTGGCCATGGATATTGACGGTGCCGGACTTCCCTTCCTGAAAAAATACAATCCCAATGCGGGAAGCAAATCCGTTGCAGAGCTGAAAGAGATCATCGAATATGCGAACAAACCCTTTATGGTCAAGGGTATCATGACTCCCAACGGCGCAAAGAAAGCCGTAGAAGCCGGTGCATCCGCCATCGTGGTATCCAACCACGGCGGACGCGTTCAGGGCGACTGCCCCTCCACGGCGGAGGTACTTCCTTCCATCGTGGATGCCGTTGGCGGAAAAGTCACCATTTTCGTTGACGGCGGTATCCGCAGCGGTGTGGATGTCTTCAAGGCACTTGCACTGGGTGCAGACGCTGTCCTTATCGGACGTCCTGTCATTCCTGCCATCTATGCGGAGGGCGCGGAGGGCCTCAAAATCTACCTGGACAAGATCCATGCGGAACTGGTGGATACGATGACCATGTGCGGAGCCCGCAAGCTTTCGGACATCGATTCTTCTTTCGTATTCCGTCCATAATTTCAGACAGACAATTCATGCTGCCGGCAAAAACTGCCGGCAGCATGCGTTTTTCTGTACATAGTCCAATGGATTATGATATATTAGAGCACAACTACGAACACAGGAGCATACAATGATTACGATAGACGATTTAACCATGCAGTTTTCCGGCACCACCCTTTTCAGCCGTGTGGACCTTCAATTCAATCCCGGCAACTGCTACGGGATCATCGGTGCCAACGGCGCCGGAAAATCCACATTCATAAAGATCCTCTCCGGTGAACTGGAGCCCACGTCCGGACATGTTTACATTGACAGCAAGGCGCGTATGTCCGTACTGAAACAGAACCAGGCCTTATACAATGACTATACGGTCATGGATACGGTCATCATGGGAAACCAGCGCCTGTATGACTGCGGCAAGGAAAAGGATGCCATCTACGAAAAGGAAGACTTTTCCGATGAGGACGGTATGCGCGCCGCAGAACTGGAAGAGGAATTCGCGGAACTGGGCGGATACGAAGCGGAATCCGATGCCGGCAGGCTCCTGCAGGGACTCGGCGTCACCACAGAGTACTATGACACCCTGATGTCGGATATGGATCCACGCCTCAAGGTGAAGATCCTTCTGGCGCAGGCACTGTTCGGCAATCCGGACATTATCCTTCTGGACGAGCCAACCAACAACTTGGATCTTCCCAGTGTCGTGTGGCTGGAAAACTTCCTGATGGATTACGAAGGCACTGTTCTGGTCGTCAGCCATGACCGCTATTTCCTGAACAACATCTGCACCCACATTGTGGACATTGATTACGGCAAGATCAAGATGTATGTTGGCAACTACGATTTCTGGTATGAATCCAGCCAGCTCATACAGAAGCTGACAAAAGATCAGAATAAAAAGGCAGAACAGAAGATTCAGGAACTGCAGACCTTCATTGCTAGATTTGCTGCCAACCGGTCAAAATCCCGTCAGGCGACATCCCGCAGAAAACTATTGGACAAGATCACCATTGAAGAACTGCCTGCTTCCTCACGCCGGTATCCCTGGGTCGGATTCAAAGCCAACCGGGAGCCGGGCAAGGACCGCCTGTTTGTAACGGATGTCTCCAAGACCGTCAACGGAGTCAAGCTTCTGGATAATGTCAGTTTCATTGTGGGCAAAGAGGACAAGATCGTCATCATCGGAAGAAACGAACTGGCAGTCACGATGCTCTTCAAGATCCTTGCGGGTGAAGAGGAGCCGGATACCGGATCCGTGAAATGGGGCGCTTCCATCGAATATGCCTACTTCCCTTCCGACAATTCTTCCTATTTCGAAAACTGTGACTACAACCTTATCGACTGGATGCGTCAGTTCTCCGAAGACAAGAAAGAAAGCTATCTGCGCACATTTCTCGGGCGAATGCTCTTCTCCGGCGATGACGTTTATAAGAACGTCAAGGTTCTGTCCGGAGGTGAAAAGGTACGTTGCATGATCTCCAAACTGATGCTCTCCGGCGGCAACTTCCTTTTGATGGATCAGCCGACGAACCATCTGGATCTGGAAAGCATTGCGGCCTTGAATAACGGCATGTCCGCTTTTCCCCATAACATCGTCTTCTCCTGTCATGACCATCAGCTGGTACAGACGGTGGCCAACCGCGTCATCGAGATCACGGAAGACGGAATCATCGACCGGAAATGCACCTATGATGAGTATGTGAATCTTTTCGATCTTGAGAACGCTCTGGAATCCAGAGAATAATTCACCAACAAAAAAAGAGCTGCTGAACCGAAAAGTTCAGCAGCTTCTTTGTTTTTTATTGATGCTTTAGCCGGTATAGCCCACATCCAGATAGTTGACCATGGGATTCTTCCGGGTCGCCAGCGATTCATTCATCATGGCGATCAGAGGATTGCGGGGAGTCTTCGAGTTGACAAAAGGAGTACAGATCCCCATCTCATCCGCCAGAATATCATTGGCAGTTTCCTCTTCCGCGACCCAGCTGATAAAGTCCAGTGCCGCCTTCTGATCCTCTTTGGAAGCATTCTCATTGATGCACCAGAAACGGTTTGCATTGGTACACAGTCCCTGTTTCTCCTCATCCCCGTTTCCGCAGTACAGTGGAATGAAACCCACATTCTCGTATCCGATGGCATTTTCCATCTCTGTGGAATAATCATTGACTTCCGCAGGACAGAATACCGTACGCCCCTGAATGAAGGAACTGAGATCATTATACGAGGAGAGACCGGGGCCGCTGGAAGAAACCACATCCATCAGTCCCTGCATTTTTCCGGGAACCTCTTCCAGAAACTGAGGATCAGCATAACCGGAAGATTCCAGCGTCGGGAACGCGCACGCATTATACAGATTGGAACAGAACTCCGTGGAATTCACCGCAGAGAACGCGCTGGCAATCCCGAGCTCACCTGCTCTGGACTGAATGTCCGCTGCGATATCAGACAGAGATGCCAGATCCTTCAGATCCGAAAAATGATATCCGGCTTTCTCCAGAAGGACCCGGTTTACAAGGAACCCGTAGGAATCGATGGAATAACCGACGGCTCCGAAGTTGCCGGTGGCATCCCAGACGAAATCCTTCGACAGCGAAAATGCGTTCGTGATCACCTGATTGAGCACTTTCTGCCCAGTAATATTCTTGCAGATCGGTTCGACCTGGCGGAATTCCGCGGCGCTGTGAACATCAAATAGTACCGGAGCAGAACCTGTGTTCAGGGCATAGTTCAAGTCCGTCATATACGTTCCCGGGTAGGAAGAGATGATCTCTACCGGCACACCGCGCTCCGCAGTGTATGCTTCCGCAATGCGCTGCCAAGCCTCCTGAAGTTCAGGATCCGCATTCATGTAACGTACCGTTCCCGTCAGCACCTCCTCAGTGCTGGTATCTTCATCACCGTGACCGCAGGCCGCCAGTGTGAAGATCAGTGAGAACGAGATCAGTAATGGAAGGATTCTTTTCATTTCGCATACTCCCAATGAACACTATAAGTGCAGCAGGATACGGGCGATGAAGAAATAGATCATCAGTGAGACCGTATCCGTAATCGTGGAGATCAGTGGGTTTGCCATAACGGCAGGGTCGACACCGATCTTTTCTGCAAGGATCGGCAGAAGACTGCCAACCACTTTCGCAAACATGACGATAAAGATGATGGATATGCTGACCGTGGCAGCCACGATCAGTGTCACGGATGGGTTATTCAAAAGCATCCGATCCACCAGGTTCATCTTGATGAAGTTCACCGCCGCCAGAGAGACACCGGCCATCAGAGACACCCGCCATTCTTTCCAGAGAACGGCAAAAGCATCTTTCGGCTCCACATCACCAAGTGAAATACTTCGGATCACCGCTGTGGAGGCCTGTGCACCGGAGTTGCCGCCGGTACCCATCAGCATGGGGATGAAACTGATCAGCACAGCCTGTGCCGCCAGAGAATCCTCATAACCGGTAATGATCATACTGGTAAACGTCGCCGAGATCATCAGGAACATCAGCCAGGGAATACGGTTTCTCCAGATCTCCCAGACCGGGGTCTTGGAATAGGGCTTATCCGATGGCGTCATAGCCGCCATTTTTTCGAAGTCCTCCGTGGCCTCTTCTTCCATGACGTCGATGACGTCGTCAACGGTGATGATGCCTACCAGACGCCGTTCCCGGTCCACGACAGGAATCGCAAGAAGGTCATAGTCCGAGATTTTTTCCGATACTTCTTCCTGGTCATCCGTGGTGTTGGCATAGATCACATTGGTATCCATGATCTCCTCAATGATCATGTCATCATCATGAAGGAGAAGATCCTTAACGGTAACGATACCCTCCAGTTTACGGTCCGATGTCGTTACGAAACAGATGTAGATGGTCTCCTTATCCTCACCGATCTTGCGGATCCTGGCAATGGATTCCCGGACGTTCATGTACTTTTTCAGATCCACAAACTCTGCCGTCATGATGCTTCCGGCGGAGTTTTCCGGATAATTAAGATACTGGTTGATCAGCCGGCGGTGATCCGGTTTCGCCGCACGCATGACACGCTTGACCACATTGGCCGGCAGTTCCTCCATCATGTCCACCACATCGTCCATGTACAGCTCATCCATAATGACAGACAGCTCCGAGTCGGTGATGGAGTTGATGATGGTCTCCTGATCGTCTACATCAAAGTTGGCAAATACATCCGCAGCCATCTCTTTGGACAGCATGCGGAAGACCATGGGCCGGCGCTTTTCATCGATTTCCGACAAAAATTCTGCCACGTCAAACTCGTTCATGTCTTCCAGGATCAACTGAAGCGAACGCATCTGCCGGTTTTCAAGCAGTTTGTTCAGGATCTGAAACTTCTGGTCTCTTTCCGCATCATAGTCCACTTCCTCGACCACGGCAGTTCTGATCTCATCCATGAAAAGTCACCTCCCTTTCCTGTTAGTGTATAAAACGGATTATTGTCCGATGTATTTCGCCTGATAATCCGACAGGCTGTCGATTTCGACATTCATGGAAGCAAGCTTCATACGTGCTACCCGCTCATCCGTTTCCTTCGGAACCGAAATAAGTCCTTTCAGACCCTCTCCGCGGTGTCGAACCAGATATTCGGCAGACAGTGCCTGGATGGCAAAGCTCATATCCATGATTTCGGCAGGATGTCCGTCCCCCGCCGCAATATTGACGAGTCTTCCTTCCGCAATGACATACAGTGTCTTACCGGAAGGCATGACGTAAGCGTTGATGTTGTGCCGGGCCTCATAACATTCCCCGGCCATTTCCCGAAGTCCCACCATATCCACTTCCACGTCAAAGTGGCCGGCATTGGTCAGGATGGCTCCGTCCTTCATCAGTGGGAAATGCTCTCTGCGGATGACATCTGCACATCCTGTCACCGTGACAAACACATCACCCAGCGCCGCCGCCTGCTCCATGGGCATGACTTCGTATCCGTCCATGACTGCTTCCAGTGCGCGGACAGGATCCGTTTCCGTCACGATCACTTTCGCTCCCAGTCCCTTGGCGCGCATGGAAACGCCCTTGCCGCACCAGCCGTATCCGGAAACCACTACACTTTTACCGGCAACGATAAGATTGGTGGTCCGGTTGATGCCGTCCCAAACCGACTGCCCGGTACCGTAGCGGTTATCAAACAGATGCTTGCAGTCCGCATCGTTGACAAGGATCATGGGAAATTCCAGCGTTCCGGCCTTATCCATCATACGCAGACGATGGACGCCGGTGGTGGTCTCCTCGCATCCTCCGATGATTTCCGGGATCAGATCACGGAATTCGGTATGGATCAAATGAACAAGGTCTCCTCCGTCATCAATGATGATGTTGGGACCGGGTTTCAGGACTTCCCGAAGGCAGTCCTCATATTCCTGATCCGTACAGCCGTGAATGGCGAAGGTATTCATTCCGCCCGCCGCCAGAGCCGCAGCAACATCGTCCTGTGTGGACAAGGGATTGGAACCGGTGACATACATCTCCGCTCCGCCCTTCTCCATCGTGCGGCAAAGATAGGCTGTTTTTGCCTCCAGATGAACGGACAGTGCGATCTTCAGACCGGAAAATGGTTTTTCTTTTTCAAACACTTCCGAAATGCTGCGGAGCACCGGCATATGGTTCTCCACCCACTTGATTTTCATCTCACCGGAAGGTGCCAGATTCAGATCTTTTACAATGCTCATTTAGTCTCTCCAAATGCCAAATTTTTCCGTCATGTCATTTTATCATTCGTATAACATGAGTTCAAGAAAGAACAGGTGACCATCGGCAGTTACGCATATGGTCACCGTTCCTGTCTTGTTACGATCCTTTATTTCTGAGCAAGGAGCTCTTCTCCGATACGGAACACATCACCGGCACCTACCGTAAGGATGATGTCTCCCGGCTGTGCCACGGCACGCAGATTCCGTACGATATCACCGTTGTTGGAGAAATAGGTTGCATTGTCCAGCTTCTCGGCAAACATACCGGAAGTAATACCCTTGGTGTTCTTTTCCCGGGCGGCATAGATCTCCGCCAGATAAGTGACATCCGGCCGTTTCAGCTGTTCCATGAATTCATCAAACAGTGCTTCCGTTCTCGTATAGGTATGCGGCTGGAACACCACGATGACCCGTTTATATCCCAACGGCTCCACCGCATCCAGCAATGCTTTCAGCTCACTGGGGTGATGGGCGTAATCATCATAAATGTCCGCTCCGTTAAACTTCCCCTTAAATTCAAAGCGCCGTCCGGCACCGTTGAATCCGGCCAGTCCGTAGGACACTGCAGTGGGTTTGATCCCGAGGCAGATGGATGCTGCCGTAGCAGCCAGTGCATTGGCGACATTATGGTCACCGGGAACATGCAGAGTGACGCTGGTAAAAGTCTTTCCCCGGAACATGATGTCGAATTTGGTCGACGCTCCGATGCGGCGGATATTGGCAGGATACACATCGGCATTGTCGCTCATACCGTAACTGAACAGATGCCGTTCGATACCGTCCACCACTTCACAGGTGTTGGCATCATCGATGTTATAAACCACATAACCGGTCTCTTTGGGGACCAGCATCGCGAACTTGCGGAAAGATGCCTTGATGTCATCCAGGTCCTTGAAGAAGTCCAGATGGTCCTCTTCCACATTGGTGATCACCGCAATGGTGGGATAGAAATTCAAAAACGAATTGTAGTATTCGCAGGATTCCAGCACGATGGCTTCATTTTTGCCCACACGGTATCCGGAGGAGTCCAGCAGAGGAAGCGTTCCGCCGATCATGACCGTAGGATCCTTCTCCGCCGCCATGAGAATATGGGTGCACATGGACGTCGTCGTCGTCTTTCCGTGGGTACCGGCAATACAGATGGAATTCTCGTAATCCTGCATGATGGCAACGGGAATCCCGCGACGGATTGCCTCCATGATCTCCGGATTGTCGTCATGAACCGCAGCAGTACGTACGACAAACTCGGTATCGGATTCAATGTTTTCCTTATGATGACCCTGATAGATCCGGATCCCCAGGCCTTTCAGGTGCTGGACTTTTTCGCTTTCGGAAATATCCGAACCGGTGATGGTCAGCCCCATGCTGAACAGGACTTCGGCCAGCGGTGCCATGGAGACGCCGCCGATTCCGACAAGATGGCCCTTCCGGCCGGGAGTTAGATAATTTCTGAAATTACTCATATGTACTCAAATCCCTAAATCTTGATGTTATTAAAATGCAATGATATTATAATACCAGATGACTCTTATTACAAGAATTTCACTTTCCCACTGATTTGGAGAAGTACTTTATGATATATCCTCCGCAACATGTTAAACAGATCCTTCGAACCCTTCAGTCCCGCGAGCATCAGGCCTTTTTGGTTGGCGGATGCGTACGGGACATGTTACTGGATATCGTTCCGCAGGACTGGGATATCTGTACCAGCGCACTTCCTTCTCAGATCATGGAACTGTTTCCGGGTTCCAGACCCACGGGGATTCAGCATGGAACGGTAACGGTCGTTATCAACAACCACGAAGTGGAAGTTACAACATTCCGGAAAGAAGATCAGTACCAGGATCACCGGCACCCGGACAACGTCTCTTTCGTGTCCGATCTGACTACGGATCTCAGCCGTCGGGATTTTACCATCAACGCCATGGCGGTATCCTCCGAGGGAGATCTGGTAGATCCCTTCTACGGAATGGATGATCTGAACCGCCGCGTGATCCGATGCGTCGGAGATCCCGACGTCCGTTTCAACGAAGATGCACTGCGCATGTACCGTGCACTGCGCTTTTCCGCACGGTATGATTTTTCCATTGACGAACTGACGAAGATCTCCATCCGGAAAAACGCTCCCAATGTGCAGTTTCTTGCCGCGGAGCGCATCCGGGATGAACTGCAGAAGATCCTGCAGTCCGATCACACAGACCGATTGAATGAGATTGCCGAGATGCATCTTCTCGACCGGTTCTGCACACCGGCGAAACCGGTCCCCGATTTCACCAATCTTTCCAAGCTGAAAAAGCATGCTCACATCCGCTGGGCGGGTTTCTGTCATCTCCTGAAACGCGCAGAATGGATCCAGTCGGTTTCCCAGTTCCTCCATGCCCTGCGCATGGATAACCGGACCATCAAGATCTGCAGCGCCTGTTCCCTCCTGCTGGATACGAATCCTCCGGAAGACCGTATCGGCTGGAAGAAGGCATTGAGCAAATACGGCACGGATTCCGTGGAATGCGCTGCCATGATTGCAGACTGGCTCAATGGCACGAAGTATCAGAAGGAAGTCTCCTCCATCCTCCGCTCCGGCGAGTGTTTCTCCCTGAAATACCTCGCCATCGACGGCAAGGATCTCATGGAGCACGGATACTTCGGTCCCGTGCTGGGCGAGATGCTGCAGTTTCTTCTGGACTACGTCATCGAACATCCGGACAATAACAAACGGGAGCTGCTGATACAGCTTGCCGGTGATTATGAGGAAACGTAATATGTCGGATATGGATACTCTAAAACAGCAATGCATGCAGTGTCAGAACTGCGGTCTGGCTGCAACCAGAACCAATCTGGTCTTCGGTGTCGGGAATCCGGAATCTCCTCTTGTTTTTGTGGGAGAAGGTCCCGGAGAGCAGGAAGATCTTCAGGGGGAGCCGTTTGTCGGCCGTGCCGGAAAGCTTCTGGATATCATGCTGGAGATCATGGAACTGGACCGCAGCAGTGTGTATATCTGCAACATCGTCAAATGCCGTCCTCCCAAAAACCGGGATCCCTATCCCGAAGAACGGGAGGCCTGCAGCCAGTGGCTGACCCGTCAGCTTGAAATCATTTCACCGAAAATCATCGTCTGTCTCGGCCGGATCGCCGCCACCAGTCTCATCGATCCGGATTTCCGCATTACCCGTCAGCACGGGCAGTGGTTTTCCCGGGACGGCATCAGCTATACCGCCATTTACCATCCTGCCGCACTGCTGCGGGATGTGGGAAAACGTCCCGAAACGTTTATGGATCTCAAGGAGATCCGCAGAAAACTGGATGACGTGGCATCCGTAGACTGAGGTTATTATGATTGAACTGCATCCCCTGACCCTGAAGGACAAATCATGGTGTGATGAGATCTTTGCAATGGAAGACTCGCAGAGTGCCGATTTCAATTTCGGCAACATCTATATGTGGGACAATAAATTCAAACAGCATCTCACCCGTTTCGGGGATCGAATCATCATCCAGCTGTGTTATGAAGACCGGCCCTACTTCTGTTTTCCCGTCGGGTCCGGTTCGGTTAAGGACGCCATGGACGCCATGAAGGAATACTCCGATGCCCAGCACCGCCGTCTTCGCATCAGCGGCATCACGGAAGAGTACCGCGCGATCATGGAGGAACTCTATCCGGATCAGTTTGAATTCCGGGAAGATGAACCGCTGTATGACTACATCTATGATATTGAGAAGATGAGCACTTATTCCGGCAAAAAGCTTCACGGAAAGAAGAATCACTGCAACCGGTTTGAAGCCGATTATCAGTGGGAGTTCGTTCCCATCACCAGGGAGTGGATCCCCCGATGCATCACCATGCTGGATGACTGGATGGAAAAGAACTCCGAACGGCTTCTCCCCTCCATTCAGGAAGAATATGTCTCGATCCTGCGGGCCTTCAACGCCTATGAGGAACTGGGTGTATTCGGCGGCGTGCTTCTGGCAAATGACAAAGTGGTCGGCTTCTCAGTGGCGGAGAAGATCTCCTCCGATACAGCGGACATCCATTTTGAGAAAGCCTACACAGACATCAACGGCGCCTATCCCATGGTCTGCCGTGAGATGGCCCGGATGATCCGGCAGCGTTATCCCGAGATCCGATACATCAACCGCGAGGACGACATGGGTATGGAATCTCTTCGGAAATCCAAGCTCTCCTACCGTCCCGTCTGTCTGATCAAGAAGTATACAGCGAGGCACATCGATGACTGAATTCACGATCCGAATAACAGAGATGGCTGACCGCGAATCGATAGTGTCCCTGTGGCACGAGGTATTTGGGGATGACGAAGGCTATGTCCGTGGTTTTCTGGATCTGCTCTCCTCCTGCGGCTATACCGCTGCCGCCTTCTGCGGAGAGGAACTCTGCTCCATGACAACGGTGATCCGGGATCTCTCCATGGAAACGGCTCCCTGTTCCTACCTTTATGCGGTAGCGACGCGGGAGAGTTATCGGGGACATCATCTGGCATCCCGTGTTCTGGATTTCTGTGTGGAGAACGAACAGAAAAACGGACGGCTCGTATTTACGGCACCGGCTGAGGCCGGACTGTTTGCCTGGTATGACCGGACCATCGGAGCCGAACACATCGTCTCATGCCGTCGGGAACATGCCGATTATCTGCCGGATGCGACACTGCTTTCCATTGAGAAGATCGATGCTGATACCTATTTCGGCCTGCGGGAGCAGATTCTGAGTTCCCATCCACATGTAATTGCTGGAAAGGATTATCTCAGGTTAACGGACTGTCTCTGTTCCTATTACGGAGGCGGACTGTACCGGATCGGAGCTTCCATCGCCGCGGTCTATCCCGAGGAGGATACACTGCGGTGCCAGGAACTTCTCACCGGTCCGGACAAGGAGGAAGATGTCATTCAGACCCTCCTGCATACGTTTCGCATCCGTTCCATTGATTACCGGACCATCGGGACCGGAAACGATTATATTGCCGCAGTTTCACCCTTCCCCCGCTCGGATTGGTTCGGGCTGATTCTGGACTGAATACAGCAGACGGAAACTCTTGTTTTCCGTCTGTTTTTTTCTGTTTTTCCGCCCTTTTTTCCGGGCGGAGAATGTTAATGTTTTGTCTTGTTGATTGTTACAATATTAGCACTTCAAAAACCCCCTGATTTGTTGACAATCAATTAAATCTTATAGTAATATTTCTTATTGAAGGCACAATGTGTCAATACATCAGAGATAAGAGGTAATCAGATGTTCAAGATCGTTAAAAAGAGATTTCTGAATGATGCAAAGACGATTTGCTTGTTCGAAATTGAAGCACCTCTGGTCGCCAAACATGCTCAGGCCGGTCAGTTCGTTATCTTCCGTCTGGATGAACAGGGCGAACGTACTCCGGTATCTGTCGCTGGTTGGGACAGAGAAAAAGGAACCGTTACTGTAATGGTTCAGAACGCCGGTCATTCTACGGCTATGCTTCACACTGTGGAAGAGGGAGATTACATCACAGACTTCGTAGGCCCGCTCGGAAAAGCAACCGAGATGGAAGGCCTGAAGAAGGTGGCAGTTGTCGGCGGCGGCGTCGGCTGCGCCATTGCTTACCCCATCGCGAAAGAGATGCACGAACGCGGAATCGAAGTGGATATGATTGCCGGTTTCCGCAGCAAGGATTTTGTTATTCTTGAAGACGAAATGAAAGCAGCTTCCACCAACCTCATCATGGGTACTGACGACGGAAGCTATGCACGTAAGGCATTTACTACCGAACTGCTGAAGGAACAGCTGGAAGCCGGCGTGAAGTATGACAGAGTCATCGCCATCGGCCCCGGCCTCATGATGAAGTTCCTGGCAGAGGTCACCCGTCCTTACGGCATTCCCACCATCGTTTCTCTGAACCCCATCATGGTTGATGGCACCGGCATGTGCGGTTGCTGCCGTGTCATGGTCGGCGGAGAGACCAAGTTTGCTTGTGTTGATGGCCCGGACTTTGATGCACATCAGGTCGACTTCGATCTGCTGATCAAACGTGGTGCTTTCTACAATGACTTCGAGCAGGAAGCCAACAAGCACATCTGCAAAATGACTGGAGGTACACGCAGCAATGGCTAATATGAGAAAAGATAAAAATCCGATGCCAGAGCAGGATCCAGTTATTCGTGCTCAGAACTTTGATGAAGTTGCACTCGGATATACTGCTGAAATGGCAATCGACGAGGCTCAGAGATGCCTGAATTGTAAGAATCCTCTGTGCCGTACCGGATGCCCGGTTCAGGTCCGCATTCCTGAGTTTATCGCAAAAGTTGCAGAAGGTGATTTTGATTCCGCTTACGAGATCATCACCTCCACCAACAGCCTTCCCGCTGTCTGCGGCCGTGTCTGCCCGCAGGAGAAACAGTGCGAAGGTCAGTGCATCCGCGGCAAGAACGGCGAGAGCGTCGGCATCGGCCGTCTGGAGCGCTTTGTCGCTGACTATCATATGAGCAAGGAAAACCTGCCCGATCCGGAAGTTCCCGCTTCCAACGGCCACAAAGTGGCAATCGTTGGTTCCGGCCCGTCTTCCCTGACCTGCGCAGGCGACCTCCGCAAACTGGGTTATGATGTTACCGTTTACGAAGCATTCCACAAACCCGGCGGAGTTCTGGTTTACGGTATTCCTCAGTTCCGTCTCCCCAAGGAGATCGTTGCTCAGGAGATCGACAACCTGAAGAAAATCGGTGTCGAGATCGTCACCGACGCAGTTATCGGCAAAGCCATGACCATCGATGAGCTGTTTGATGACTTCGGTTATGAAGCAGTATTCGTAGGTTCCGGCGCCGGTCTGCCGCAGTTCCTGAACTGCCCCGGTGAGAACCTGATGGGCGTTTACTCCGCCAACGAGTTCCTCACCCGTGTCAACCTCATGAAGGCCTATCGTGATGATTACGACACGCCGATCAAGCATCCGAAGAACGTTGTCGTCGTCGGCGGCGGTAACGTTGCAATGGACGCTTCCCGTGTGGCAAAACGTCTCGGTGCAGAGCACGTTTACATCGTGTACCGCCGTGGCAAAGAAGAGCTGCCCGCACGTCTGGAAGAAGTCGAGCACGCAGTTCCCGAAGGAATCGAGTTCACACTGCTGAACAACCCGGTACAGATCCTTGGTGATGAGAATGACCAGGTCATCGGTATGGAAGTTCAGAAGATGGAACTGGGCGAGCCCGATGAAAAAGGCAGAAGAAGACCTGTTCCCGTCCCCGATTCCAACTGGGTCATCGATTGTGATGCAGTCATCATCGCCATCGGCACCCGTCCCAACCCGCTGATCCTCAGCACCACGGAGGGACTTGTCGCTACCAAGAAGGGCGGCATCGAGGCAGATGAAAATGGTCAGACCAGCCGCGAAGGCGTATTCGCAGGCGGCGACGCTGTTACCGGTGCTGCTACCGTCATTCTGGCTATGGGCGCTGGCAAGACCGGTGCAAAAGCCATTGATGAGTACATCAAGAGCAAAGCCTGATCACAATAATGAATAGGTTGCGAAAGGATCACGAATCCGTGATCCTTTCGTTTTTTTACATCTTTCCAGCCACAAAAAGGTGTTTACTTTCTTACAAAAATGAGTATAATAAGACGTGCTTCAAAATGAAGTTAACCATTTGCGGCTGTAGCTCAGCTGGATAGAGTGCCAGACTCCGACTCTGGAGGTCGTGGGTTCGAATCCCGTCAGCCGTACCAAGGATCGGTTTCCCTTTAATCTGACCTGTTTCTATGCTATACTTGATTCAATAATGAAACGTGGAGATCGTTATGACTACTTTTCGAAAAACCAAAACAACGATATTGGGCATCCTGTGCGCAGCAGTGCTGATGGGTCTTACCGGCTGTGGAAAGAACGCCAATGAGACATCCGTTTCCGCGCTGAATACCGTGATCAAGATCTCCGCATACGGATCCAACGCCCGTAAGGGGATCAGCGATGCTTCGGATATCATCAATGCACTGAATACACAGCTGGATACTTCCAACGAATCCAGCAGCATTTCCCGTGTCAATGCGGCGGAAGGCAAGGAAATCGTGGTTCCCGGTCAGTTTATTGACATGTACAATGCGGCCAAAACGGCATACACCATGACAGACGGAGAATTTGACATCACGGTCTATCCTTTCGTGGAAGTCTGGGGTTTCAACAGCGGGAACTATCACAACCCCTCCAAGGAGGAACTAGAGGCTCTTCGCGAAACCGTCAACTTCAACGGGATCATGACGAATTACTATTCTGACAGCGGATCCTATACGATGATCCTGCCTAAAAAGACCAAGATCACCTTTGACGGTGTCTCCCGCGGATGTGCCACCGACTGTGCCATCAAACAGCTGAAGGCGGACGGTGTGGACAATGCCATCATCTCCATGCCGGGCACGGTACAGACCATGGGCTCCAAACCGGACGGAAGCCCCTGGACCATTGCGGTGGGTGATCCTGACGACACGACAAAATACCTCGGCTCTCTGCAGCTGGGAGAAGCCGCCATGTCGACTACCCGTGCCATCGACAACTCCTTCACCTATGAGGACGGCACTACCTATACCCATATCCTCTCGCCTACCACCGGTGAACCGGCGGCGACCAACCTCAAGGAAGTATGCATCATCAGCGATGACGCACTCCTCGCCGACTGTCTGTCCACCGGACTGTATGCCATGGGACGAAATTCCGCGGTCCGCTGCTGGCGTGCCAACCGGAACTTTGAAATGATCCTTGTGACGGAAGAAAACGAGATCCTTTGCACCAGCGGTCTGACGGAACAGTTCGACCTTTCCGCTTCCGGCTACAAACTGTCCTATATCGAGTGATGGACCGCAGTTTCTTTCAGCAGGATGTAAGAACAGTAGCCGAAGCTATGATCGGCATGAAAATCCTCCGCACCCATCCGGACGGACATCAGAGCTCCTTTGTCATTACCGAAACGGAAGCTTACTGCGGAGCGGAAGACAGCGCCTGCTATGCCTTCAAAGGCCGCAACAAGACCAGCGAACTGCTGTTTCACGACGGAGGCACGATCTTTGTACACCGCTGTTACGGGATCCACTGGATGCTGAACATTGTCACCGGACACGAGGACGATCCTCAGGGCGTTCTCATCCGCGGTATCGATGAGATCCATGGTCCGGGTCGTGTCACAAAAACACTGGAGCTGGACAATGAGTGTAACGGCATCAACATAACGGAATGCAAGACCCTTTCAATTGAGAAAGGGTCCTCTGTTATTCCCTGTCAGGCCACTCCCCGCATCGGGATCGCCTATGCATCAAAGGAAGATCAGGAAAAGCCGCTGCGTTTTGTCGCAGTTCACGAGGGAACAGAATGAACCAATATCAGAGCATACGAATATTTCAGGGGATCGGCGAAAAGCGTCTCCTGGCTTTTCATCGTCTCGGCATCGATACGGTATTTGACCTCATCACCTACTTCCCTCGCCGTTACGAGGACCGGAGCGTCATCAAACCCATCGATCAGGTTCAGGACGGCGAAACGGTGTGCGTAGAGACCATCATCGCATCCGAACCGTCCCTGGCCCGCATTCGCCGCGGACTGGAGATCGTCAAATTCCGTGCAGTGGACGATTCCGGCATGATGGATATCTCCTACTTCAATCAGAGCTATATCCGCACGCAGTTCCATAAAGGAGACTCGGTGCGGTTTTACGGTAAGGTTCAGATCAAGAACCGCCGTGTCACCATGACCAATCCCGTGGCGGATCATCTGGAGAAATCCTCCCATCAGACCGGTTCCATTACACCGGTATATAAGACGACACAGGGACTGACCCAGAACAACATCCGTAATACCATGGAACAGGCTTTGGCCATTGCTCATGAAATCCCGGAGATCCTGCCTCCGGAAGTGCTGAAAGAATTTGATCTTTGTCCCAGCGGAGATGCTTTTATCCAGATCCACCGTCCGGAGGACTACAACAAACTGGAATATGCACGGAACCGGTTCGTATTTGAGGAGTTTTTCCGTCTGTGCATCACCATGCAGTATCTGCGGCAATCCCATCAGGATATTCCCGGAATCCGCATGACCGATACGGATGAACATGAGTTTCTGAAGACACTTCCCTATTCTCCCACCAACGCACAGAAGCGTGCCATGAAGGATATCCGTCAGGATCTGGAAAGCGGAAATGCCATGAACCGCCTGATCCAGGGCGATGTGGGAAGCGGCAAGACTCTGGTAGCATCCTATGGTGCCTGGCTGTGCTGCCGGAACGGATGCCAGAGTGCCATGATGGCACCGACGGAGATCCTTGCGGAACAGCACTACCGTACATTCCTAAAACAGCTCTCCCCTTACGGGATCCGGATCGCTCTGCTCACCGGTTCCACACCGGCCAAGGAAAAACGCGAAATCAAGGAGCAGCTGCTGGACGGAACACTGGATTTTGTCATCGGCACTCATGCCCTCTTCAGTGAGGATGTCCAGTACCGGAATCTTGCATTGGTAATCACTGACGAGCAGCATCGTTTCGGTGTCTCACAGCGGAACAGACTGGTTCAGAAATCCGCCAATGCCCATGTTCTTGTCATGTCGGCGACTCCCATTCCCAGGACTCTGGCGCTTATGATCTATGGAGATCTGGATGTCTCCGTGATCGACGAAATGCCACCGGGACGCAAACCGGTGGAAACGTTTGCCGTCAACAACAGCTATCGGGCCCGGTTAAATGCCTTTATTCAGAAGACGGTGGATGCCGGTCAGCAGGTCTATGTGGTGTGTCCTGCCATCGAAGAAAACGAGGCATTTCCCCTCACCACGGTAGAAGAACATCACCAGGCTCTGAAAAAAGCCCTTCCCAGGGCAACGATTGCCGTAGTTCACGGCAAGATGAAAGAGCAGGAAAAAGACCGCATCATGCGGTCGTTCTCTGAAGGTGATATCGATGTTCTCGTATCGACAACGGTCATCGAAGTCGGCGTCGACGTTCCCAATGCCGCGCTTATCATCATTGAGGATGCGGATCGATTCGGCATGTCGCAGCTGCATCAGCTAAGAGGACGTGTCGGCCGTGGGGAAGCTCAGAGCTACTGTATACTGGTTTCCGATACGACCAACGAAAATGCCGCCGAGAGGCTGAAACTCATGACGAAGACACAGAGCGGATTCGAGGTTGCAGAGAAGGACCTTGCCATGCGCGGACCCGGTGACTTCTTCGGAGACCGTCAGCACGGTCTCCCTCCCATCCGTATCGCCGATCTCTGTTCGGATATGTCCATCCTACAGCAGGCCCAGTCTTCTGCTCTGGAACTGATCCGGCAAGATCCCAGACTGGCCGAGCCGGAACACCGGGAACTGCTGAAGTACGTTCAGCAGAACGCCAGCACCCTTCGTGGTTCCATCAACTGAAAAAAAGCACATTTCACTGCTGTTACAGTGAAATGTGCTTTCGCTTTTTCTGGAATTATTTGTTGTTTTCGATATAGGCCTTGATGACATTCACCGCGCCGGCAACGCCGATCTTAGAGGAATTGATGCAAAGATCGTAGTTTTCCGATTCGCCCCAGATCTGGTCGGTATAATACTTATAGTAACTGGAACGGTCCTTATCTACCTGTTTGATCTTTTTCTTGGCCTCGGTTTCGGAGACGTTCTGCCGGTTCATGATGCAGCGGATCTTATCCTCCTGCTCACCCATGATAAACACTCGGGTCAGATCCTTCCGCTCCCTGAGGATATAGTCCGCACAGCGTCCCACGAAGATACAGTCGCCCTGATCTGCCAGTTTCCGGATCACATCGAACTGTGCCGATGCCACCTGAATGTTCAGTCCCAGACCGTAATTCATCGATGGATACTGAGTGGTCTGAAGCATAAACGGAGATACTCTCTTTTCATCGAAGGAACTGATCAGCTCCTTGCAAATGGAGGAGTTTTCCGCCGCCTCATCCACGATTTCTTTATCAAAACACTGAATACCAAGATCTTCCGACAGCGCTCTGGCGATCTCACGTCCCGAACTTCCGTGCTGTCTGGCTATTGTAATAATCATAGATCAACCCACCTTTTCACACGTTTTCATACAAAATCGTGTGCGATTTGCTGATATTAGTTTAACCCTTTTTCTCTTTGTGTTCAATCTTTTTCGCATCGCCCTTATGCAGGATCGGCGAGATCCGTTTATACAAAAGGCCGGTGAGAATGGAGTCCACAACACCCTTGAGAAGGTTAAAGGGAACCACGGCAAACAGTACCAGTGTGGAAACGTTGGTAATACGAGAATTGACCTGTGTTCCCATACCGACGATGGCATCCAGCGGCATACCGAACAGAGCCGCAAACTTGGGGAGCAGATAAACAGCGTTGAACAGGCTTCCGAAAGTAGTCATGACAAGCGTACCAACCAGCATACCGATCAGAGCCGTCTTACGGGTCTTGTTGGCATGATAGATCATGGAAGCCGGAAGGATGAAGGAACATCCCACCGCAAAGTTTGCAAAATCTCCCACGAACGCTGTGGTCGTCCCCTTAAGAAGAAGCTTGATGAGAACCTTGATCATCTCCGTCAGAACACCGGCGACCGGCCCCAGATAGAAGGTGCAGATCAGAACCGGGATCTCGCTGAGATCGATCTTATAGAACACCGGTGCGAAAAACAGCGGGATCTCAAAGAGCATCAGGACACCGGCCAGCGCTGAAAAGATGGCGACATAGGTGACATAGTGAGTGTTTGACAGTTTCTTGCGTTCTTTCATCAGGAACCGCTCATAAAGAACGGAGATGATGATCAGAGCTGCAATAATGATGAGGCAGACTCCGATAAAACTCAGATTGTCTTTAACCGCTTGTGACATTGTTTCTTTCCCTCCAATAAATAAGATCCCATCAGACATGGCAGTCTAATGGGATCAGTAAATACAAAAATATATAGTGATATATTCCTCTTCTCCCATCCAGACTATACTGTCGGCATCGGAATTCCACCGATTCTGAATTACTTCTTGCGGGCTGTTACCGCCGGTCGGGAAATGCTCCCTGCCTTGAAGATGAATCTATTATAACACTGACAGGTTATATTTCAAGACCTCTCACGGATTTGCAACGGCAATGATCTCGATCTCGCAAAGCGCTCCTTTGGGGATATCTTTAACCGCAACACAGGAGCGTGCCGGTTTGGAGGAAAAATAGTTGGCATAAACTTCATTGAAGGCCGCAAAGTCTGCGATCTCCGCCAGGAAGCAGGTCGTCTTGATGACGTTGTCAAACGTCATACCGTTCGCTTCCAGAATGGCGCCGACATTCTTGCATACCTGTTCGGTCTGCTGAGTGATATCCTCCGCCTCGATACTTCCGGAAGCGGGATTGATGGGAATCTGTCCGGATGCATACAGGAATCCGTTGGACAGGATCGCCTGAGAATATGGGCCGATGGCGCCCGGTGCGTTTTTTGTATCAGTATACTGGAACATGTCGCTCCTCCTCTTCGTTTTTTTATTATTGTATCAATTTACACGTAAAATTCAACCGGTGATATAAGTCAGGATGTCTTCCGGAGTCTCCGCAATCATCGTACAGCCGCACTGCTCCAGCTCATCGCCCTGAGAAAAGCCGTAGCGAACACCGATGCAGTCGATGCCGAAACTTCTGGCACCCAGAACATCGTATTTGCGGTCCCCTACCATGATCATCTCCGACGCATCGGAACCGGACCAGTCCAGTGCGTGCTGGATCACTTCCTGCTTCGTTGTCCGGTCTCCGTTCAGGCCGGCCCCGGAAACGAAATCAAACAGGTCTTCCATTTGATAGTATTTCAGGATCTCATTGGCAAAGAAGGTGGGTTTGGATGTGGCGACCACAATCTCATATCCCCTGCTTCTAAGAGTACGGATCACGTCGGCGATTCCCTCGTACGGTGTACACTCTTTCCATCCCACCGGTGCATACCGTTCCCGGAAATACTCCACTGCTTCATCCGCCTGCTGGCTGGTTAATCCGTATTTCTCCATAAACATGGCCACCAGCGGAGGACCCATAAAACAATACAGATTCTCAAACTCTTCTTCGATGCCCATTTTATGGAGTGCAAACTGCACGCTTTTCATGACACCTACGCAGGTATCGAAAATCGTACCGTCAAAATCAAACAGGACCGTTCGGATCATGTCGTGAATTCCTCCTAAAAAAAAGACATCCGGGAGATGGCCCCGGATTGTCTTCAATGGTGCGGGTAACAGGATTTGAACCTGCACGGTTTCCCACGGGAACCTAAATCCCGCATGTCTGCCAATTCCATCATACCCGCAAACAGCTCTTAAATTCTACCTCATTTAAAGCAAAAACAGGTCTTCCGAAGAAGACCTGTTTTCTGTTTTTAAACTATTAGTTGAGTGCGTCTTTCAGAGCTTTGCTTGCTTTGAATGCGGGAACCTTGGAAGCAGCGATCTTGATGGTCTCGCCGGTAGCGGGGTTACGGCCGGAGTGAGCAGCTCTCTCGCGAACTTCAAAAGTGCCAAAACCGAAGAGAGTAACTTTCTCGTCTTCTTTCAGAGCTTCAGTAACAACGCTAACGAATGCGCTTACTGCCTTCTCTGCTGCTGCCTTGGAAAGGCCTGCGTCCTGAGCAATAGCTTCAACAAATTCAGCTTTAGTCATAATATATACTCCTTTAATATTTATTGCGGTTTAAGCGTTTGTATTCTACATTGACTAACATGGTTTGTCAATTGAATAGGAATTATCTTTAAACAATTATGGAATAATGCATAATTTTATCATTCCAATCTATGTAATTTCCGTCAAAACCATATTGCAAGACCCTATATGATGTAGTAAAATCATCACTATGCTACAAGACTTTGTATATGATCATCGTATCGAAGCCTGCTTCAATCGCTCGCAGGAGGAATAAAATGGCAGCAAGCAATGCAACAAATCCATCCCTTATGAGAACACGGAAACTGACTGGTCTGGCGATCTTCACCGCGGTCATTGTGGTACTCCAGATCCTGTGTACTTTCGTACGCTTTGGCCCGTTTTCCATCACTCTGGCCCTGACACCCATCGTCATCGGCGCTGCAGTTTATGGTGCCGGTTCCGGCGCCTTTCTCGGCTTTGTCATGGGACTTGTCGTACTGATTACCGGTATTCTGGGCTGGGACGGCGGCACCGTTAATTATCTCATAAGCATCAATGCCGTTTCCACCATACTGCTCTGCATGCTGAAAAGCATTGTCGCCGGCTGGGCTGCCGGTGCAGTGTATAAGATTCTTGCGCGTAAAAGCATACTGCTGGGAGTCATCGCTGCAGGTATCGTCTGCCCGGTGGTGAACACCGGTCTGTTCATCCTTCTGCTGTCCCTCTTCTTCCGTTCCACGCTGGAAGTATGGGCCGGCGGCACATCTGTAATGCACTATACCATCATTTCTCTGACGGGGATCAATTTCCTAATCGAACTGCTGGTTAATCTCGGCCTTGCTTCCGTCATCACCCGCATTATCAAATCCGGCGTTAAAAAGCTTCGTCTTGAAAAATAATCATCTGAAAAAAATAAGACCATCTGTTCCGTTTTGAAACAGATGGTCTTTTTTCATTCTCAGCAGCAGAGGAAGAAGTTCCCTCCTCCACAGAGGGAGCAGCACACACTGGCAAGGCACAGGCTGGTGCACAGCCGGTCGCCGGAAGGCATGGACATATCATTTCCCGTGGTGTAACTCTGATAGTACACTCCATTCTGTTGAAGCATGGCATACAGTTGCTGATAGGAACTGTTGTTCGGTTCCATCTGCACCGCAATGCGGGCATGTTCCAGAGCCTGGATCCGGTTACCCAGTCTCGAATTGGCAACGGAAGAAAGATAATACCAGCGAGCGGTCCGTTCCCCGGAAGGAACCCCGGAGAGCGCATTGAGTGCTTCCTGATAATGGGCAGCCACGATAAAGTGATATGCCGCCTGATATTCGGAACGTTCCTGCGTCTGCTGATATGCCTGCTGATAAGCACCGCCGAAAGGATTCCAGTTCTGCGACCAGCTGTACTGATTGTATCCGCCATTGGAGTAGCCATTGCCCTGTGAGTAGTAATTCGCAGCTCCGTCTTTGATGGCATCATACGCGGCATTGATCTGGTTCATCTTCTCAGCAGCATTGGGGTCATCGGGATTACGGTCCGGATGATATTTCTTTGCAAGATTCCTGTATGCAGTTTTGATCTCTTCATCAGTGGCATCTCTCGATACCCCGAGAATGGTATAGGGATCCTGATCCATTCGTTTATTCGCCTTTCTCGGATTCTTCGGAATCCGGATAGAATTTGCGCATGTATTCCGACCACACGCCGGAACAGAGAATATTTTTTATGATCTGGACATCGTCCACAATGGGTAACCGGTCGAAATAATAAACCGTCTCTCCCAAAAGCATCTCCAAAAAATCCCGGTAATGATTGTCTTTGGCATCTGGTAGCTCTTTCAGGGGATTGTAGTTGCCGGTCTTTCGGTCTTTCTCCAGATCCACCACCGCATCCATCAAGTAGATGAAACGTCCCAGTGCCTGTCCCATCTTCCGAAGGGTATCGGACCAGTAATCCTCCTGATAGACAAAGATCTCAGCCATGATGTCCCCGAATAGTCCCGCTGCCTTATCCGGATCCTGTTCACCCTGGATCTCCATGAAGGACAGTTTTGCCATGCGGTCTTCCAGCACTTCGCTTTGCCGCGGATACCGCTGTGCAATACGGCGGTAGTGACGTTTGAAAGGAAGTGATTCCCACAGCCGCAGCGGGTTACAGTCGTCATTCCAGTCGTCCATCAGTTTCTGATATCCCAGAAGAACGGTCATATCTGCGGCATAGTCTGTAATCTCACTCTGCCACCAGGACTGCTTCTTAAAGGGATGGATAATGCAGGGACCGGCGTTTTCCCTCTCCTCTTTCTCATAGAGTGCCTGGAGAAGAAGGGTCAGAAAAGTAAGGTCAAAGGTCAGCATCAGACGGGACAGATTCCCGCTTCGCTCCTTCAGAGAATGACACAGTCCGCAGTAGCACTGCCGGTAACGCAGCAGTTCCTCCTCACTGAGGTCGGACTGATTGATGATCACATAGCCGAACATCAGGTCTTACCCTGGAACGAGTTTCCGCATTTTTTGCAGACGATATTGATCTTTCCTTTTCCTCTGGGAACACGAAGGATCGTGTGGCAGGCAGGACAGCGGAAAAACTTATAGTCTTTTCTCTGAGCCCACCGTTCTTTCATCAGCTTGAAAAAGGATGTCACTTTATACTGAGCCTGCATGTATTTCTGGTTCTCTTTTCGGCGCTTGGGAAAGTTTCTGGACAACATGCGCACATACACGATCACCAGGCCGATGAGAGACAGCCAGAAGATAAGCGTGGTGACAATGGCAGGCAGCCAGCGTGACAGCACTAGATTGACGACAATCAAGACGAGCACCGCAATCGACAGAAATCGGTTGAGGGGATCGTTGCCGTATCGTCCTGTCATAAACTGGTTCAGTCTATTTCTCATGAAACAGTACTCCAAACTGTAATTATTATCACAGTAGATTTTACCATAGTTTTCGAACAATAAATAAACAAAGTATGAATCTTTCCCACGCATCAGGATCATCCGCCGAACAAAAAAGATCCCTTCGTTCGAAGCGAAGGGATCTTCATTTTCAATTTGATCAGTAGATCACGACTGTGGTGTCATAAGGCAGCTTGTTGATAAACTGCGCATCGGGGTCTTTCATACGGACACATCCGTGAGAAACAGGTCGTCCCATGGTGTGATCGTAGGCTCCGCCGCTGTTCGTGTTGAGCCACGAATGGAACGCATATCCGTTATAGAAACCGGTTACAGGTCCGCACCAGTATCCGTTATACTGCCAGCGGGACTGTTTGTAAGAGATCTTATAGGTCCCCGGCGGTGTCGGAGTGGAATAGGCTCCTGTGGCGCACGGAAATACATTTGCCAGTTTCCAGTTCCCGGCGCTGCCGGTGAAGACATTGACTTTCTGGCAGGCAAGGCTGACCCAGATGAGATAGCTGGTGGAGCTGGAATAGTTCCGGCTGTTCACCCAGATGACCTTATCGTCATTGTCAAAATCCTTAGCCAGAGTATAGTTGCCGCTGCCGGTCTGAATGGCGCCGGTGGAGACCCACCCTTTACTGCCGTTGGGAAGCAGGACCCTGACGGTGGAGGTATTCACCGGAGTCAGGCAGGTGACCTTCATCCCCTTCTTGATCTCGCAGAGCCAGCCGGTCAGGTTGCTCTCCTTGTAAGCATTGCCGTTGGTGGTGATGGTCGCCTGATACTGATAGGAAGTGATGGTCTCGTTGACGCGGGCGATATCCAGCTTCTTGTAATAATCGGCGGGATAATTCTCCAGCACCACATCCGTGGACTTGGACATCACCTCAAACATGCTTCCGTCACAGAACACGACCTCCAGCTCTGCGTTCAGCTTGGTGTCCATGTTTCTGGAATATTCAATGGAGGGGGAACATGTAAAGGTATTCCCGTTGGAAACTGTGATCTGTCCTCCGAATGGTTTCCCGTTGACATACCACTGGCCGGTGGCATCCCCTTCCGGGAGTCCGTCGACCTTGGCCGTGATGTTCAGTGCCTTTCCGGCAGGCAGCGGTGAGGGTGCACTAAGTTCGATGGTGGTCTTCTCCAGCGGACGGACATCCTCCGGAGCGACTTTTCCGGAAACGCCCTGTGCATTCACGGTGATATCATTCACAGTGCCGGTACCTTCGAACTTGGTGTTCGTTCCGTTAACGATGACTCTCTTTACTGTTCCATTGATAATGACATGATTCTCACTGGAATAGTCCGTCAGAAACAGAGTGTCGATAGTCGTCTCTTCATCAATGACCACGGTATTGTTCTTCCCGGCGATACCCAGTTTGGGAACATCGGTACTGACCGTGACTTTGCGTCCGCTTCCGGTAACATCCACGGTGCCGTATTCACCGGACACCACATGGACCTCTCCTCCGCCGGGTCCGACGATCAGGGTCTTCGCGGATTTGAAATTGATTTCCACATCCCCCTGCTGCTGCAACAGAGAGACGGTATCGTACTCGCCTTCCGCCTTCAGCTCCTTGAGCTCATAGCTGTGAACCACATGTTTGCCGTCTTCGCCCAGATCCACTTCTTCCGTAGTGCAGTCATAGAGCGTTCTCGTGTCCAGGATCTTATAGAGCATGGTCAGGAACTCTGCACGGGTTACGTTCTTGCTTCCCATCAGATTGCCGTCGGCACCGACGGCGATCTCATGATTGGCAAAAGAAGCTGCCGCATTGCGGTAGATGCCCGAGATCTTGTCCGTGTCCTTGAAGCTCTTCAGCCGGGTTTCATCGGGATTGGCTTCCGTGATGCCGAAAGCCGATCCTAGAATGACGAAGGCATCCTGACGGATCAGATTCTTGAGCATGATCGCTTTGGAATACGTGGCGATAAAACCAAGATAGGTCGCTTTTTCCAGCTGGTTGTAGTACCAGGCACCCGAGGGGATATCGGTCTTTCCGGAAAGATCCACAGATTTGGTATTTTTGAATACCTGATTGAGGATCGTTGCAACCTGTGCCCGGTTTATAACACCGTTGGGAGCCAGGCTTCCATCTGTCATCCCCACGATATATCCGTCATTGAATGCACGGATCATGGTTTCTTTTGCCCAGTGTCCCTCGATATCCTTATGCTGGGGTTCGGCATAGACAAAGGACATCAGCGAACAGCTGAAGACAAGAGCGAGGATAAAAGATATTATCTTTCTGTGTTTCATTTCTTCCTTATCTCCAATCCCTTTTTGCAAAGGTCTTTTTCACTGAATAATATTTTAACAGGGTCCTGATATCAATTCAATAAAATACTGTCAACCATTGGAAAACTTAAGGGATTATTGTTGAAAAAACGGGAAATGTACGTTATAATCACAAGGCAATCTGCCGGTGTGATGGAATTGGTAGACGTGCTTGACTCAAAATCAAGTGTCTTCGGACGTGCCGGTTCGAGTCCGGCCACCGGCACCATACGCAGTCCTGAGACCTCAACGGTTTCAGGGCTTTTTTCCTGCCCTGTTTTATTTGTACTTAATTTTGTACTTATTAGTCCTACAGGTCTTGATTCTTTTCTATTCTGCGATATAATACAGACAGCGAATTCGTCTTCCGTTTATATGTATCGTGTCAATCAGGTTTTCCGGTGTTTTCAGCTTCTTAACAAACCGAGAAACACAGGCATTTTTCTCCAGGAAATTGTAACTTTTTTGCTTTTCGACTACCATATTTAGTTGTATTGTGTTACAATGACATCAATATATTGCAATTAAATGTAGAAAGAGGCAACTCTCGTGAAAAAGATACTTGTTT
>CADCMP010000041.1 GCA_902802565.1 Oscillospiraceae bacterium
GTGATCGGTGTGCCCAAGACCGTGGACAACGACCTGTACGGTACGGATCACTGCCCCGGTTTCGGAAGCGCCGCCAAGCTCATCGCCACCACCTGCATGGAGATCAGCAAGGACACCAACGTGTATGACAACGGCGTCATCAACGTGGTGGAGATCATGGGCCGTCATGCCGGCTGGCTCGCCGCCAGCGCGTCTCTGGCTTCCGCGTACGGATTCGGACCGGATCTGGTCTATCTGCCGGAAGTGGATTTCGACATGGACCGTTTCCTCAGCGATGTGGATCGGGTCTATAAGGAAAAGGGCAAGGTGCTCGTGGCGGTCTCCGAAGGGATCCACTACGCGGACGGGACCTTCGTTTCCGAGGCGGAGACCTCCGCCACGGACGGGTTCGGACATGTGCAGCTGGGCGGTCTGGCAGTGATGCTTGCCGATGCCATCCGGAAGCACTCGGATGCCAAGGTCCGCGGGATCGAGCTGAGCCTGCTGCAGCGCTGTGCGTCCCATATCGCTTCCAAGACGGATATCGACGAGGCCTTCGGGGCCGGCAGGGAAGCGGTGCGTCAGGCAGTGGCCGGCGTATCCGGAAAGATGGTCGCCTTTGAAAGGGAAACCGTGGACGGCGCCTATCACTGCAAATACGTGATGCTGCCCCTGGATACCGTGGCAAACTACGAGAAGAAGATCCCATCCGAATGGATCAATGAGGAGGGCAACGGTCTGACGGAGGAATTCATCGACTATGTCCGTCCGCTGGTCCAGGGAGAACCGGATCTGCCCCTGGTGGATTCCATGCCCCGGTATGCAAACCTCAAGAAGGTCCTTGCCAAGTAAGGACCGAACCCGAAAAACGGTTTCCGAACGGAAACCCACAACCTAAGGGATGACACGACGTCCACTACGATGGATGGCCGTGATAACTCCTATCTTTTACCTTCCGCGGCGGAACTTCGGTTCCGCCGCACTCTTATTTATGTGTGATCACGTAAAAAAGACTTTCAAAAAACGCCGTTTTGGCGTTGTTCTGAAAGCCTTTCATCATTATCGGATTGCTGTTAGAGAATCTATCCTCTGTGGTCCAGTACCCACTGGAGAAGCTCCTCATATCCCATGCTTCCCTCGGCAATGGATAAACCGATCCGGACGAGCTCATCATCGGTACAACGGACAGGCACACCGTTCATCTCAAGAAAAGACAGCATCACATAGAGGCCGATTCGTTTGTTTCCATCGACAAATGCATGATTGGATATCAGCGTATAACCCAGCCGGGCACCTTTTTCTTCCTTCGTGGGATAGAATTCCATATCGCCATATCCGGAAAAAGCACTTTCCAGCGCAGAATCCAACAGCGCATCATCACGAACTCCGGAGCTGCCGCCGGTTGCCTCAGCGAGGATCTTGTGCAGAAGCAGTATTTTATCTTTTGAGAATTTGATCATTTTCCAAGCTCCTTGAATGCGGCAAGATGTTCCTTCAGGATCCGCTGAGTGACGATTTCAAACTTCTCATCTTCGGAAAGCTCAATTTGCGGTTCCGTATCCAGATCGATTACAAGCAGTTTCGGACGATTGTTTTTAAAAACATAAACTCGCCCCTTCTTTTCCGCCATTTTTGCGATGCGGGAAAAATTCTGGTTTGCCTCGGTGGCTGTCACGATGGAATTGGTGTCGATCATCATTGTTATCACCTCAATGAATAGTATACAATATTATAGGTAAAAATCAACCTATTTTAATGAGGGATGACATTCTCTTTTTTGGGGTGATATGAGAAAATGTCAAGTTGATTCTCAGACGGATTTCCACTAAAATAAAATTAATATACAAATGACGAAAGAGAAGGTCTTACTCTGATGGGCAAACACTATCCCCGTTTCCTAGCGAGCCTCCTGCTGTTGCTTCTGTTGTGCGCATCCGTTCTGCCCATTTCCTCCAGAGACCAGTATTCCGCGGTGCTCTATGACAACACCAACGGACTGCCGACCTCGGAGGCCAATGATATTGCGGAGACCAGCAACGGGTTCCTGTGGATCGGAAGTTACAGCGGACTGATCCGCTATGACGGAAACGAATTCGAACGGATTCCGTCCACAACCGGCATCAACAGCGTCATCAGTCTCTATACCGACAGCCGCGACCGGCTGTGGATCGGCTGCAATGATGACGGCGTATTCCTGCTGGAAAACGGAGAATTCCGACAGTTTTCTGCCGAAGACGGGATCCCTTCCGTCAAGATCAACGATATTACCGAGGGTGACGACGGCACCGTGTATTTCGGGACCACCAACGGCGTCGCCATGATCGGCGATGACATGAAAATCACATACATGGAAGAACCCGAAGTGGTAAACAGTTACGTGGACATCCTCCGGCCGGGCGCCGACGGAAAGGTCTACGCCGTGACCAATGAAGGCGACATCTTCTCCATCAAGGAGGGCAAGATGGTCCGCTTCCTCAGCCATGAGGAGAATGCCGTCAGCCGGCTCTGGTTCATCTGTCCCGATCCGAAGGATGCGGAGAAGATGTATTTCGGAAGTGAGGATTCCAACCTGTATTACGGACACCCGGGAGATCCGCTGGAGAAGATGGAAGTGATCGATATCGCTCCGCTCAACAGCGTCATGGATCTTCGGGTCATTGATGAAAAACTATGGATCTGTGCCCGCAACGGTATCGGTGTGATGGATGAAGACGGGGTACATATCCTGGAAAATATCCCCATGAACAACTCGGTGGGACACGTCATCGTGGACTATGAGGGCAATCTGTGGTTCACCTCCACCCGGCAAGGCGTGATGAAGATCGTTGCCAACCGTTTCTTTGATCTGTTCGCACGGTATAAACTGCCGGATGCGGTGGTCAACACCACCTGTGTGGACGGGGACGATCTGTTCGTCGGTACCGATTTCGGACTGATCGTACTGAGGGAAGACGGTCCGGTGGACCGGTATCCCATCACGAAGGCGGTCACGGCCTCCGGAAAGGATCTGGAACAGACGGATCTGATCGAAATGCTGGAGGGCGCACGTATCCGGTCCATCCTTCCGGACAGCAAGGGACGGCTGTGGTTTTCCACCTGGGAAGGACTCGGACTGCTTCGGTATGATCATGGCGCGTGCACCGTGTTCGGGGAGGAGGACGGTTTTATCTCCGATCAGACACGGGCCGTGTGCGAGCTTCCCGACGGTTCCATCGCCGTGACCAATTCCGGCGGCGTGTGCGTCATCGAAGGGGACCGGGTGAGCCGGACCTATGACGAAAAGGACGGCCTGAAGAACAATGAGATCCTCTGCATCGCAACGGGAGAGAACGGAGACATCCTGGCGGGATCCAACGGCGGGGGACTCTATGTGATCTCTAAGGACGGCATACGGGAGATCGGACTGGACGACGGTCTGCGTTCCGGCATCGTCATGCGTATCCGCTACGATGAAAAAAGGGAGGTCTACTGGCTCGTCACAAGCAACTCGCTGGCCTATATGGACCGGGATTACAATGTGACTTCCATCAAGAAATTTCCTTATACCAATAACTTTGACATGCTCCTGGACCGTGAGGATAATTACTGGATCCTCAGCAGTAACGGACTCTATGTGATCCCGGCGGAGGAACTGATGGCCAACGGCGAAATGCAGCCCGCCCACTACGGGATGAAAAACGGTCTTTCCTGCGTCTCCACCTCCAACTCCTACAGTGCCCTGACGGAGGAAGGGAACCTGTATGTTGCCGGAAACACCGGCGTGATGAAGGTGAACATCGACGATCCTCTGGAGGATGTGGACAACATCAAGATCGCAGTTCCCTATGTGGAAGCGGACGGCAAGCGGATCTATCCCCAGAAGAACGATGTCTTCCATATCTCGAGCAAGACCCAGAAACTCACGGTATTTCCGTATGTCTTCAACTACTCGCTGACCGATCCCGAGGTGTCCTACCGCCTGGAGGGATTTGATCAGGAGCAGGTGTCGCTGACGCGCAGCGATCTGGTCCCGGTGGACTATACCAATCTGCGGGGCGGTACGTACCGGTTCGTCGTGGGCCTGCAGGATGCGCTGGGGCGCAATAACAATTCCACCTCGGTGACCATCGTCAAGGAAAAGGCCATTTATGAGAAACCGTGGTTCTACGTGACGGTCCTGTCTCTTCTGGGGATCGGGATCGCAGGCGCCGTGGCCGCGTATATCCGCGCCAACAACCGGAAACTGGAACGGAAACATGCGGAATCCGTGGCGAAGGAGCGGCTGGACACGGAACTGAAAACGGCAAGCGCCATTCAAAATGCCGCAATGCCCCATACATTCCCGCCATTCCCGGACCGCGGTGAATTTGATATTTACGCAGCCATGTACCCTGCCCGTGAGGTAGGCGGTGACTTCTACGACTTTTTCCTGATCGATGAGGATCACCTGGGCCTTGTCATGGCGGATGTCAGCGGAAAGGGCATTCCGGCGGCACTGTTCATGATGGTCTCCAAGGTCATCGTGCAGAGCTGCGCCATGCTGGGCAGTTCCGCGAAGGATATCCTTCTGAAGACCAATGAAGCCCTGACTTCCAACAATCAGGCGGAGATGTTCGTGACGGTCTGGGTTGGCATCCTGGAGATCAGCACCGGAAAGATCACGGCAGCCAACGCCGGCCACGAGTATCCCATCCTGATGAAGAACGGAGTTTTCCAGCTGGTCAAGGACAAGCACGGCCTTGTCATCGGTGCCATGGAGGGTGTGCCCTACATGGAATATGAACTTCAGATGGATCCCGGCGACAAGCTGTTCCTGTATACCGACGGTGTGCCGGAGGCCTCCGACACCATCGGCAATATGTTCGGGGTCGAGCGGACGGTAAATGTACTCAACGAGGTTACCGGTTCTTCCCCGCAGGAGGTCCTGGAACATGTCCGGGAGCACGTGGATATGTTCGTCAACGGGGCGGAACAGTTCGATGATCTGACCATGATGTGCATCGAGTATCACGGACCCGGCGGTAAAACAGAATAACAGCGCATAAAAAGCGCAAAAAAACCGGATCCCGTACGCGGGATCCGGTTCTGTTATTTGATTGATCGGTCAGGCGGCCTGCGGTCTGCGTTTCCGGTAGATCGCCATGAAGATGAGGGACACGGCCATGAAGGCAAGTTCCATGCCGGCGGCGGTAAGGAATTCCGGCGAGTGGATGTCTCCCACATTGGTCCCCATGATGGGGAAGAGGACGCAGGAGGGCAGCATGCCCAGCACGCTTCCCAGCAGGAAGGGGAGATAGCGGGTGCCGGTGGCGCTCAGGTAGATGCTCAGTGCCTCCACCGGGATCACCTTGATGATACGCAGGATCATGGTGAACATCAGATCGCTCTCACCGCGGCGCTGCAGAAGAGCGGCCACTTTCGGATACTTGCTGCGGATGGCCTCGGCGGAGTCTCCGCCGATGAAACGGGCCAGGAAGAAGGGGATCGTCACCATGACGGCAACGCCCAGAACATTCACCGCCACCGCCAGAGGCAGGGGAAGAAGCAGTCCGCTGGCCGCGAACAGCAGTCCCGCATAGATCATCATGACGATGCCCTTGAGAGCAAACAGGGACAGGAGCACCAGTGCGATGATCAGCCAGTTTTCCTGGGAGAATGCCATGATGCTGTCCAGAGAGATGCTGCCCTGCTGGGTGAGCATGAAGATCACTGCCAGTGCCCACACCGCAAGGACCGCGATGCGCAGTCCTTTGCTCTCCGTGAAGGGGCGTGTCTTCTCGCTGTGTTCCGCTATGGAATTCGGTTTGTCCAATCGGGCCATAGTGTCCTTCCTTTGCCGAAATTTCCCTCCGCAAGGTTTTTCCGCATATTAAAATACCCGTTTGACATCAGAAAGAAATGAATAAAATAAAAATAAATTGTAAAATCGAGAAAAAAAGACCTCTTTCCGCCGGATGGAATACCGGGAGAAAGAGGTTTTTTGCTGTTCTGGGTTATTTCAGTTTTCCCGAGAGCTTGAGGACGATGCCCTTCAGCAGGGGGATCTGACCGGTGATGTTCCCGTCGGGATCCACTTCAATGGTGGCCTTGATGCTGCTGCCGTTGCCGAAATGGCTGGGAAGATCCGCTTTGGCATGGATGCTGCCGTCGGGATCCCGGGTGGCATGGGAAGTGTCCATGTAGGGATACACAAAGGTCTTGAGCATTTTCATGGAAGCTTCGCCCCGCAGCGGTCCCTCGTTGTTCTCATCCCAGTCGATATCCGCAATGAGCTTGCCGGGATGACGGCCCATGAACTGGATGTCCAGATCGGACTCGTAATGTACGACTGCCATAATCGTTCCTCCTTGAAGAATCAGTTTTTATCATTATACCACACAGATGGATACAGGAAAACATTTCCATCATGTAAGATGCACTGCCGATCCCGGAATACCGGCGTCCAGCCGGCGCCGGACGAAATAATAGATGACATAGGAGATGAGGACGTTGATGAGATCGGCGACGGCCTGGGTCCACACCAGTCCCGTCATCCCGTAGAGGGAGTGGAGCAGGAGCAGCAGGGGAATGTTGAGACACAGCTGCCGGATGAATGCCAGCCAGAAGGACACGCCGCCCTTCTTCACCGCCTGCATGAAATGTACCATGTGGAAGCTCAGGAACATCACCGGAGTGGCAAAGCACCGGGCCTGCAGGATCTGGGTCCCGTATCTTACCGTCTCCGGATCATGGATGAAGGCCCGGATCAGGTCGGCGGCAAAGATGCGGTAGAGAACCACGCTGACGAGGGAGACGATGAGTCCCGCGGTGCGCGCCCGGCGGAAGAAGGCGTCCCTCCGCTGCCGGTCGCCGGCGGCGTGGTTGAAGGCCACGAGAGGCGTCATGCCGAGACAGATGCCGATCCCCACATTTAACGGAAACCGTTCCACGCGAAGGACGATGCCCATGGCCGCCAGTGCCGCCTCCCCGTGGAAGGAGCACATGCGGTTGAGCATCATGTTGGTCAGATCGAAAAAGAGGATGGCCAGTCCCGCGGGAAGTCCCACGGAATAGATGGAACGCAGGGACTCTCTCCGGATCTTCTCCCGGCGCCGCGGCAGTTCCAGCACCGTCTGTCCGTCAAGACGTCGGTAGATGACGATGTAGTAGACCAGGGACGCGATATTGGACAGAAACGTGGCGATGGCCGCGCCCAGCACCTCGTAGCCGTGAGGCAGCAGGACGAACATGAAGATGGGATCCAGGATCATGTTCAGGATGCCCGCGAACATCAGACCGAAGGCGGAGGGACCGGACTGTCCCACGTTCCGCAGCATGAAGCTCATGGTGCCGGAGAGCACCGTGGGAAGGGTGCCCAGGACCACCACGACAAGAAGATACTGGCGGGCATAGACGATGTTGTTGTCGGATGCGCCCAGAAACCGGAGAAGGGGATCCATGAAGACCAGCAGGAGAAGGGAAAACACCAGGGATGCCGCCGCGGCCATGAACAGGCTGCGGGAGGCCACTCTCCGGGCTTCCTCCCGGTCATTCTTTCCGAGGAGACTCACCACCTCATTGCCGCCGCCCATACCGTAGATGTTGGACAGGGTGATGATCATGAGGAACACCGTGGAGACCATGGAGGCGGCACTGACCATGAAGGGGTCGTTGGTGCGTCCGATGAACCAGGTGTCCGTGATGTTGTAGATGAGGGTGATGAGCTGACTTGCAATGGTGGGCAGCGCCATGATGGACAGTGCTCTGCCGATGGGCATGGTGGTGAAGATCCCGGTCTTGTCCGCTGCGGTTCTCCGCATCACGACGCCTCCTTTCCATGATCGTTTGATTTCCTCATTATAGCAAGCGAGTGTGCAAAAGAAAATCTCAAAAGATGCGTTTTTATATATTTGCGGTAAACCGGAGGGGAAAAGTATGGTACACTTAAAAAAAGCAAATTCAGGAACAGGAGAATACCCTTTGATGAGAGCACCCTTTGCCGTCATCTTCGACATGGACGGCGTTTTACTGGATACGGAGAATATCGCAAAGCAGTGCTGGAAGGCCGCGGCGGAGAAAACGGGATGGACCGGCTGGGAGGAGACCTATCTCAGCGTGGTGGGAAATTCCATGGACGTGCAGCAGGCCGCCATGAACCAGGCACTGGGGGAGGAAGGCGGCACCCGGTTCCGGGAAGTGATCCGGGAGCATTTCCGCAGCGGCTTTAACTCCGGACCGCTGCCGGTGAAGACCGGCGCCCGGGAAGTACTGTCCTATCTCCACGGGCAGGGGATCCCTCTGGCGGTGGCGTCCTCCACCATTGAGGAGATCGTGCGCCGGAACCTGACGGATACGGACCTGCTGCGGTATTTCGATAAGGTGATCGGCGGCGATCAGATTCGCCACGGCAAGCCCGCACCGGACATCTTCCTGACGGCGGCGGAGGTCCTGGACCGGCCGCCGGAGGAATGCTTTGTCATCGAGGATTCCTTCCACGGTATCCGGGCCGCCCATTTTGCCGGCTGCCGGCCGGTGATGGTGCCGGATGTGCTGGAACCCACGGCGGAGATCGCGGCGCTGGCGGAGGAGATCTTCCCGACCCTTTTGGAGGCTGCAGAGTATTTCCGGTTCCTCTGCGAGAACAGCGCTGCCGGAAACTGAAGAGCCCCTGTAATTACTGATACAAGGAGGATCCCGTCATGGCACTGACAAAGGAAGAGATCAAGCGAAAGATGACGGAACTGTTCCACGAGGTGGAGGATATCACCAAGGTGGACGGAGTGGACAATCTGCCGGGCTGCGAGGGCATGCTCATCTATGAGGAGCCGCTCATCGGATTCGCCTCGGCGGACGATCCGCTGTTTGAGGAATACAAGAAGCCCCATGTCATCGGGGAGAATTATCTGAGTCCCAGGGAGTGGATGGAGGACACGGAGACCATCATTTCCTTTTTCCTGCCTTTCCGGGAGGAGATCCGGAAGTCCAACCGGGACAATAAGATCATGTCCTCCAAAGAGTGGCTCCACGCCCGGTTCGAAGGACAGAATCTGCTCAACATCTACACGGTGCGCATCCGTCAGTGGCTGGAAGAGCAGGGAGTGCACGTGTGCATCCCCGCCATCGATGAACGCTTCGCCCAGAAGATCACCCCCTTCGTGGAGGGAGAGCCCAGCCGCATGGGCCTTCACATCGCCAGCGACTGGTCCGAGCGCCACGCCGCCTATGCCGCCGGTCTGGGCACCTTCGGCCTCACCCGGGCACTCATCACGGAAAAAGGCATCGCCGGACGCTTCGGCAGTCTGCTCATCAGTCTGAAGCTGGAACCGGATGAGAGACCCTATACCGGACTGCAGGACTACTGCATCCGCTGCGGAGCCTGCATCCGTCGCTGCCCGGTGCACGCCATCTCCATGGAACGGGGAAAGGACCAGTTTCTGTGCGCTCTGCGGGTGGTGCCGTCCAAGAAGATCACAAAACCCCGCTACGGCTGCGGCAAGTGCCAGGTAGGAGTCCCGTGCGAGTTCCGGAATCCTTCCGGAGGAAAGAAGGCCTCCGCGGCGAACTGAAAAACTGAAAAACAGGACCCGAATGCGGATCCCGTGACGGAGATCACGGATTGTGTTCGGGTCTTTTGTTATGGATGCCGCCGGTAGCAGCCCGGCCATATCAAAAATGTATTTTGTGCGACAAATCCACAAATATGACCAATTTGGGGAAATTGCTCAAATTGCCTATATCACGAGAGGGCTTTTCGGTGGTATCATTTTTGTGGGAAAAGAAAAGGGGAAGAGTGTGGAAAGGAATAAACTGGATGGCACACTATACGGAAAAGGCGATCATCTCTAACTTTCAGAACATGCTGGAGGAGATGCCCTTTGACAAGATCACGGTCACGGCGCTGGCGAAGCGCAGCGATATCAGTCCCAATACCTTCTACTATCATTATCAGGACATCTATGAACTGCTGGATCACTGGCTGGGGCTCCGCCTGGATTCCTTTTTCCTGTACAAACCATGGCAGGAGGGTGTGGTGATCCTGATGAGGACCATCATGGAACACCGGGATATCTTCCTCCATATCGTGGATTCCCTGTCCCGGGAGCGGCTGGAGAGCTACGTGTTCGATTCCACCCTGGAAGGCCTGACCGGCTATGTGACCGATGAAGCCCAGGGTTACAATGTGACGGAGTACCAGATCCGGGAGATCGTGGATTTCTGCCGTTATCTCTTCGTTGGTTTCTTCATCCGGTTCCTCCGGGAACTAAAAAACGTCAGTGTGGAGGAAGTGGACACGGAAGTCCGGCACCTGACGGATCTGTTGGCGGTCTTCGTGAAACAGTCTATGATCCATTATCACGAAGCCAACGATGTATAACAGAACAGCCTGACCGACTACGGATCCCGAAGACCGACTCAGTGGGATCCGTTGTCGGTTTTTATCATTACTCCATCTGTTGGGCAAAAATTCAGGAATACGCAAAAAGATAGAACTGTTTCAATCTCACCATGGAAAACGCATCGGCAGCGATCTATCGTAAAAAACGATTAGGGACCCCTCTAAAAAGACAAAATCCGCATCGATGCGCCTACAGAAAGGTATGATTTAATGGCAAGAGAACACGTGGAAGCAGATCTGCAGTTCAAGCTCGTGGGACACCACGAGGGGATCTTCACTGCGGATATCGACTGGAATGAAAACAATGTTGGACAGGTAGAAGGAACGGTGGACCTCAAAATGCTCAAGCCCATCCGTTATGACATCCGAAACGGTTCCGTGGCCCTGCGTCAGGACAACGGCACGATCCATGTGGAGGCCGTACTGGAAAACGGGTCGGCGACCCGGGACTGCTCTCTGGATATCACTCCCAATGACGAAGTAAACGGAAATCTCGTCCTGCCTGACGGGAAAAAGGTGGAATTCCATGGAATCCGCCGAAAAGCATAATTTCAGAGAATCACAGCGTTCGCGCCTTATCGACCGTCTCTTTTTCTTCTCTTAAGTTTATTGTTATTTCCCTCCCGTTAGAGGAGCGGACGCTATGGATTCGCCGGAAGCTTCGGCTGTCGGTGGCCTGCTATTGACAGCCGGGGTATAATATCTCCGTTGGAGCGGATGATAGCGCTGGCATAACCGGAAGCTGCATGATCCATGCGGCTTCCGGTTTCAGTTTTAAGGAGGAAAAAACTTTTGAATACGGAAATGAAAAACCGGATCTTTTTCGGTACGCTGATGATCGCCGTCATGCTTCTGGTGGTGTTCCTGTCACCGCTGACCCGTCTGCTGGGCTTTCTGGCCGTGGGCATCGCCTGCGCCTGGGAATATAAGACCCGGCTGGGGGAGAAAGACATACCCGTGGCGTTCTGGATCCTGGTCCTGTTCGATATCGCCGCCGCGGTGCTGGCATGGACCCATCAGGTCCTGATGGGCTGGCCGGTGCTGCTGGGGGCATCGGTGATGCTCACCATGGGTTACGGCGTGTATGAGAAGTCCAGAGGGGGAGTGGCTGCCGTGTATACGCTCTCCGGCATCCTGTATCCCGGATTCCTCTTTTCCCTGGTCCTGTTCATCAGCCAGACCTCATGGTGGCTGCATACCCTGATGCTGGCCTGTCTGTCCACCTGGGTGTGCGACAGCGCCGCCATGCTGGGAGGCCGCCGCTTCGGGAAGCACAAGCTGGCTGCCACCGTCTCTCCCAACAAGACCGTGGAAGGCGCCGTCTGGGGTGCGGCAAGCTCCCTGGCGGTGGGCGTCATCTGCTGGCTCCTGGGGAAATGGTTCCCCTCTGTGGGAGGAATGAACCTTGTGGGCTGCATGGTGACCTGTCTTCTGGCTTCCACCATGGGACAGCTGGGAGATCTGGCGGAGTCTCTGCTCAAGCGGATGCTGGGGGTCAAGGATTTCTCCAATCTCATTCCGGGACACGGCGGCATGTTCGACCGCGCCGACAGCCTGCTGTTCTCCATTCCAACCGCCTACCTGTGTATCATGGTCTATACGGCGATTGCCGCATGATCAGGAAACCATAAGTAAAAAAAGAAACGGCCTTCTCCGTTCATGGAGAAGGCCGTACTTTCTTTATCTCATTTTTTCAGCATGTCCGCCAGGGTCTTTCCGTAGAAGAAATCGTGCACCAGCTTGTCGAACTCCGCCCAGATGGGGAGGGTCTGGCAGGAATCCGCCCGGGGGCACTCGTTGGCATCGTTGATGAGACAGGCCACCGGAGCCAGGGGACCTTCCATCAGTTCCAGGATCTCGCCCACGGTATAGTTTTCCGGAGTGCGGTTGAGCTTATAGCCGCCGCCCTTGCCGGAAGCGCCGGTGAGCAGTCCGCCCGCCACCATATCCTTGACGATGATCTCCAGATACTTCTTGGAGATGTTCTGCCGTTCCGCTACCTCTTTCAGGGGAGTGTAGCTTCCGTCATCGTGCTCCGCCAGATCGATCATGACACGCAGCGCATAGCGTCCTTTCGTCGAGATCATCTTAATTTCACCGTCCTTGTTGTGATTTTTACCCATTATACCGCAGGGTAAATAGGTAAATCAAGAGAAATCTTTAAAAACCTATTGACACGGTAGGTGAATGGGCATATAATGACGCCAGAATCAAAGAAGGAGAAAGACAATTATGAGAATTTACGCAGATAATGCAGCTACAACGAAGATGAGCCGCACTGCCATCGATACCATGATCCCGTACATGGAGGAGGGATACGGAAACCCCTCCAGTCTGTATGTGCTGGGTCAGCAGGCCAAGGAGGCACTGGATGAGGCAAGAGCCACCATCGCCGCGGTGATCAACGCCGATCCCTCGGAGATCCTCTTCACCTCCGGCGGCAGCGAAGCCGACAACCAGGCCATCCTGTCCGGCGCGGCTCTGGGTGCCAAGAAGGGAAAGAAACATATCATTTCCACCAAGTTCGAGCACCACGCGGTGCTGCATACCCTGAACAAACTGGAAAAAGAGGGCTATGAGATCACTCTGCTGGACGTCCATGAAAACGGTCTGGTGGATCCGGAAGAGCTGAAGGAAGCCATCCGGGAGGATACCGCCCTCGTGACCATCATGTTTGCCAACAACGAGATCGGCACCATCCAGCCCATCCGCGAGCTCGGTGCCATCTGCCGGGAAAAGGGCGTGCTGTTCCACACCGACGCCGTACAGGCGGTGGGACACATCCCCGTGGACGTGAAAGCCGACAACATCGACATGCTGTCCTCCTCGGCCCATAAATACCACGGACCCAAGGGCGTGGGATTCCTGTACTTCAAGAAGGGCGTCCGCCTGCAGAACCTCATCGAGGGCGGCGCGCAGGAAAAAGGCCGCCGTGCCGGAACGGAGAACGTTCCCGGCATCATGGCCATGGCCGCGGCATTGAAGGAAGCCAGCGACAATCTGGAGAAGAACCGGGCGCATCTCACCGCCGCCCGCGACCGCCTCATCGCAGGTCTTTCCGAGATCCCGCACTCCGCCCTGAACGGCGACCGGGAGAAACGGCTGCCGGGCAACGTCAACTTCTGCTTTGAAGGCATTGAGGGCGAGTCCCTGCTGCTTCTTCTGGACGACAAGGGCATCAGCGCCTCCTCCGGCAGTGCCTGTACCTCCGGCTCCCTGGATCCCAGCCACGTGCTGCTGGCCATCGGGCGCGTGCACGATGTGGCCCATGGTTCCCTCCGCCTGTCCCTGGGCGAGGATATCACCGATGAGGAAGTGGATTACCTGATCCAGTCCACCAAGGAAGTGGTGGAATACCTCCGCAGCTTCTCCCCGGTATGGAGAGATCTGGAGGCAGGGAAGACCCCGCACATCCTGTAAGAAATCAGAAATAAGATCATTTGGAATATAGAAGGAGAAAGACAGTTATGGCATTATACAGCGAGAAAGTAATGGATCATTTCCGCAATCCGAGAAACGTGGGTACCATCGAGGACGCCGACGGTATCGGTGAAGTGGGAAATGCAAAATGCGGCGATATCATGAAGATGTATCTGAAGATCGAGGACGATATCGTGAAAGACGTGAAGTTTGAGACCTTCGGATGCGGCAGCGCCATCGCTTCCAGTTCCATGGCAACGGAACTGATCAAGGGCAAACCCGTGGCGGAGGCCATGCAGCTGACCAACAAGGCCGTGGCAGAGGCTCTGGACGGACTGCCCGATTACAAGATGCACTGCTCCGTGCTGGCGGAGGAAGCCATCCAGGCCGCCCTGGAGGACTACTATGCAAAAAATCCCGACAAGAAACCAGCGGGTGAATAAAGATCATTGCCTCCCTGTTTATACAGCCGCACCAGACCCTTCCCGGTGCGGCTCTTATATTTTCGTATCACACCGAAAAATACACCGTACCAGCTTTCCGGTACGGTGTATTTTTTGTATGTCTTAGAAGTTCTTTGATGCGAAATCCTCCCATCCCGGATCCTGCGACATCTGTCCTCCTGGCCGAAACCGGTTCAGGGCCTCCTGGTCTCCGTTGAGCCAGGCCTTGAACCACTCGGTGCAGTAGTAGTTATACGTGCTGGGCTTTAGAAACGCCTTGGTGTGATATCCGCCGATCATGTTGGCGTACACCGCCGGGGCGCTGCACACCTCATAGTTTGGTCTCACCCACACCGGGGAGAATACGAAGAAATCGGTACGGGCCGACAGGAACAGTGTCGGCGTGGTCAAGTTCTGGGTTTCCCAGACATAGCTGCTTCCGGCGATATAGATCACCGCTTTGAACCGGGGGTCGCTGATGGCCGCGTTGACGGAACCGCGGCCGCCCTGCGAATGGCCGAAGGTGCCGACGCGGTTGGCGTCCAGCTTTCCGCAGAAAACGCTGCTGGGGTCGGTGTTCTTGGTCAGGATATAGTCCAGACACGCGATCTGATCCTGCCCGTCACCGGACATGATATTGGAGCTCTCTACCACCACAAATCCCTGTTCTGCCATCTGCATGAGGAAACTGATATACAGCACCGGCGCGCAGCCCGTTCCGTTGGCAAACACCAGAATGGGCATCTGTACCTGGGACGTCTCCATCCACTTGGGATAGTAAATCAGATGGAGGACGCCGTCGGAATACTCGGTGAGCTGGATCACGTTTCCCAGGTCTACATACCCGGTCCCCTGCACTTCCACAGAGGCATCCACGGCCATCGCCGTCAGGCTTCCGGCCAGGGTCATACAGACCAGCATGACACATAACAGGAGGCAGAGAATCTTTCTGGTTTTTTTCATCGTGGGTGCCTCCTTTTTCAGTTATTGTGAGTTCTCTGATTCCATTATAACCATATTTTGCCATAAGGCGTCAATGGCAAAAAAAGAGAGATTCCGGGAAGAACAAACCGCGCCTACCGAACCGGCTGCGAATTGTTCGGAACTAGTGATGCCATACGGATAAGAGATTGGAAAAACGAATAGGAAAAAGGGCTGTCAGAATCCTGACGGCCCTTTTCTGTATGCGCTAGTTCTGCAGGGTCCGGAGGATCTCCTCTGCTGCTGTGCGCTTGGAGATACGCCGATCCATGGACTGGCGCTGAATGTACTGATGGGCTTCCTCCTCCGTCATCTGACGGGCGGAGATGAGGGCCCATTTTGCGGAGCATGTGACGCATCACCGCCTCGCTGGTGGGCTTCGGCAGCGTGAGGACACCCGCGTCCGTCACTTTGGCGCAGATCTCGTCATGGAGCTCCCGTTTCACCAGAAGCAGGACGCCGGCCCGGCTCCTGAGACACGCGTCCATGGCCAGTTCCGTCCCGAACTCGTCCGGCAGCGGCGTGTTTACGAGGATCAGATCGAATTCTTGTTCCAGGAGCCGCCGCTGGGCGGCTTTTGCCGTTTTCACGATCTCCACGGGATAGAACTCCGCACCGGGAAGAAGGGAGCAGGTGACGGTATTGAATTTTTCGGCGGCGGACACCAGAAGTACCCGGTAGGTCTCATCACGAAATACCATGACTGCCATACCTCCTTTCCGGGATGAATCGCAGGATCCGGATCAGCCTTCGTAGAAGAGGGCGCGGTCCGGATGGGCATAGGCCTGAAGGATCCGGTCGGGAACGTGCTTCCGGATGAAATCGCTCTGCAGCGCCGTGTC
>CADCMP010000042.1 GCA_902802565.1 Oscillospiraceae bacterium
GGCGGTGCCGAGATCCTTGAACATGTTGTAGACCTTGTCCGGAGTCAGTCCCTGGGTCACTTTGTATTTATTGGCCACAGACAGGATCTCGCCCAGCCGCTTGGCATCTCCCAGAAGGCCGTATCGGGTGGTGTTGTTCTCCATAATTGCCCCTCAATTCATTTTAAGACGGTTTTCCGCCGTATTGATCCTCTGTCCCGGCGGTGATCCGTGTTATGATTCCGTCCGGCGGATACTCAAACATCATAGCATTACGCCGGTACGATTTCAATCTCCGCAAAAGCAGCGGACGTCAATTTCCCTCACACAGCTTCCGCCTTTTTTTGACGGACATTATTGCAATCGTGTATAAAAAAAGATAAGATAAAACTATCATAAAACAAATAAGATGATGACAATCGAATTTAGCAAAAATATGGAGGAAAATACTATGAGCGAAAAGAAACAGGCTGATGTACAGGAGTTAGTACAGGAACTGTCACAGTGCAATGACGTACAGTCTCTTCAGGAAACTGCACGCTCCATGGGCAAGGATCTGTCCGCAGAGGATTCCAGAGGATTGTTTGATCTTCTCGGTACCGCAGCGACCAACCAGGTGTTCTCATCTCTGGTTTCCGGCAATCAGGCCAGCAGCGGACTGAATCTGGGAACTCTGCTCAACTTCGCGTCTGCACAGGCTCCTCAGGTTCAGGCACAGCAGAATCCCCTTGCAGACGGATTCCAGCTGACGGATCTTATCACCTTTATGCAGGGAAGCAAACCGCAGCAGAGCAGCGGACTGAATGCGTCCAACATCCTCAGCGGCCTCCTCGGTGCAGGCTCGCAGCAGCAGAGCAGCGGCGGACTGTCCACCAAGCAGCTGATGGCCCTGCTTCCGATCCTTGTCAAGATCGTGAAGATCCTCAAATAAGGAACGATCCTCGCAAATTGCGAAAAAAATCACAATTGACTGACTTTTCCATTGCTTTTCGTATCGAACGTATTTTATAATTAAAAAACGAACGAAAATACTGATTGAAGAGTCAGTGGATTATATGGAGGGAGAATAATATGATTATCGTCTATGCATCCAATACTGGTTATACCAAACAGTATGCAGAGATCGTCAGCAAGAATGCAAAAATCGATGCATTCCCTGTAGATAACATTCCGGCAGACCGCACCAATGAAGTAACCATCTTCATGGGATGGGTCATGGCCGGCAAAGTGGTAGGCTACAAGAAGGCCAAAGAAGCAGGCTGCAAGATTCTCTGTGTCGTAGCGGTCGGCATGTCTCCGGAATCCCCGGCACAGACCAATATGATCAAGAAGAGCCTGAAGAGCGAGCCGTACATGGATGTTTACTATGTCCAGGGCGGATATGACTACAAGAAGCTCAAAGGCATCAACAAACTTCTGATGAAGGTCAAATCCAAAGAGATCATTGCCCGTTTTGATGGCATGAGCGAGGCCGAGAAAAAGGAAAACGCCACATACCGCATGGTGACGGAAGGCTACAGCGTCGTCAACGAGGACCGCGTGGCTGCCGTAGTTGCCTGGGCTCTGATGCATTACGACAACAAGTAAAAACGAAGAACAGAAAAAAGATGACTGAGTTTTCTCAGTCATCTTTTTTTGTCAGAGGAAAGGTATCGGAGGGCAATCGGCAGGACCCGTTCTCACACAGGTACCAGCAGGTGCCGCTTTCCGGAATTGCATACGCCGCTGTAAAGGGAGCCGCAGAATTCAGAACCGCTTCTCCCGCAGGATCCTTGATCAGGATGCTCAGATTGCGGGCAGGAGTCTTCTTCAGATAGTCCAGATGCTCCGTGGGCATTCCGCGGGTGCAGCAGACCAGTTCCTGATGGGAAGAGAGCATCTGATCCATGGCCAGCATGGCATAGGTGAACCCAATGGGAAACTTCTCCGCGGACCCGGCGATGCTGGTAAGCTGCCTCCGTGTGGCATCCGACCAGAAGCTCTCCCCGGTAAGCAGCGACAGCTGGGCCAGGACCATGGCCGCGCAGGAGTTTCCTGCGGGCATGGCACCGTCATTGAGTTCCTTGGTGCGCATGATCAGCGTCTCTCCGTCTTCCGCCGACCGGTAGTAGCCACCGCCGGCGGGATCCTCAAACAGTTCAATCATCTGACGGGCCCGGTGCAGGGCCTGCTGCAGATAACTGCTGTCCCCGGTCCAGCGGTAAAGAGAAAGACCGGCCAGGGCAAAGAGCGCATAATCCTCCAGCTGCCCGTCATAGGATGCGTCACCGTCCCGATAGCGCAGACAGAGGCGATCGTTTTTCGAAATCATATGGGAGGAGAGAAACTCCATGGCGCGGAGGGCACTCTCCGAGTAGGACGGTTCCTCCAGCACCATCCCAGCCTGTATCATGGCCATGATCATCCAGCAGTTCCAGGACAGAAGGATCTTGTCGTCACAGTGCAGGACCGTGCGGTCCCGGCGATAGGCATACAGCTGCTGCAGACGGGGATCGTCTTTCTTCCATGACGCTTCCTCGATGCCGATGCGGTTCGGGATCTCCGGAAATTTGGAGCCGGGATCGATTCCGTAGCGTCGGCAGAACTCATGTCCGTCGTCTTCGCCCAGCACCTGGAGGATCTGCAGACCGCTGAGAAGATAATACTTTCCTTCCACACCATCGCTGTCGGCGTCCTGGGCACTGAAGTATCCGCCTTCCCGGGAGGTCATCTCCCGCAGTACATAATCCGCTGTGCGGCGGGCAATATCGGCGTATTCTTCCTTTCCTGTCCGCTGGTAGGCTTCCGTATAGGCCATAAGGAGAAGCGCATTGTCATACAGCATCTTCTCAAAATGGGGACGTAGCCATTTCTCATCCGTGGAATACCGGGAGAATCCGCCGCCGATATGATCGAACAGGCCGCCGCGGGCCATGGCGTCCAGCGTCTGTTCCACCATGTGCATGGCATCGGATCCCGGATGGCTCTCACTGTACTGCATCAGGAACAGCAGATGATGGGGTGTGGGGAACTTGGGTGCGGTGCTGAATCCTCCCCACTGGGCACTGAAGTTTTTCTTCAGCATCTCATAAGTCTTGTCCAGCAGTTCCGGACGGGGCTCTCCCTTCCGGGAAGCGGACACTCGGTTGAGATAGTCCACGATTTTGTTTCCGTTTTCCGTCAGCTTTTCCGGCGTCGTCTGCCACATGGGTGCAATCTGATTGAGAATATCCAGCAGACCGATCCGGGAATAGGAGCTGTATTTCGGGAAATAGGTGCCGGCATAAATGGGAAGCTGATCCGGTGACAGGATCACCGTCAGCGGCCATCCGCCGGAACCGGTCATGGCCTGACAGACGTTCATGTATACCGCATCGATATCCGGCCGTTCTTCCCGGTCGACCTTTATGGGAATGTAATTTCTGTTGAGGATCTCCGCCACCTGCGCATCCTCAAAGGATTCGTGCGCCATCACATGGCACCAGTGACACGTGGAGTAACCGACACTCAGGAAGATGGGTTTGTTTTCCTCTCTGGCACGGTTCAGCGCTTCCTCGCCCCAGGGATACCAGTCTACGGGGTTGTCCTTGTGCTGAAGCAGGTAGGGGGATTTTTCCGAAGATAAATGATTCGCCATGGAAAAACACCTTCTTTCTGACTTCATTATAACGGGGGATGCAGAGGAAACAGTGACGTATCTGCCACAGATTTCAAAAGGATGAATTGCCAAGGTCAATTGATCTAGTGTAAAATAAAACATGGAAAAACAAGGGGGTGACCGACGTGGAAACTGCCGATAAAAATGTAAAGCAGATCCTGGAAGAATCCAAAATCAATGATGATTTCAACACCAACGGAATTCAGCTTCTGAAACGCGGAAAGAAGGGCCTTCTGTCCATACTGTTCAGCCGCACCGGGATCGTGATTCTGCTGCTCGTTCTGCAGGTTGCGCTGATCACGCTGTGGATCGGCAGCCTGCGGGAGTATATGCCCCACTACATGGTATTCATGGGCATCCTGGATGCCTTCATGGCCATCCTCGTAATCAACAGCCCGATGGATTCTACGGCAAAGATCACCTGGCTTGTCATCATCAGTATCCTTCCCGTATTCGGTGCGTTGTTCTATCTGTACTGCTGGACGAATCTGGGACACCGGAAACTGAAACAGAGAGTGGAAGACCTCACCGAGAAGGAAAAGGACCTGATCATCCAGGACCCCGATGTTCTCCGGGAGGTAAAGGAGATCAGTCCCGAGACCGCCGGCATGGCTCACTACATCCGTCGCACCGGCTGTTATCCGATTTACAACAATACGGATGTGCGCTATTTCCCCATGGGGGAGGATATGCTGGAGACCATGCTGTGGGAACTGGATAAGGCAGAGGACTTTATCTTTCTGGAATACTTCATCATCAATGAGGGAATCATGTGGGGGAAGATCCTGGAGATTCTGGCCAGAAAAGTCCAGGAGGGCGTGGACGTCCGTGTGATCTATGACGGAACCTGTGAGATCACAAAACTCTCTTCCGATTACCCCAAACGTCTGGAAAAACTGGGGATCAAGTGCCGTGTGTTCTCACCGCTAAGACCCTTTGTTTCCACCCACTACAATTACCGGGATCACCGCAAGATCATGGTGATCGACGGAAAGACGGCTTTTACAGGCGGCGTGAATCTTGCAGATGAGTATATCAATGAACTGGAAAAGTTCGGCAAGTGGAAGGATACGGCGCTGATGATTAAGGGGGAGGCCGTAAAGAGCTTTACCCTTCTGTTCCTGTCCGCATGGAACCTTACCGGCACGGAGGAGTCCTACCTCAAATACCTCAGTGTTCCGGCGGAGATCCCGAAGAACACTCTGGGTTACGTGATGCCCTATGGAGACAATCCCCTGGATCAGGACAAGGTCGGGGAGTTTGTCTATATGGACATCCTCAATCATGCCAGCCGGTTTGTCCACATCATGACACCCTATCTGATCCTGGATGACGAACTGACTGCGGCGCTGAAGCTGGCGGCTTCCCGCGGCGTGGATGTGAAGCTCATTCTTCCGGGAATCCCGGATAAGGCGATCCCGTATGCTCTGGCAAAGGGACATTACATGACATTGCTCCGCGCCGGCGTCAAGATCTATGAATACACACCCGGGTTTGTGCATGCGAAAGTTTTCGTCAGCGATGACGTGCGCGCTGTGGTAGGGACCATCAATCTGGATTACCGCAGTCTGTATCACCATTTTGAGTGTGCCACGTATCTGTACCGGACGGCATGCATCCCGGATATCGAAGATGATTTCCAGCAGACCCTGCGTCAGTGCCGGAAGGTCACGAAAAAGATGGTACGCAGCGAGAAATTACATACAAAGATCACCTGTGTGCTGGTGAAAGCCATTGCACCGCTGCTTTAAACCGGACCGGAAGGAGACTTGAATGCTCCGATACATGAAAAAATACTGGATCTTTGCGCTGCTGGCGGCCCTCTTCATGATAGGAGAAGTGGCAGCGGACATGATCCAGCCGAAACTGATGGCGCGCATCGTGGATGACGGCATCCTGGGGCTCTCCGGAAACGGGACTCCGGATATTGCTCTTATTACCACGGTGGGGATCCGCATGCTTTTGATCGTGCTGGCAGGGGGACTGTTTGGCATCCTCTGTGCCGCCATGACCAACATCTGCGGACAGAGCTATGGCAATGAGGTGAGGAAAGCCTGTTTTTCCCGAATCATGGGGATGTCTTTTGAACAGACGGATTCCTTCACCACCGGATCCCTCATCACCCGTGTCACCAATGATGTTTCCCAGGTGCAGCGGCTGGTGATGTCCGTCGTTAGGGGGCTGATCCGCTCTTCCATGTTTCTCATTGCGGGGACTTTCACGCTCCTGTCCCTGAATGTGCATTTTAATATTGTTGTGGCCTGTGCGTTCCCGCTGGTCATTCTGGATATCGTCTTTATCCTGTGGAAGACCAATCCGCTGTTTACGATCCTTCAGAAACGGATCGACCGGATGAATACGGTGATTGGAGAAAACATCTCCGGAGCCCGTGTGGTACGAGCCTTCATTCAGGAGGATACAGAGACCGGGAGATTTGATAAAGCCAATACGGAACTGGTGGAAACGCAGATGCGGGTGCTGATCCTGACGAGTTTCATGCGCCCCATCATGAATATCATCCTGAACATGGCCGTCGTGGCGCTGATCTGGATCGGCGGGATTCAGACGAGAGCCGGAGCCATCCGTCCCGGTGACGTGATGGCGGCCATCACCTATATTTCCCAGATCTTGAACGGCATGATGATGCTGGCCATGATCTTTCAGACCTTCTCCCGCGGCTTCGCCTCCGGCCGCCGTCTTAATGAGATCCTCCGGACCGAGCCCGCCATCACAGACGGCCCGGGAGTGGGGGAGACACCGGAAAAGGGAAGTGTACGTTTCCGGAACGTGACATTCTCCTATCCCGATAACCAGGCGGAGGTGCTCCATGACATCGATCTGGAGGTCCGTCCCGGCGAGGTGCTTGGCATCATCGGATCCACCGGATGCGGAAAGACCAGCCTGGTCAGTCTGATCAGCCGGTTCTACGATGCGACGGAGGGAACGGTGGAGGTGGACGGAGTCAATGTCCGGGATTATAAACTGAAGGATCTGCGGGAACGCGTCGCAGCGGTCCCACAGAAAAATGAGCTGTTCAGCACCACGATCCGCGAGAACATCCTTATCGGCCGGGAACAGGCCGGGGAGGAGGAAGTCCGTGCCGCGGCACAGGCCGCGCAGGCGGAGGAATTCATACTGGAACAGCCTCACGGATACGATACGCCGGTGGCAGAGGGAGGCACCAGCCTCTCCGGCGGCCAGCGTCAGCGTGTCGCCATCGCGCGTGCGCTCCTGAAAAAGGGAGAGATCCTCATTCTGGATGACTCTACCAGTGCACTGGACCTGGTCACCGAAGCAAAACTGTATGATGCGCTGGACCGGGATTATGCCGGGATCACCCGGATCATCATTGCCCAGCGAATTGCCTCCATCAAGAACGCCGACCGCATCGCGGTCATGGAGAACGGTTCCATCATTGCCTGTGCATGCCATGAGGAGCTGCTTCGGACTTGTGCGACCTATCAGGATATCTATCAGTCTCAGGTGAAGATGGGAGGTGCCGCCGAATGAGCACTCCCAACCATGCTCCGAACAATGCACCGCAGCCTACTTTCCGCAGGGGAGGACCCCGTAATCTGGGGGCACCGGTGGAAAAGGCACAGAACAGAAGCAGGACGTTCCGACGCCTGATCGCTTATTTCCGGCCGGAGACCGGAAGGCTCGTGATCCTGTTCATCTGCGTGACGGTGGGAGCCGCCGCTTCCATCATCGCTCCGACGCTGCAGAGCGGCGCCATCGACAGCATCGCCGCGAAACAGTTTGATGCCCTTCCGCGTTTTCTTATTCTGATGATCGTCATGTACCTGCTCCACAGCGCGTTTACGCTGCTGCAGGAATACGTCAGTGCCCATCTCAGCCAGCGGATCATCAAACGGATGCGCAGCGATCTCTTCGGAAAGATGCTGCGCCTGCCGGTCTCCTATCTGGACAACCATTCCCACGGGGACCTGATGAGCCGCATGACCAACGACGCGGAGAACATTTCCAACGTTGTGTCCTCGTCGTTCAGCTCCCTGTGCTCCGGCGTGCTCATGCTGGTGGGAACCCTCACGGTCATGCTGATCTATTCCTGGCAGCTGACCCTGATCTCCTGCTCCGTCATCATCTTCTCCGTGCTGTTAACCCGGATTATTTCCAAGAGCATCCGCAAGTACTATCTGAGGCAGCAGGAACTGCTGGGATCGGTCAATGGGATCGTGGTGGAGGAAGTCAACTTCTACCGAACGGTGACAGCGTACAATCAGCAGGAAAAAGCGGTGAGGAAATTCGCGGAGACCTCCGATGACCTGACGAAAACAGGAATCATCGCACAGATCATCAGCAATTCCATGGGGCCGATGATGAACATGCTCAACAATGTGTCCTTTGTGCTGGTGGCGGTATTCGGGGCGATCTTCGTCATCCGGGGCTCCATCACGGTAGGCGTGATCTCCGCGTTCATCGTTTATTCCAAACAGTTTTCCAGGCCCATCAATGAGCTGGCACAGCTGTACGGCGAGATCCAGACGGCACTGGCCGGTGCGGAACGGATCTTTGAAGTGCTGGATCATGTGGATGAGACCGACACCGGGACACACCGGATGCCGAGCACACAGGGCGTCATTGAGTTCAAACACGTCAACTTCTCCTATGTACCCGGCAAACAGATCATTTACGACTTTAATCTGAAAGTGGAATCGGGGAAGAAGATCGCGCTTGTGGGATCCACCGGCAGCGGAAAGACCACCATTATCAACCTTCTGATGCGCTATTACGATATTGACAGCGGAGAGATCACGCTGGACGGAGTCAACATCCGGGATATTCCGCTGAAGGATCTCCGGGACAACATCGGCATCGTGCTTCAGGAAACCGTACTGTTTACGGACACCATCCGTTCCAACATCGCATATGCCAAACCCGATGCTACGGAAGAGGAGATCCGTGCTGCGGCGGAGTCCGCCTGTTGTGATTCCATGATCGAGACGCTTCCGGAGGGATATGAAACGGTGCTCACCGGATCCGGTGCCAATCTGTCTCAGGGCCAGCGTCAGCTTATGACCATCGGACGGGCATTCCTGTCCTATCCGTATGTGCTGATCCTGGACGAGGCCACGTCCAATGTGGATACGCGAACCGAAAAGAACATCCAGGACGCCATGTGCCGGCTGATGGAAGGACGGACCAGCCTGATCATTGCCCACCGGCTGTCCACGATCCAGGACGCCGATCAGATCATCGTCATGGACCACGGCCACATCGCAGAGACCGGGACACACAACGAGCTCATCGCCAGACAGGGACAGTACTATTCCCTTTACAATACCCAGTTTGCCGGCAGGGCGACCTGATCCATCAAGGAGGAACACCATGGCTACAAGTACAGAAGTATTACCGAAACTTATCGCCGACGGGGAGAGCAAGGGGATCCATGTGCCCGATGTACCGGTGCCGGAGGCGATCCTCCGGCAGCAGGCTCCGGTATGCCAGCAGATCTATCAGGGCGTTGTGGACTACTGCAAGGGGACGGATCAGATCTCCATGATCCCCATGCAGTATATCCAGCTGGGTGCCTATGCGGGCATGCTGGCAGCGGCGTGGCAGAGAAAGGACCCTTCGGCGCTGGAGAAGGAGGACTTTCCCCAGATCCTGATGGCGGGACGCAGGGCGGAAGAGCTGGGAACTCTGTGCTGGGAAATGCAGGGGGTCGTTCCGGGAAGCGAAACGGCGGATCGCATCGACGATCATATCCGCAACCTCTATATCAAGGCACTGCTGGCGGCCTGCGATAATGGAAAGGCACCCATGGACCAGACCCATATCGATGAAGCGGCGGGAGGAATGTACCGGTACGGGGCACTCCTTGCCGAAAGTCTGGTGTCATGAACTTCGAAAAATGATCCGAAACGACGGGTTGTTCCGGCAAAAAATCGACCGCAATTGACATAATCTCAAAAGAATCAAGTGTGACGAAAAAATGCAAGTCTATTTTTTGTCACACTTTCTGTTTCTTAGGACAAAATGTCACAAAAGCATACTCTGTGAGACAACACATTGTGAAAAAAATAGTTATACTGAACTCACCAAGTAAAAGCAACGTCGAATGCACTGGCGAAGGTCTTCGAACGGGACTGAGAGGAAGGTCTTTCCGGTGTGATTTTTCCGGGCATTTTCAAGAAAATACCGGATCCTGAAACAGCGGCGGATCTGCCGTGAGGAGACAGCAATTCGTACAGGCATTGTCGTTGACTTAAAATTTATGGGAGGAAAAAACATGAAATACTTTGGCGGATGCGACGTAGGTTCCACCTACACTAAGGCAGTCATTCTTGACGAAGCAGGAAAAATCGTAGCTGATACCACCATCAGAAGCAAAATCAACTCCGAAGAGAGCGCAAAGCTCGCTATGGAAGAAGTTTGCAAAACCGCAGGCCTGAAGGGCTCCAAAGATCTGGCTTACCTGATTGGTACCGGATACGGCCGTAACAAGGTTCCTTTCGCAGATGAAAACATCTCCGAGATCTCCTGCCACGCAATGGGCGTTCACGTCACCGATCCCAGCGTTCGCGCTATCATCGACATCGGCGGACAGGACGTTAAGGGCATCAGCGTTGACACCGACGGCACTGTTAAGAACTTCGCTATGAACGATAAGTGCTCTGCTGGTACTGGTCGTTTCTTCGAGGCTATGGCTTCTGCATTCGAAGTAACTCTGCCCGAGTTCTCCAAGCTGTCCCTGACTGCTAAGAACGTTATCCCCATCACCGCACAGTGCACCGTTTTCGCTGAGTCCGAGGTTATCACTCTCGTCGGCGAAGGCAAACCGACTGACGAAATCGCAGCTGGTATCGAGATGTCCGTTGCAAAACGTTGCTTCGTTATGGCTAAGAAAGCCGGCGCTGTTGACTCCGTCACCCTGACCGGTGGTTGCGCAAAGAACGACGGCCTGAAAGAAGCTATCGAGAAAGTTCTGAAGCTGAAAGTCGTTGAGCTGAAGACCGACCCGCAGCTGATGGGCGCACTGGGTGCAGCAGAGTATGC
>CADCMP010000043.1 GCA_902802565.1 Oscillospiraceae bacterium
TGTTCTTACGGCTCTGAGTATATCCGCGGAACTTAAATTCAACTTAAAAACAGAGGAGGAAAACTTGTCCTGTCTGTAAACAATCAGTATAATGGAGCCACTACGGATAAAGGAACAATCCTATGAGTGAATATCTGCTGGTCGCCTTCGATCTGGACGGCACCTTTTTAAATGACGAAAAACAGATTCCGGAAGAGAACATCCGTGCGCTGGACCGGATGAAGGAAACGGGGATCCAGGCGGTGCCCTGTACCGGAAGACTGTATCAGGCCATTCCGGAAGGGATCCGGGAGCATCCCGCCATCCGGTATGCCGTTACGGAAAACGGAGCCGGGATCTACGACAAGGAAAAGAAGGGCCTCGTATTTTCCACCGGGATCATCTATGAGGAAGCGATCCCTCTGCTGGAGTATGCCAGGACCATTCCATGCCTGTATGACTGCTATCAGGACAGCTGGGGCTGGATCCCCCGGGAGATGTATGAGGAAGTTCCGGAATTTCTGCCTCCGTCCCCGGTACGGGACATGGTACTGAAATACCGCACGCCGCTGGATGATTTCGAGACGACCATCCGGGAACGGGGGACACCCATGCAGAAGTTTCAGTATTTCTTCCGGACAACGCAGCTGAGGGATCAGTATCTTCCCATCGTACAGGAGCGGTTTCCCCAGTTTGAGATCTCCAAATCCAGTCCGCTGAATATCGAGATCAACGGAAGCGGCACCAACAAGGGAATCACCATGAAAGCACTGTGCGGGATGCTTCAGATCCCCATGGAGAAGACCGCCGCATTCGGCGACGATATCAATGACATCTCATTTCTGATGGCGGCAGGGAAGGGCATTGCCATGGAAAACGCCGTGGAGGCCGTAAAACGCATCGCCGATGATGTTACCGGCAATAACAATGACGGGGGCTTCGGAATCGGATGTCGGGATCTGCTGGGGATCTGACAGCTGAAAAACAAAAAAGAAACGGCAGGCCGTTCGGCCTGCCGTAATTGCTATCATATAAAACTCTTAGGCATACAGGTGATACAGGAATGTGACCATCTGGCAGCGGGAACAAAAATCATCCGGAGAGAAGATATTTGCCGAGGTGCCGGTGGTGATCTTGTTCTTGGATGCCCAGGTCACCGGTACAGCGTAGTAGCTGTTGGCTGCTACATCATAGTACTGGTTGTTGGCGGACTCTTTGGGTGAGCCGTATGCGTGCCACAGGAAGGTGAGCACTTCTGCACGGGTGCAGGGTTTGTCCGGTGAGAACTGGTTCGGTGCGGTACCGGAGGTGATGCCCTGTTCTGCCGCCCAGCGGATGGCATCGTAGTAATACGAACCCTGTTTCACATCAAAGAAGGGGTTGGCGTTGGAAGAGGGAGCCGGACTTGCCAGCGTCTTCCACAGGAACGTTACCACCTGTGCACGGGTGCAGGCTGCATCCGGTGAGAACAGATTGTCCCCGGTTCCCACGGTGATGCTGCGGCCCACTGCCCAGTAGACCGGGCCGAAGAAATAGGTGCCGGTATCACGGACGTCATTAAAGGTGACGCTGACGAGACACGCAGCGCTCTTGCCGCCTGCATTCGCCGTGATGACGGTGTAGCCGGAACGGTTTCCGCGGATGGTGCCGTTGGAATCCACCGTTGCCACATTGGGGTTGGAGGAAGTCCAGGAAACTGCAGCGCGGGAAGTGGCCGGAGTAAAGCTGACCGACAGCCGTGTGGTCGCTCCGAGATTCAGGAATACGGAATCCGTGGACAGCGCGATCTTTGTGACCGGGTTGTTGGAGGAAGTCGTCTCCGTGCAGAACTGCAGTGCGATCCAGCCGGCCTGACCGTTGTAGTTGATGCGGCCCCAGCTTCCGTTGGTGGCCGTAACATTGACGACGGCTCCTTTGGCGATCTGACCGATGACCTGATAGTTGTCACCGGCGCCGCTGCGGACGTTCAGAGCATCACTTAAGGTAGTGATCTCATAAAGACCGGTCTTATAATTCTGAGCGGGAGTGGGGCTTCCGCCGCCTCCTCCGGAAACACCGAGATAGACGTAGCCGAGAAATTCGCCCAGAGATCCGTTGTCACCATTTTCCACTTGCTGCAGTGTCTTCCAGTGGATGATGCAGTAGCCGTGATCGGAATCGGAATAACCGCCTTCACTGACCAGAACGTTGTTTCCGTCCACCGCTTCGATGACACTGACGTGGTGTCCGTAGCAGGCAAGGGCCTTGGCCCGGATGGAGGTGCCGGTGGAAAATCCCAGTTCGGCGCCGCGTCCGCTGATCCAGCTTTCGCCGCTCCAGATGGTATCGCCTTTTCCGGTGAGCTGATTGACACGGGAAGAAGCAAACCAGGCACAGCCGCCCTTGTTATATGCATACTGTCCCCAGTCTTTCTGTGCGAAAGTGGTATAGGGAGCAGTGTTGATATCGATGTAAAGTCCGCCGGTTCCATTGCCCAGGATGCCAAGGGGGGCGCCGTCTGCCAGTACAGCGGCGGGAAGAAGCATCACGGCAAGAGCCACAGCGACAAGAATGCTGATTAGTTTTTTCTTCATTATAAATTACCTTTCGTTTGGCTGGATGACCAGTTTTTCTTAAGGTCTGTTTCTTTTTCAATGCGCATACAATTACATTTTACAATCTTACGTGAGACACACGACGAAATCAAGGTGAAGAATACACTAAAAAAGACGAAAAATATCGGCGAGATTTTGCACAATTGGCCTTGACAGCGGTTTTTCCGTTCAATTGAGTGAGGGAAAACGAAAAAAACAGGACACAAGATATAGATTGACTATCGATTTTGACCACAACCTGTAGTATATTATTCTTATCGTATCATATCATGGAGGAAATGTCATGTTCAAAGCAGGAAAAACTGAGATCACCCGTACGGATTTCCAGGAGCGGTACCGGAAGCACCACGGGGAAGAGGAAGGACTGTCGGAACTGGGATGTGCTCTGGCATGGGCCTATTTTCACAGAATGAATGCCTTCTTCCCGTCGGAAGATGTTCTGGATCAGTTCATTGCGGGGACGGATAAGCGGTTCATTTCCCTGAATGCCAAGTTCCGGGAAGTGGGGACCCAGCAGTTTTTCCGGATGGTCACCGGGGAAGAGGATCCTGCGGATGAGCTTCTCAGCCATCTTTTCTGGGAGATGCTGGAGAAGGAACCGGACACCGGATCCATCAATTTCGACGATGCGGAGCTTTCCGATGAGGAATATGAAAAGAACCAGAAAGCCGTGGAGACCTATGAGAAGGAACACCGTTTCCGTTATGAAAAACTGGAGGAAGCGGCACGGAAGAAGTTCAATGAACTGACAGACGCCGAGCTGATGGAGCTTGCCTGGCGGATGGAGAAGAAATACCGCCTTCCTCCCAACGGAGATATCCAGTCCGTGATCCTGCCCAACGGGCATGCCTTCTATGTTCATGGCTGCACCGCGGATCCCGTCAAGGTCTCTCTGCCGGAACTGCTGGATGAGGTCTTGAGAGAAATGGAATAACTGTGGCAGAATACACAGTTTCGAAAACACACTTGTGCTATGCTGTAGTAGTGAAATCATCGCAATACAAAAGGGGATTGAAACCATGTCAGATAAAACTGGAAGACTGTTCGTTGTATCCGGCCCCTCCGGTGCCGGGATCGGCGATGTGATGAAAAAGACCATCGAGAGCCGTGAGGACATCGGCTTCATCATTCCTGTCACTGCACGGAAGATGAAAGCCGGAGAAGAAAACGGCGTCGGTTTCTACTTTTACGATCTGGAAGGATGGGACGCACTGAAGGCAGAAGGCGACCTTCTGGAGTGCACCGAGTTTGCAGGCAATGACTACGGTACCTCCCGGCGGCAGGTCAACGAGCAGACCGCCCAGGGAAAGAACGTTCTTCTGAACCTGGAACTGAGCCGTGCCAGTCAAATCAAAAAGAACATGCCGGAGGCGGTATGTGTCTTTATGATCCCCCAGAGCAGAGAGGAACTGGAAAAACGGTATCAGGCCACCGCCCGCAACCGTTTTGAAGTGCCTATCCGCATGGAGGAGGCTCAGCGTCAGCTGGAAGATTCCTCGTTCTGTGACTATATCGTCTACAGCGACGATCTGGATGCGGCAGCCGGAGAACTGTCTCAGATCATGGATGCGGAATCCAACACCATTGCAGCCAATGCAAAGATCGTGGAAGAACTGAAGAAATAACAACAGACAAAACAACGCTCCCGGTCCCTGTGTCCGGGAGCGTTCGCGTTTCCGGCAAACTTGTTTTCAGACAGGGTCTTTGTTATACTGTTTAGGATAAACGGATCCGGTTTTCCTCCCCGGGGTTTATCGGATCCATGACTGTTTTGATCATTTTTGGAGCTTTTTATGGAAGAGAAGAAATACAATCGGAATCCGGCTCCCGGCTTCGGACTGTGGGATCGGGTGAAACGATGCTCTCCCGGCGTTCTTGCCGCCTTCGTAGCGGCCTTCGTCTTCGGGTATGTCATTCATCTGTACGCCTTTACCAACACCATCCCCAATCCGGACGGGCTGAGCCGTATCTATGATACCCAGCAGATGACCATCTCCGGTCGGTGGTTCCTGCACTATGCCTCCTATTTTCACGGCTTTGTGCAGTCACCGGCACTGATCGGTTTCCTGTCGGTGCTGTTTCTGGCGCTTGCCGCCGCGGTGGTGGCGGATTTGCTGGAACTGCGTTCTCCGGCAGCCGGTGCGCTGGCCGGCACAATGATGGTGGCGATCCCGTCGGTGGCTTATACGTTTCTGTACATGTTTACGGCCTCCGCCTATATGTTCGGGATCCTGCTGGCGGTGCTGGCAGTGTGGTGCTGCAACCGGTCCCGGTGGGGCATCCTTGCGGGGGCTGTGCTCATCGCCTGCGCCATGGGGATCTATCAGGCCTATCTGCCTCTGGCGGCAGCACTGGCACTTTGCGTGGTGATCCGCCGTTGTCTGGATCCGGAAATGAGTGCGGGAGACGTTGTCCGGAAGGGAGTTTCTTTCCTGATTACGATCCTTCTGGGGATCGCACTGTACTATCTGATGCTGAAGATCTTCCTTGCGGCGAAAGACCTGAGCCTCATCTCCTATAAGAACATCAACGATGCATCCGCAGGCGTGGGAGGAGGCCTCGTTGCTTCCCTCTGGAGCGCCTATAAGGATTTCATTTTCTACTTTACCATTCCGGGCACCACATCCTATGTGACGAAGATGCTGGTGCTGCTCAACATCCTTCTGGCCGTCCTGTCCCTGGTGACCCTGCTGATCCTGATCCGGAAGAACCGGTGCACCGGAGGCAAACTGATCCTGCTTCTGGCCGCATTTCTGCTGATGCCTCTGGCAGTCAACTGCATGGCCGTTGTATCCAAACAGGCACCGATCATGCGATACGCCTTTGTCTCTGTCTATCTTCTGGCGGTGATGGCCATCGCCCTGCTGGAACAGGTGGGGGAGAAGAATGTCCTGCATGCCGGACTGCGCATCACCGCAGCGGCTGCAGTACTGCTGATCATCCTCATGTCTGCTCAGACGGATAACCTGGCCTATACGGAATCGGAGACGGCTCACCGGTCCACACAGCGTTTTCTGACCACGCTGGTGACGAGAGTGGAGAGCATGCCGGGATACGAAAACGGAATGGAAGTGGCTATCGTAGGCACTTTCCCGGAAGACATCTATTACAGTAAGGTACTGGCCTACAATGAAGTGCGCCATTACAGCAGCCCTTCCAGCTCCGTGCTGATGGCCAACAAACATATCTATTATTATCTCAATGACTGGCTCAATGTTCAGTGGAAGGAGCCGTCGGAGGATACCATGAAAGCGATCTCGGACAGTCCGGAGTTTCAGTCCATGCCCCTCTATCCCAATGACGGAAGCGTGGCCATTATTGACGGACGGGTCCTGGTACGGCTCAGTCCGCAGTATACGCCGAAACAGTACTATGAGATCGAATACGAAAACCGCAGATAACCCATCAAGGAGAGCGTGAGATGCCGAAGAAGCTGGAAATGAACTACTGCATGCAGTGCGGGACAAAACTGGAGATGCGGATGCATCCCCAGGAGGAAACGGAAGTGGCCTACTGTCCCACCTGTGAGGCATTTCGCCACCCGATCTACAATACCGCCGTGAGCATGGTGGTGCAGAATCAGTCCAAAGACCGTTTTCTTCTGATCCAGCAGTACGGACGGCCCAGTTACATCCTGGTCGCCGGGTATATCAACCGGGGAGAGGATGCGGAGGATGCAGTACGCAGGGAAGTAATGGAGGAGACGGGTCTGACGGTGGAGACCGTGACATTCAACCGCAGCCACTTCTTTGAACCTTCCAATACGCTCATGCTCAATTTTTCCTGTACCGTACGGGATATGGATGTGCACAACAATGAAGAAGTGGACCGCTGGCAGTGGTTCACGGAAGAGGGCGCACTGGAAAACATCCGGCCCAACTCACTGGCGGAACAGTTTTTGAAACATTATCTTGAGAACAGGGGGAGATCTCAATGAGAACTTCCAAAAGATGGACGGCTTGGATCCTTGCCGTCCTTTTGATATCGTGTATTGCCGTCCCGGCAGGAATGGCGGCACCCGCGGAGACGGGACCCGTCGTCATCACTCTGGATCCGGGACACGGCGGACCGGATTCCGGTGCCGTGGCCAACGGACGAAAAGAATCGGACCTCAATCTCACCATCTGCCAGTACATCAAGCAGTACCTGGAAGAATATGAGAACGTGGAAGTCTACATGACCCGCACGACGCGGGAGGAGGGACCCGAACTGGAAGAGAGGATCAAGATCGGCGTTTCTCATCATTCCGATGCGGTGGTGAGCTTTCACCTGGATGCCGGCGGGGGAACCGGCAGTCTGGCACTGGTGACGAACGGTCTGTATGATCCCTACGGGAAAAAAGACTCCGACTACGCGCTGGCCGATTCCATCCTGAACAGCCTGAAGGTGAATGCGGGGATTCCCACCAGGGGACGCCAGATCACCAACACCACGGATTATTACTGGCCCAACGGAAAACCGGCGGATCATTTCAAGAACAATTACTACGGGATCCTGAACGGTGTGACCAGCATGATCATTGAAAACTGCTTTCTGGATTCCGCCGATTACAGCCGGTATCTCAATACCGATGAAAAACTCCGGATCATTGCCCGTGCCGATGCTGCCGGGATCGCCGACTACTATGGCCTGAAACGGTATGACTATAAACACCACTGGTCCAGACCTTACGTGGAAACCGCGCTGGAGAGGGGATGGGTGGCCGGATACGATGAGTATCACTTCCGCCCGGACAACGTGCTCACCCGCGGACAGTGCGCGGCGATCTTCGCCAAGTTTTCACCGGATTATACGGAGGATGAGGAGCTGACCGCCACGTTTCCGGATATCAAGGGGACGGAGTACTATGCCAAACCGGTGGCCTGGGCACAGAAAAACGGGATCCTTTCCGGTTATCCCAACGGAAACTTCGGACCGGACGATGGGGTAACGAGAGAGCAGATGGCGCTCATTATTCAGAAGTATCTGGCTTATCGCGGAAAAGAGACCAATGTCAGTGAAGCCGGATGGGAGAAAATGAAGTCATTCTCGGATGCCTCCGAGATCTCCGCATGGGCACAGGAAGGGGTAGCCTTCTGTCTGGAACAGGGGATCCTTGCCGGAATGAGCAGCGAAGTCTTCTCACCGGGAACAAAGACAACTCGGGGTCAGTTCTGCGTGATGCTGACGCAGCTGGAAGAGAAAATCGCATAAACATAAAAAAGACCCATCGTCGCGGGACGATGGGTCCTTTTATTGGAAAAAATAATTACCGGCAGGACCTCACGTGGGGTTCTGCCGGAATTGGAGAGAGAAGAAAAGAAAAAGAATTATAAAAGCTTGTATCACTTTTATGGCTACACTATAACCCAATATTTTAACCAGGTCTTGAACGAATGATGAACAATTTATTAACAATAGAATATAAAATAATAATTTTTTTGAATGATTTAAATTTGATTTAAGTGAATTTTAAATGAGATTTTCATAAATTCAACTGAAAACAGATGAAAATCGACGAGATAACAGAAATTGTTATAAAAATGACGAACAGAATTGCAAATTACCAATAAATAACAGCAGGAGATTTTTTCTCCTGCTGTTCATATTTTGCTGATTTACTGTTTGACGGTGAACATCAGGGAAACGGGTTCCGTCTGATCCGTGAAAAGCGTCACACGGGCCGTTCCCGACGATCCCGTGGTACGAAGGTAGGTGCCGCCCATGCCGCCTTCCAGAACGGTGACGGAAGGGCCGACGATCTCCACGGGACCTTCTGCCATGATGGTGACGGGAATGGGGTCATATACGGCCACGTTGCCGTATTCGTCCAGCAGACGGATCCGCACAGCGGCCATATCATAAACTTCGCCTTCCTTCAGTTCCGTATGACTTGCGGTGACATCCAGATGGAGAGTCCGGGAAGGGGCTTTCGTTACGGAAGCGACCACTTCGCCGTCTGTGACGGCATCAAAGCGCCAGGCGGTGGCCTGTCCGCCCCAGTTGCCGATATACAGACCGTAGAGCCGGACCAGGTCCTCATATTTCAGACGGTCCTCCGTCTCCAGCAGTGCGCCCACGGTATCGTCAATGGTCACGGGACCGTGGGGAAGGGCGGAGAAAGCGGGATCGGAATGGAAGGTGGCCACGTATTTGTCGTTTTTATACATCCTTACCTCATCGGCATTGGTGAGGCAGGTGACGTTTCCGATGATGCCGGCGGCATAGTCTCCGATATCCATGGAGGAGATGACCTCCAGCACCGGATGCCGCTGCCCCTGGCTGGCGTGAGTCGCCGCCGCCGGTTTGGCATTGCGGAAATAATCCATGACTCCGTGATAGCAGATCCGGTCACCGGATCCGAAATCCTGATGGGTGGGGTAATCGAACATACACCACTGATAGCATCCGACATGATCCCCGTCCGCCATGGCGGCGTTGAGGACACGGGCATGGCGCAGGGCATGCTCCTGGCGTTTTTCCCAGGGATCCCAGGCTTTGGTGGGAAACATGTGGCCGTTGGCTTCGGAGATGAGGAGCGGAGCATCCTCTTTCGTAACGGCTTTCTTCGCCATGGCACCGGGGGTCTTGCCGTTGTGGGAAAAATCGTTATAGGAATATACATCTTCCAGCAGATGGCTGTTTTCGATATACCGGACACCGGAGGTGCACCGGGAGGGGTCCAGCTCATGGGCGATGCGGTTGGTCTCCCTGTAAAAGTCATCATCGTCCAGACTTTCGTTGATACGGACGCCCCAGAGGAAGATACTGGGATGATTCCGGTACTGGAGCACCATCTCCCGCACATTCTCACAGGCCTGTTTCTTCCAGGCATCATCTCCGATGTGCTGCCAGCCGGGGATCTCGGTAAATACCAGAAGACCCCGATGGTCACATTCATCCAGGAAATAATGGCTCTGGGGATAATGGGAGGTACGCACGGCGTTGACCTGAAGCTCCTCCTTCAGGATCCGGGCATCTTCCCGCTGCAGCTGCTCCGGCACGGCATAGCCGGCATAAGGATAGCACTGGTGGCGGTTCAGACCGCGGACGAAGACTTTTCTGCTGTTCAGATAGAAAGCACCGTCTTTAAACTCCACCGTCCGGAAACCGAAGGTCTCGGATACCGTATCCAGGACTTTGCCGCTGCCGTCCAGCAGTTCCACCCGACACCGGTAGCATACCGGATCTTCCAGATCCCAGCACCGGGCATCGGGAGCAGGAACGGAAGCAGTAAGGGTAGCTGCAGGGACGATGGCGGAAGCGATGGAATCACCGGCTTCCGACAGGATCGAAATGCGTTTTGTGAGACCGGAAGGATCTCCCTGTACGGCACACTCCACCCGGGCTTCCCCGGGCTCGGGCGTGGTAATAAAGGGAGGATCAAGATAGACGCTGTTCCGGATATCCAGCCAAACGTCCCGGTACAGTCCGCCGAAGGTAAGGTAATCGATCACGAATCCGAAGGGAGGGATGGCGCTGTTTTCCGTGGAGTCCAGTCGGACTGCCACCACGTTGCCGGTGTCCTTCAGATGATCGGTGATCTCAGCGCGGAATGCGGTATAACCGGAACGATGTTCCGCGACTTTGACTTCATTGATATAAACTTCTGCAATATGAGCAGCGCCGTCAAACTGAAGAAATACCCGTTTGCCGGCAAGATCCCGGGGAAGATCCAGTACCTTCCGGTATCCGCTGACCATCTCATAGTCGGCGGGAGAGGCATAGTGCAGAGGGCTTTCCCGTACGGTATGGGGAAGACGAACGGCAGTGCCCGGAGCATTGCCCCGCATAAAATCTTCCGACCAGGAGGGGGTGAATTCCCAGTTGTTGTTGATTCGAATCATTGCGCGGAAATTCCTTTCGTGTTGCTGATACGATAGTATCATAATTTCTCCCGGTTGTGGGAAAAAGTTGCCAATTGAGTTGAGCCGGCAGGTGTTTTCCGCTATAATTTTTTCATCAGCGAAATGGAGTGATCGTATGGATCAGACTGCAAAGCCTTCTCTCGATCAGATCCTGCTGGATCTCACGACGAAAAAACAGGGGATCCTGCGTCAGCCGGTGCCGGGTTCGGACCGGGTCATCGATGATCCTGTGGCGCATGCCAACGCCTGCTATGGCGGCGGTTACCGGGTCACGGAATATGTGGATCGATGGAGAAAGGAATCGGAATATCATACCACCGGGGAGTTTGCCGAGGTCCGGGCAAAGTCCGTGCTTCACTGCGGCCCGACGGCCATTACGAACCTGCTCCGATGTTTTTACCGCCGGACGGGAAACCGCTGGATGGCCAGACATTCCGCGGCGGATCTCTTTGAAGTGGTGGCTTCGGAAGGCAGCCGGATCCTGGCCTATCACAACGGATCCTGGCATTCGCTGTTCGGAGGGACCAGCGATCTTATGGCCGGCCATTTCATCAACAAGGCCGCGGATGCCGTGGGGATGCCGTCACTGGCACAGTCACCGCCGGTGATGATCGTGAACCGGCAGCTCTATACATGGATGAAGGAGGGGAATCTGGCGTTCCTCATGCTTCACCGCCACGAATGCTACCGCAACCATCACGTCCTGTGCAACGGGGTCATCACCGTGACCAATCACAAAGGGGAGAACCACCGTTACTATCAGATCATGGACGGATGGGCACACCGTCCCCGCTATGTGGACGAACGAAGCGTGAAAGGGGATCTTTTCTGGAAGATCCCGCAGCCATAATGGAAAAGAAAAACGAATCAGGAAAGGGAGAGATCAATTGCAAAGCGTAGAAAAGCCCACCTCGGAAGAACTGCTGGAAGCGGTCAAGGCCTTTCTGGGGGACAAGAAACAGGAGACGTATGAAGCGGCGATCCGCACGCTGCTGCAGGTGCTGGAGGATGACAAGTCAGTCATGGTACCCATCCACAAGACCAGCGTGGGGAGCAAAGATGCCTATAACGTACCGTCCACGTTAAGCGCCAGCAACGGGAAATGGTACTACATCGTATATACGTCGGAACGGGAGATCCCCGTGGGACGGGCGGACGTCATGACGTATATGCCTCTTCGTTCCATGTTCCGGCTGGTAGGCAGCACCGCGGACTGCGGAGGGATCTGTCTTGATCCGTGGGATCGGGACGGACTGTTCGTTCCCTCCGAATACATCCGGTCTCTGCTGGATGAACTGAACTGACCCGACGGGATCCGGATTTATTTGACAGTTTTGCGGATCTGTGCTATTTTAAAATTACCAACTGGTCAACAAAAAACTTGTAGGAGGGGGACCTATGAGTGATGTGAAAATCTATGTACTGCACTGCGGTACCATCACACTGGATGAGAAGGTCGCATTCGGTACGAAGCATCCGCAGCTGATGAAAGTGAAGGCACAGCTGACACCGGAACGGAAGCGTATCACACTGCCGAACTGCGCCTATCTGGTAGTATCCAAAAGCGGACTGGTGCTGATCGATACCGGGTGGTCCCGGGATATCAGTCCCAACGGAGTTCCCGATGCGGATGCCGCAACGGATTTCACCAGCGCTTTTATCTGGAATCTGTATCACGGTCACGTGGGACCCGGACAGACGGCCATGGAGAAACTGGCTGCCATGGGGATCCGGCCGGAAGATCTCAACTGTGTGCTCTTTACCACACTGGTGGCGGAGCGGTGCTGCGCCATCCGGGACTTTTCCGAGCGGACCCGCCTCATCGTGGCACAGGAGGAATCCTTCTATTCCTACCGGCACGGTGCGTTCCATGCCACTTATCTGTATTCCGATCTTCCGGAACTGGAACAGTATTACTTTATCGGGACCATGGAAGGACCGGCGTGGCGGTCACTGGACCTTTTTGAAGATGGTACGTTTGAACTGGTCTCCACTCCTGGACATACCAAGGGGACCATTGCCGTCAAGGTCCACAACAAAAAAGGGGAGTATGCGCTCCTGACTTCCGACACGGCATTTACCAGAAGAAATGTGGACAATCTCGAGGTTCCCGCATTCTCCAATTTGGATACCATGCGTCTGAGAAGCCTGGAGTGGCTGAAACAGGAAGCGGAAAAACCTCAGTGCAAATATGTGTTTGCACCTCATGATCCGGATATTCCGGAAGGAGTCTACGAATTCTGATCCGTGCAAAAATGACAGGAAGAAGGTCTTCGGGCCTTCTTCCTTTTTGATGCTGTCCTTCGTGGAAAAGATGCAGCTGCTCTGCTATAATAAGACAAAACGTCTGGAAACAGGGGAAGTGCTATGTTTATTTATCTGATGCGGCACGGAGAAACGGATCTGAACCGGGCTCTGAGGATGCAGGGTTCGGTGGACGAGCCTCTGAATGAGAACGGAAGAGCACAGGCCGCAGCCGCCGGGGAGAAGATCCGGCAGCTGGGGCTGAAGTTCGATCATGTGATCACCAGCCCGCTGGACCGCGCCCGGGAAACGGCGGAACTTGCCACAGGGATGAAACGATCCCGGTTTGAGATCGACCCGAGGATCCGGGAAATGGAATACGGACCCTATGAGGGAAAACGGATCCTGACCTTGAACTGGAAAGTGCTGTCCTTTCTGAAAGCCCCCTATAAGAAACCGGCGCCGGAAGGGATCGAGACCATCGATTCTCTCTATGGCCGCGTGTCTTCTTTTCTGGAGGATACGGCAGAACGGACCGATGCGGACTCGGTGCTCGTCGTCACTCACGGCATCGCCATGCGCAATATGATCGGATACCTGAAGGGACTGGACTGCCGGGACGTGTGGAAACAGCGGTTTTCCATTGAAAACTGCGCGGTCTTTCGCACTGAGACGGACGGAAACGGTTTTTCCGCCCCGGAGAAGTTATAAAAAATTCGGACCACGATCTCTCGTGGTCCGATGAAGAATAATCAGAAGAAAAAGAGTAAACAAGTGAAGAAAAGTCGTGAGGGGGGAGATCCTTACTGGATCTCAAGTTTCCGTGATGCCGGAGCTACCGGGATCACTTTGGGAAGATCGATCTTCAGGATGCCGTCGGCATATTCCGCCTTGATGGCGTCCACGTCCACACCGGTGATATCAAAACTTCTGGAGTAGGAACCGTAAAAACGTTCCCGCTTGATGTAGTTTTTCTTCTCATCGGACTCCTCGTTTTCCTCGGAGTGCTGTGCGCTGATGGTCAGGCAGTCGCCTTCCACATCCAGGTTGATCTCTTCCTTTTTAAATCCGGGAAGCTCAGCGGAGATCTGATACGATGTATCATCTTCCGAAACATCGGTGCGGAACTCCTGAAGGTTTCCACGGAAAAAGCTGCGTTCCATATTTTCCAAGGCACGGAACGGATCGCTAAAGTAACTGCGTCTGCCGAAAGGAATAATTTCAAACATAATCCATACCTCCTGGTTCAAAATTGTTTTAGCAATTACAACTTTCGCTTGCTGTTGTATATAAAGTAGCATACAAATTTACTTAATTCATGAATAAACTGTGAATTATTAGCACTTATTAAAAACGAGTGCTAATTCATGGCCGGAAAGGACCCCATGGAAAGGAAACCGTCGGGAAAACTGAATATTGCGGTATGGATCGTGCTGTGCGCCATGATCCTCGGCCTATGCTCCGGCTGTTCCGTTCCCTTCGGAAAACTTGTTCCCGGTGCATCCCATACGGTCCGGGAAGAAAACGAGTATACGGATTTCTACTACCGTCAGCTGGACAATTCGGAGAAAAAGGCGTACCGCCGGATGCTCTCCGGCTGCGAGAAACGAAAGACACGGATACTGCTGAAGCCCATCTCCTCGGAATCCTTCTACAAGGCTCAGGGAGCTCTGATGTACGATCATCCGGAGTATTTCTGGATTCGAAGCTTTACGATCCGGATGATGGCCGACCAGGTGGTTCAGGTGACATACCCGTATGAACCGTCCTGCGGAGAACAGTTCCGGCAGGTGGAGGAGGCGGCGAATGCGGTTCTGCGAAGAGCGCCCTCCGGTGCGTCCGATTATGAGTTGCTCAAATACTTCTACGACACCATCATCGAGACGGTGGAGTATGATTCCGATGCGGAAAACGGTCAGGATCTGCGCAGCGTGTTTCTGACGAAGCGTTCCGTCTGTGCCGGTTATGCCAAGGCGTTCCAGTATCTCTGTACCCTGGCGGGGATCCCCTGCATCACTGTCCGGGGCACCACCTCGGATAATATCAGCCATGCCTGGAATATGGTGAAACTGGGGGATCAGAATTACTGGGTGGACACCACCTGGGGAGACCCGGTCTATACACAGGAGACGGAGCTGAACAACATCAACTACAATTACTTCTGTGTCCCGGACGCGGATCTCTTCCGGACCCATTCCATCAGCCATAACATCGATATGGATCAGACCGTGATCGAAAATGTCTTTTCCTTCCCGGAATGCACGGACGGCTCCCTGAATTATTACCGTACCATCGGCGCCTACTTTGAGACATACCAGCGCGGTGAAGTGGAGCAATATCTGATGGAGAATCTGAAAAACGGGAAGTTCATCGGGGTGGAACTGAAATTCGGGTCGGCGGAAGCGTATCAGAGTGCCATGTGGGATCTGTTCACCGGAAACCGCTACTTCGAGACCATCCTTCTCAATTACCGGTCCTTCGGCGTGTCCTCCATCTCCTATTCCTACGGATTCATGGAAGACTGTAATTATATCGTATGCAACATCCATTACCGCTGATGAAGTGACAAAAACGGCGCCATGCCTTGAGCATGGCGCCGTTGATTTTTGTTTCAGTGATCAGGTCAGAGGAAGAAGATCCTCTCCGTATAAGGTGTTGACCATGTTGATGATGACCGTATCCTGTGCGATGCGGTCTTCCGTCGTTTCATCGGGATTTTCCCGATCCCGGCGAAAGACTTCCGCGAAGGGAAGTACTTCCTGACCCTGCACCTGACGGTTTGCCAGATACAGGACCACTGCTTCATTGATGATGCTGCGGAAGAACAGATCGATATGATTCAGTACCGCAAATGCCTCGTCCGGATATCCCATGGTCTCCAGGATCCGGCTTCCCGTTTCGGCACCGGCCTGATCGGTACCGCCGATGCTCTGCAGGCGGGCGGCCCGGAAAACGGTATCCGAGTCCAGAAGGAGCCCTGTCTCGGAGAGACGGTCCGCCAGTTCATAGGCGATCCTGCCCACGGTCCGGCAATGCTGACGCTCCGGTTCCGGAACTTCATAGTGATCCAGGATCAGCTGTTCCAGTTCATCCGAGAGGAGCGGAATGATCTGCTCTCCGTTTTCAATCACGTGAAATTCGCTGCCGTCCCATTCCAGCTGGCTGACGGCGCCGTAAGGGATCTTCACGGAAGTCATCTTATCTTCCGGAATCTGCTGCAGGCGGGACAGGAAAGGAACGATGATGCCGCTGTGGGTGAAGACCACAAGGTCCCCGCTGTGCGCTGAAAGCGATCGCTTCAGCACATCCTCCAGACGCCGGGCGCGGTGTTCGAAGGTCTCTGCTTCCGGAGGGAGCATCACAGGGTTGTATAACCACTCCTTATACTCCTTCGGCCACTTTTCCTGGATCTCATCCAGCCCGCAGCCCTGCCACAGTCCCAGATGGGCATCCCGCAGATCTTCTTCCGTGCATGCAGAATCGAACATCTCCTCGGCAGCGATCCGGCAGCGCTGAAGGGGACTGGTGAGGATCCGGGGATCCTTCGTCTCCGGCAGGTCTGTCTTCGTGATCTTGCCCCGCAGGATTCCGAGGTCCGTGACGGGATAGTCTTCGTCACCGGCCATGTATCCCTGAATATCCGGGATCTCATAATCCATTTCATTAATAAGGAGAACTTTCTGCATAGGTCACACATCCTTTGGTTCCAGATTAGATTCAATATCAAATCCAAACGGGAAAAAGTCAACTTTTTTTGATCAAAAGAGGATGCTTTTAGAACGGAAATGGGAAAAATGGGATGAAAATTGTTGGAAATCTGCACAAATACAGATTTTTCCTTTCGACTAAATGATGCAAGAGATGGGTAAGTTATACAAAAATGAAAAATGAAGTTGTAGATTTTTGACAAAAGAAAAGAAGGGGAGTATAATGCAACCATACTCTAGATATGAAAGGGCGACGGCTAATGTCTGCAAAAAAAGGATCCAGCGAAATGAGCGCATTTCGTGCCTATATCTTAAACAGCACACAAGACGCGAAAGTGAAAGCCGATTCCGCTGCGAAAAAAGTAATGGAAGGAACGAAAGATACTGTGACTACTGCTAAGAAAACTACCAAAGAAGTCGTGAAGACCGTAAAAGATACCGCTGCAACCAAGGCAACTGAAACCAAGGCTGCTGCAAAGAAGACCACTGCTGCTACCAAGACTGCAGCAAAGAAGACTGCTGAGACCACCAAGGCCGCAGCAAAGAAGACCACCACTACTGCCAAAAAGGCAGTTGCCAAGAAAACTGCTCCCAAGACCAGCGTCGAGCTGCAGTTCGCCGGCAAGAGCGTTTCCTATGATGCTCTCGTGGACAATGCCAAGGCTGCATTCGTCAACGCCGGACACAAAGCATCCGAGATCAAGACCGTCAACCTCTACGTCAAACCGGAAGAGTCCATGGTCTACTACGTCATCAATGACGAGCAGGGAAGCTTCGCCATCTGATTTAGATTATTCCTCATCCCTGTTTTTCAGGGACGCCCTCTCATAAAAATACCCGAGTCAAACGGTTTCCTCTCCAAAACTCCCGTTTGACTCGGGTATTGCTTTATCCGAATCGGTTGGATCAGCGCTTTAAGGTGTTCAGCAGACCCCGTTTCAGGATCTGTGCGCCGGCATTGATGATCTGCCGCTCGATCTGATTCTTTCTGCGCTCGGCAGCCCGCTGACGGGCCGCTTCTTCCTTTTCTCTCTGCCGCTGACGGGCTTTTTCCGCCGCTGCTTCTTCCTTGGCCTTCTGAGCTTCAAAGGCTTCCCGTTCTTTTTCCAGCCGGATCCGTTCCTCTTCCAGCCGTTTTTCCTCTTCCTCCCGTTCCTTGCGCTCCTGAAGCGTCTCATAGGCGGAGATGTTGTCCACAGGCTGGTCGTATTTGGTCATGTTGTCGGAAGCGATGGCTGCCTGAATGGAGGCGCTGTCCGCCTGAGCCATGAGACTCTGAGGACACAGGACGGAGGCTTTCTGAACGATGCCGGGAACGCCCTTCTCATCCAGAACGGAGATCAACGCTTCGCCGGTGCCCAGTTCCATGATGACGTCTTCCGTCTTGAACTTCGGGTTTTCCCGCAGGGAGTTGGCTGCGGCCTTTACGGCCTTGATCTCGGTGGGAGTATAGGCACGCAGAGCGTGCTGGAAGCGGTTGGACAGCTGTGCCAGAACGGAATCGGGAATGTCCGCCGGGTTCTGGGTGCAGAAATAGATGCCAACGCCTTTGGAGCGGATGAGTTTGACCACCTGCTCGATCTTCTGGACCAGTGCCTTGGGAGCATCGGCGAAGAGGAAGTGTGCCTCGTCAAAGAAGAAGACCAGTTTCGGTTTCTCCAGATCGCCCACTTCCGGCAGCGTCTCATAGAGCGTGCTCATGAGCCACAGAAGGAAAGTGGCATACAGCGTCGGTTTCAGTACCAGTTTTTCACAGCTCAGGAGATTGATCATGCCGTGGCCTTCGTGGTCCGTGCGGATCCAGTCGCGGATGTCCAGAGCCGGCTCTCCCAGGAACAGGTCGCCGCCTTCCGTCTCCAGAGGGAGAAGGGCGCGCTGGATGCCGCCGAGAGACTGCTGGGCGATGTTGCCGTACTGGGGGATGAGCTCCTGTTTATGCTCTCCCACATAGGACAGCATGGCGTACAGATCTTTCAGGTCGATCAGTTCCAGTCCGTGGTCGTCCGCGATGCGGAAAACGATGTTCAGGACGCCTTCCTGTGCGGGCGTGAGATTCAGGATCCGGGCCAGAAGACTGGGTCCCATATCGGAAACGGTGGCGCGGATCGGATGACCCTTCTCACCGTAGATATCCCAGAAGGTAACGGGGTAGGAGCGATAGGTAAAATCATCACGGATCCCGAACTTGTCGATGCGTTTTTCCATGCCCTCGTTCTGCTCGCCGGGGCAGACCAGACCGGAAACATCTCCCTTGACATCGCAGAGGAATACGGGAACGCCGGCATCGGAGAAGGATTCCGTGAGGACCTTCATGGTGATGGTCTTTCCGGTACCGCTGGCACCGGCGATGAGGCCGTGGCGGTTGCAGATATTCAGGCTCATGTTGATGCGTTCGCCATCGGCAAGACCGATATAGATTCCGTCGGAAGTATACATAGTTCGACCTCCATCTGTTGATTTCAGGTAATAGTTTTTCTTGTTTTCATGATATTGAAAAAACAGGGGAAAGTCAATTAAAAGGGGTGTGGACAAAATAAAAATCCGGGTACTTGTTTCGTACCCGGATGGTAATTATCTCATTGGACCTTACCTCATATTTTGTCCGTGGCTTTTCAGCCTTGCCAATCATG
>CADCMP010000044.1 GCA_902802565.1 Oscillospiraceae bacterium
TTTTTGAAAAAAGGAAAAGGGTATTGACAAAATAGGTTGCATAAAATATAATTGCATCAAATCAAAGATAAAATAACAAAAGGAGATAAACACAATGGCTAATATTTATGATTACAGCGTACCCAAGACCGACGGCAGCGAACAGTCTCTGAAAGACTTCGAAGGAAAAGTAATGCTGATTGTGAACACCGCAACCGGCTGCGGCTTTACTCCTCATTACGAGCCGATGGAGAAAATGTACGAAGAATACCACGACAAGGGATTTGAGATCATTGACGTTCCCTGCAATCAGTTCCGTGATCAGGCACCGGGAACCGATGAAGAGATCCATGAGTTCTGCACTCTGCACTACAACACCCAGTTCCCGCAGATGAAGAAATCCGATGTCAACGGCGAGAACGAGCTTCCGCTCTACACCTACCTGAAGAGCCAGAAGGGCTTCGAGGGATTCGGCAAGGGCGCCGCTGCACTGGCCATGGCCGCCATGAGCAAGGCTGCCAACAAGGACTACAAGAACAGCCCGGACATCAAATGGAATTTCACCAAGTTCCTCGTGGACCGCAATGGAAATGTCGTTGCTCGTTTTGAGCCGACCCACAAGATGGAAGATGTTGAGGAAGCAGTGAAAAAACTTCTGTAAAACGCAGATCAGGCAGGAAGTTGAGCACTTCCTGCCTGATATTTTTTGAGTTGCATTATTTCTTGAAGCTTTCCTTCAGTGCCACGGCCCGGTTGAATACCAGATGATCCGGACGGCTGTCCGTGTTGTCGAGGCAGAAGTAACCCTGACGCATGAACTGATAGCTCACGGACGTCTCGTTCTTCTTCGGCATGGGGATGGTGGCAAGAAAAGCCTCCACCTTGCAGCCTTCGATGACCTTGAGACTGTCGGGATTCAGGGAATCCAGGAAATTCTTGTCCGGTCCGTCCGGTTCGGCATCGGCGAAGAGGTAGTCATAGAGACGTACTTCCGCGTCAACGGCCGTGCCGGCATCCACCCAGTGGATGGTAGCGCCCTTGACTTTGCGTCCGTCGGCGGGATTGCCGCCTCGGGAGTCGGGATCGTAGGTGCACAGCACTTCCGTGACCTTGCCGTTTTCATCCTTGACGCATCCGGTGCAGCGGATCAGATAGGCGCCTTTCAGGCGGCATTCCGGTCCGTCGGGATACAGACGTTTGTATTTGGGCACCGGTTCCTCCAGGAAATCGGAAGATTCCACATACAGATGACGGGAGAAACGGACGAGACGGGAACCTTCCTCCGGGTGGAGGGGGTTGTTCTCGATCTCCAGCATCTCGGTCTGGTCTTCCGGATAGTTCGTGATGGTGAGCTTCACCGGTTCCACGACGCCCATGACGCGCATGGCATGATCGTTAAGATCGTCTCTCAGGCAGCTCTCCAGCAGGGCCCAGTCCACGGTGGAATCCACTTTGGAGACACCGATGCGGGTGGTGAAGTCCCGGATGGCACCGGGGGTATAGCCGCGGCGGCGGAGACCGCAAAGGGTGGGCATTCTGGGATCATCCCAGCCGGAAACGTAGTTTTCCTCCACCAGCTGGCGGAGCTTCCGCTTGGACATGACCGTATAGTTGATGCCGAGACGGGCAAACTCGATCTGCCGGGGCTTATGATAAGGGATGCTGATATTGTCGATGACCCAGTTGTACAGAGGCCGGTGGTCTTCGTACTCCAGAGAACACAGGGAGTGGGTGATCCCTTCCAGTGCGTCCTGAATGGGATGAGCAAAATCGTACATGGGGAAGATGCACCACTTGGTGCCCTGACGATGGTGCTCGATGTAACGGATCCGGTACAGCACCGGGTCGCGCATGTTGAAGTTGCCGGAGGCAAGGTCGATCTTGGCACGCAGGGTGTATTTTCCTTCGGGGAACTCACCGTTCTTCATGCGCTCGAACAGATCGAGGCTCTCTTCCATGGGGCGGTCTCTCCAGGGGCTCTTGGCCGGAATGTTGATATCGCCGCGGTATTCGCGGAACTGTTCCGGCGTGAGTTCGCACACATAGGCAAGACCCTTTTTGATCAGCTCCACGGCAAACTCGTAATCCTGCTGGAAATAGTCGGAGCCGTAGAACATACGGTCGCCCCAGTCGAAACCCAGCCAGTGGATGTCATCCTGGATGGCTTCCACGTATTCGGAATCCTCCTTGGCGGGATTGGTATCGTCCATGCGGAGATTGGTGATGCCGCCGAATTCCTCGGCGATACCGAAGTCGATGCACAGAGCCTTGCAGTGGCCGATGTGCAGATATCCGTTGGGTTCCGGCGGGAAGCGGGTGTGGACCTGCATTCCTTCATACTGACCGCCGGGACCGATATCCTCTTCCACGAATGCTTCGATAAAGTTTTTGGAGTTTTTGACTTCTTCCATGAGAAACCTGCCGGTAGACCGGCAGCTCCTTTCCATATAAATAAGTACAGCCGCCCGCAGGCGGATCATTTAACAGCTTAAAACTAATTGATTATTATAGCGTAATAAAGTAGTAAATACAACAAAAAAGGATGACTCTTTTTGTTATGATACCAGTGAGGATGTGAGATCTATGAAAACAGATGTATTGATTATCGGTGCCGGCCCCGCCGGTGCATCCGCAGCACTGACGCTGCGCCACAGAAACAAGACCGTGGCCGTTGTCGCCAATGCTCCCGAATCCAGCAGCCTGTACAAGGCTCCGCTCATCGCCAACTATCCCGGTGTCAAGCTCACCGGTCCGGAATTCCAGCAGGCACTGCTGGACCAGATGGCCGAAGAGGGTGTGGAACTGATCCACGGCAGAGCCCTTTCCGTCATGAATCTGGGCGAGACCTTCGGCATCGCGGTGGGCAATGATTTCCACGAAGCCACCGCCGTGATCATTGCAGCCGGCATCACCCGGGAAAGCGCCTACAAGGGCGAAAACGAGTATGTGGGAAAAGGCGTCAGCTACTGCGCCACCTGTGACGGCATGCTCTACAAGGGGAAGAACGTGGCGGTCATCGGGACCAGCTCCGAAGCCAGGGAAGACATGGAGTTCCTCCGTTCCATCGGCTGCAACGTGCTGGAACTGACCGGCTCGGAAGGAATCGAGATCCGCGGAGAGGACAAGGTGACCTCCATCGTTGCCGGTGGAGAAGAGCATGAAGTGGCTTGCGTCTTCATCCTGAAAGACACCATCTCTCTTTCCAAACTGGTCCAGGGTCTGGAATACAGCAACGGCGCCATCGTCGTAGATTCCGACATGGCCACCAACATCCCCGGGATCTTTGCCGCAGGTGACTGCGTGGGCAAACCCTATCAGGTAGGTAAAGCCGCTGGTGACGGAAACGTCGCAGCACTGAGCGCCAGCAGCTATGTAGAAAACAAAAACAAATAAATGACTCGATAAAAGGAGAAAAAACTATGGCAATCGTAACTCTTACCAATGAAAACTTTGACGCAACCGTAAAAGAAGGAACCGTTCTGGTGGACTTCTGGGCAACCTGGTGCGGACCCTGCAAGATGCAGGCTCCCATCCTGGAGCAGCTGGATGCCAAACTGGGCGGCGCCGTCACCATCGGCAAGGTCGATGTGGATGAGGAACCGGTCCTGGCAAACCGCTTCGGCATCGCCAGCATTCCCACTCTGCTGATCATGAAAAACGGCGAAGTTGCGGAAAAGAGAGTCGGCGTCACCGACGCTGCCACGCTGGAGGCCCTCGTAAAGTAAAAGCGGCTTGACAAACCGCCTTACGGAATACTATAATTCCTTCATCAACTGCGAAGAAGGTCAGGAGTACGCAGCAGCGGATTTGCAGAGAGAAAACGGCTGGTGAAAGTTTTCATGAAGCACTGCGGAAGGTCGGGCCGGAGCATTTCGGGTGAAGGAGAAGTAGTCCGAACGGGAGCTCCCGTTACTGAGCGAATGAGTGCCGTAACATTTACGGAATTCAGGTGGTACCGCGTAAATTCTGCGCCCTGAGATTTGTTCTCAGGGCGTTTTTATTTTTGAGGAGTTGTATTGGAATGAAAGAACTGCCGAAAATCTATGATCACAAAGCAGCCGAAAAGAAAGTCTATGATATGTGGATGCAGGGCGGATACTTCCGGGGAGAGATCGATCCGGACAAGAAACCGTTCTCCATCGTCATGCCGCCTCCCAATGTCACCGGACAGCTGCATATGGGACACGCTCTGGACTGCACGCTGCAGGATATCCTGATCCGCTACAAGAGGATGCAGGGCTATGCGGCGGAATGGTTCCCCGGCACCGACCACGCCGGCATCGCCACGCAGATCAAGGTGGAAGAGGAACTTCGCGTCAATGAAGGACTTTCCCGCTATGACCTCGGCAGAGAAAAGTTCCTGGACCGTGTCTGGGACTGGAAAGAGAAATACGGGAACCGTATCGTGGAGCAGCAGAAGGTGCTGGGCGCTTCCTGCGACTGGACCAGACCGTCCTTCACCATGGACGGCCCCCGCGCCAAATCGGTCCGGGAGACCTTCTGCGATCTGTACGAGAAGGGTCTTATCTATAAGGGAAGACGTATCATCAACTGGTGTCCGAACTGCCGCACCGCGCTGTCGGATGCGGAAGTGGAATACAAAGATGTGCCCGGTCATTTCTGGTACATCAAGTATCCCATCAAGGATTCCGAGGAATACCTGACCATCGCCACGACCCGTCCCGAGACCATGCTGGGTGACAGCGGCGTTGCCGTCCATCCCGATGATGAGCGCTATCAGCATCTCGTGGGAAAGACCTGCATCCTGCCGCTGGTGGGAAGAGAACTTCCCATCGTTGCCGACGAGTACGTGGAACTGGGCTTCGGTACCGGCGCGGTGAAGATGACCCCGTGCCATGACCCCAACGACTATGAAGTGGGTCTCCGCCACGATCTGGAACAGATCATCATCATGGATGAGGACGCCCGGATCATCAACGGCGGCAAGTACGACGGCATGGACCGCGATGAGGCGAGAGAAGCCATCGTCCGTGATCTGGAGGAACAGGGCTATCTCATCAAGGTGGAAGACTACAGCCATAACGTGGGCTGCTGCTACCGATGCGGCACCATCGTGGAACCCCTTGCCAGTCCCCAGTGGTTCGTTAAGATGAAACCTCTGGCGGAAGCGGCCATTAAAGTCGTGGATGAAGGAAAGATCCGTTTCGTTCCCGAGCGTTTTACCAAGATCTATATGAACTGGATGGAGAACTGCCGCGACTGGTGTATCTCCCGTCAGCTGTGGTGGGGTCATCAGATCCCCGCATGGTACTGCGATGACTGCGGCCATATCACCGTCTCCCGTGAGGATGCCACCGAGTGTGAGCACTGCCATTCCAAGAACATCCACCGTGAGGAAGACGTTCTGGATACCTGGTTCTCCTCCGCACTGTGGCCGTTTTCCACCATGGGATGGCCGGATGAGACTCCGGAACTGAAGTACTGGTATCCCACCAGCGTCATGGTCACGGGATACGACATCATCTTCTTCTGGGTGGCCCGCATGATCTTCTCCGGCATGGAGCAGATGAAGGAGGAACCCTTCAAGACCGTGTTCATCCACGGCCTGGTGCGTGATTCCCAGGGCAGAAAGATGTCCAAGTCTCTGGGCAACGGCATCGATCCTCTGGACATGGCCGATCAGTACGGCGCCGATGCGCTGCGCTACAACCTGATCACCGGCAACTCTCCCGGAAACGACATGCGTTTCTATACGGAGAAATGCGAAGCCATGCGGAACTTCTGCAACAAGATCTGGAATGCCAGCCGTTTCGTCATGATGAACCTCACCATCGACAAAAACGAGCTCCCGGAGAAACTGGAACTGGAAGACCGCTGGATCCTTTCCAAGTTCAATACTCTGGCCAGAGAAGTCTGCGAGAACATGGATCATTTCGAGCTGGGCGTTGCCGCCGGCAAGATCTATGATTTCATCTGGGATACCTACTGCGACTGGTATATCGAACTGAGCAAGACCAGACTGTACGGCGACGACGAGGAAGCCAAGGAAAATGTTCAGAAGGTCCTTCTGTACGTCCTGGACGGCATCCTCCGCATCGTTCATCCCTTCATGCCGTTCATCACCGAGGAGATCTGGCAGGCACTGCCTCATGACGGCGAGTCCCTGATGATCGCCCGGTATCCGGAGTATTCCGATGCACTGAGCTTCCCGCAGGAAGAAGCGGACTTTGAGATGGTCATGGAAGCCATCAAGGCGGTCCGTGCCCGCAGAAGCGACATGAACGTTCCGCCTTCCAAGAAGGCTCACCTGTATATCGTGACGGACAGCCCGGCGGCTTTCGAAGCCGGCGAGAGCTACATCTGCAAGCTGGCCTATGCCGAATCCATCGCGGTTTCCGACAAGGAGCCGGAGGACGCTTCCGGCATGGTCTCCGTGGTCACCGATCACGCCCGCATGTTCATGCCCATGGCGGAACTGGTGGATCTGGAGAAGGAACGGGAACGCCTGAAGAAGGAGATCGAGAAGGCAGAGAAACAGCTGCAGTCTCAGATCGGCAAGCTGGCCAACGAGAATTTCGTCAGCCGCGCACCGGAACATGTGGTAAACATGGAACGGGAGAAAAAAGACAAACTGGAAGCCCTGATCGAGAACCTCAACAAGAGCCTGAACGGTCTCGGCTGATCCAAGCGAGCAAACATATAGGGCGCCATGTCAAACGTGGCGCCCTGTCCATGATTTAAGGAATGATATGACCAATTCGGAAAAACAACAGTATATCGATGCCCGCAGGGAATACATCGAAAGCCAGTTTTCTCATCTGAATCCCAGACAGCGTGAGGCGGTCATGGCCACGGAAGGGGCGCTTCTGATCCTTGCCGGTGCCGGAAGCGGTAAGACCACGGTTCTGATCAACCGCATCGCCAATCTCATGCGGTTCGGGCATGCGTCGGATACCGATGTTCTGCCCGCCGGCGCATCTCCGTCCGATGTGGATGTGATGAAATCAGGCGGGAAGCAGGCGGATCTGTTCGCTGCTCTGGAGCCGGTGATGCCCTGGAGGATCCTTGCCATCACCTTTACCAACAAGGCGGCGGAGGAACTGAAGAACCGTCTGCAGATGATGCTGGGGGATGCTGCCCGGGATATCTGGGCCTCTACGTTCCATTCCTGCTGCGTCCGTATCCTGCGCCGGGATGCCGCCCGGATCGGATATCCGGATAATTTTACGATCTATGATACCAGCGACAGCCAGAGCCTCATCAAACAGATCATGAAAGATCTGAACATCGATGAAAAGCGCTTTGCGCCGCGGGCCGTGCTGGCGGAGATCAGCAAGGCGAAGGATCAGGAGATCTCCGGGCAGGACTATCTTCAGACCTACCGGAAGATGGGCGATCAGTGGCACGCCACCATCGGAGAGATCTATATCGAATACGTAAAGCGAATGGTCTCCGTGGGGGCAATGGATTTTGATGATCTTATCGCCAATACCGTGAAGCTGCTGGATGCCAATGAGGAATCCCGGCGATACTGGGCCGGAAAGTTCCAGTACGTCATGATCGATGAGTATCAGGACACCAACAATCTTCAGTACCGGTTGGCAGCACTGCTGTCCAGCGAATGGCACAATATCTGCGTGGTGGGAGATGACGACCAGAGCATCTACCGTTTCCGCGGTGCCACCATCGAGAACATTCTCTCCTTTGAGGATCAGCACGCTCGCTGCCGGACGATCCGTCTGGAGGAGAACTATCGGTCTACCACCCATATCCTCAACGCGGCCAACTCCGTAATCTCCAACAACAAGGGGAGAAAGGGGAAGACCCTGTGGACCAGCAAGGCGGGAGGAGAACTGGTGCAGGCCTATCGCGGCGGAAACCAAGAGGACGAGGCGCATTTCATCGCGCGCAAGATCGTGACCTCCGTCAATGAAGGCGGCTGCTGGAAGGATCATGCTATCCTTTACCGGATCAATGCCATGTCCGCCGGTCTCGAACGTGAACTCAAACGATACGATATCCCGTACCGCATTATCGGCGGCACGCGGTTCTTTGACCGTGCGGAAGTCAAGGATGTCCTGTCCTACCTCAACGTGATCGCGAACCCGTCGGATGATCTGCGTCTGACACGGATCATCAACACCCCGGCCCGGGGCATCGGTTCCAAGACCATAGAGACGGTGCAGAGACTGTCACAGGAAAACGGCTGTTCCATGTTCGATATCGTAAAGAACGCAGCGGCCTATCCGGATCTGCAGAGAAGCGTGCAGAAACTGAGCCTGTTTGCCAAGATCATGATCTCTCTGCAGGAATTTGCCCGAGACCATACGGCACTGGAGATCCTGGATCAGCTTCTGGAGAAAACGGGATATGTCCGTGTTTTGGAAGAGAAGAAGACCGTGGAGGATCAGGCCAGGGCGGAGAACGTGCGAGAGATCCGATCCACGATGATCACCTACGAGAATGAAAGCGGAGACCACTCTCTGGAGGGATATCTCTCCGATGTGGCACTCTATACCGATCTGGACAATTTCGACCAGTCGGCAGACAGCGTGACCCTGATGACCATGCATGCGGCCAAGGGACTGGAGTTTCCCACGGTGTTCGTCATCGGCATGGAGGAAGGGGTGTTTCCGAGCATCCGCGCTATCGGGGAAGCAGAGGAGATCGAGGAAGAGCGCCGCCTCTGTTACGTGGCCATGACCCGCGCCGAGGAGCATCTGTACATGACCTGTGCCAAACGGAGGATGATCTTCGGACAGGAACAGAGTCATGTGGAATCCCGTTTCCTGGACGAGATCCGGGAGGAGGATATCCACAAGGAAGGATTCCAGAACAACACCTTCGACGGCTTCGGCCGCTCTTCGGAAAACTACGATAACTACTCCTACGGATACAGTTACGGCCGCAGTAATTTCGGAGGGGGACAGTCCCGGTACGGCAGCGGATACCCGTCCCGGAAACGGAAGGAATCCGTGCGTCCGGTGGGGGAGGTCCGGGAAGATACGTCTTCTGAGGATCTTCCGGAATGGGATATCGGAGACCGGGTGGAGCACAAGAACTTCGGTGAAGGCGTCATCACGGATATGCGGCCTATGGGAAATGACTGTCTCGTGGAGATCGAATTTGAAAGCGCCGGACGCAAGAAACTGATGCTGCGGGCGGCAAAGAGATATACGAAGAAACTGACAGAATGAAAAAAACCGTACCGGTGATAAACCGGTACGGTCGTTCGTTTTTTCAGGGATTATTTTTTCTGCCAGTCCAGGACCTGCTCCTTCAGCCAGTTCTCCCAGGCTTCCATGCCCTCGCCGGTCTTGGCGGAGATGGGGAAGATCTGAATGTCGGGATTACGCTCTTTTGCATACTTGACGCATGCATCCAGATCAAAGTCAAAATACGGCATGACATCGATCTTGTTGATGATGAGAGCATCGCAGATGGAGAACATCAGCGGGTATTTCAGAGGCTTGTCGTGTCCTTCCGGAACGGAAAGGATCATGGCGTTCTTTACTGCACCGGTGTCGAATTCCGCAGGGCAGACCAGATTGCCGATGTTTTCCAGGATCACGAGATCCAGAGACTCGGTTCCGAGGCTCTCAAGTCCCTGGGAAGTCATGCCTGCGTCCAGATGGCACATGCCGCCGGTGTGAAGCTGGATGACTTTGGCACCGGTCTTTTCGATGGTGGCTGCATCAACATCGGAATCGATGTCGGCTTCCATGACGCCGATCTTGAGGTCGTCTTTCAGAGCCGCGATGGTGCCTTTCAGGGTAGTGGTCTTACCGGATCCGGGAGAGCTCATCAGGTTCAGCAGGAAAATGCCCTGATCCTTCAGTTTGCCGCGCAGTTCGTCCGCTTCCTTGTTGTTGTTGGCAAATACGCTCTCTTTTACTTCTATGATTTTATAACCTTCCATTTTTTCTCACCTCAGGTTTGATTTGTCACTTGGTTCACAATAACACAAAGCCGGCTCTTTTTCAATGTCAGAGCCGGCTTTTGTATGTTTGATGATCAGGAATTCTGCAGCTTGGACATACGCTTCCGGTAGTCCTGTTCAAATGACTGCCAGTTCTCGTAGTATTCGGCAGAGTTCCCGGAATAATAGGGACGTCCGGTCTGCTCCATACGGGTGAGCGCATTTCCGATGGAACGGTAGAACTGGCTGCTTCCGGAGATGCCGCTGCTGTGGGTCTCGCCCTCGGATACCGCCCAGGCGGGGAAAAATCCGGTGTCGGCAGTCAGACGGTTCCCGTTGCTGCACAGCCAGGAAAGAAACTCTGCCGCAGCATACATTTCTTTCATTTTCTTCGTGGTGACCATGGCGGAACAGAAGTTAAGACCAAAAACCTTCTCTCCGTTTTCCAGATACGGGTAGGGAAGGATGGTATAGGCTCCGGCATCTACATTATCCAGGTGCTTCATCAGGCTTTCCGCACAGACGATGGCGCAGGGGACCTCTCCGCTCAGGACCATCTGAGAGGCATCCTCGTCCGACAGGGCAAGAGCCCGATAATAAGCGATCTGTGCCAGAACGTTATAGGCGTATTTGAAATTGTCGCTGGCAATATCCACATCA
>CADCMP010000045.1 GCA_902802565.1 Oscillospiraceae bacterium
CGACCTCCTGGTTCATGCTCTATCTGTTTAATATCATCTGATCAAGTATTAAGGGAGACACAAATCAATGGACGATTACAAAAAACTACTGTTCATCATTAACCCAGTATCCGGCCGCAAAAAGGGTCTTCCCTATGTGACGGATATCGTCCGCATCTTCTTTGAATACGGATATCTGACGACGACGATGCTGACTACGGACCGGGGCGATGCCACAAAATTCACCATCGACTACGGAAAAGACTTTGATCTTATCGTTTGTCTCGGCGGCGACGGTACTCTCAACGAAGTTTGCAGCGGGCTCGGAAAGGCCGGCATTCATGTCCCGGTGGGTTATATCCCTGCCGGCAGCACCAACGACTTTGCGGAATGCCATGGTCTGTCCACGAAAGTCCTAGAAGCCGCGGTCAACATCATGGAACGAGAAGCGCATCCCAGCGATCTTGGAAAAATGCATGACGGCTACTTCACCTATGTCGCCGCGGTCGGTTCTCTGGCGTCTCTTTCCTACAACACCTCCCAGAAGATGAAAAACCGATTTGGACATGCTGCCTATTTCACCGGAGCACTTCCCATTATTCTGAAACTGCGCACCACTTATCTGAAAGTAACGGATGATCAGGGTAATGTCTATGAGGGTGATTACATTTACGGTTCCGCTCTGAACTCCACCTCTCTTGCCGGTACCTTTGATATTCCGAAGAAATATGTGGACGTCTCCGATGGCATCTTTGAGGTGTTTCTGGTGAAGAAGCCGAAAAGCATCAAGGATTTCTATGATATCGTCACCGGAATGTTCGGACAGAACTACGACAAGAGTGACAGCATTCAGTTCTTCCGCAGCAAGAGCCTCCATATCGAGACCGGTGAGGAAGAGACCGACTGGACTCTTGACGGAGAGCATTATCATGCCCCTACTTCTTTTGATATTGATAATATGCATCAATTCATTTCCATCAAGGGCTGAGAATCCTATCATAATTTACGAAATTAAAAATCGCTCTGAAAATCCATATGGATTCTCAGAGCGATTTTGTTTACAAAAAAAATTTCCCGTGTTAGTATTTGTCACAATAAATTGAAATAAGGTGAACTAAATTGGATGAACAAGGTTCCAGCAGACTGCTGATGTTTGAGCAGCAGTCCATTGGAAAACTGATGCTCAAATTCTCATTACCGGCGATCATATCCATGGTCGTCAACAGCATCTACAATATCGTAGACCAGATCTTCATCGGATGGGGCGTCGGTTATCTGGGCAATGCCGCCACCAATGTTGCATTCCCGCTGATGACCGTGGCTATGGCCTTAAGCACACTGATCTGTGACGGATGCGTCGCGTACTTCTCCCTGAAGCTTGGCGAAAAACGCTACGAGGAAGCGGCCCGTACCATGGGCAACGGTGTCATGATCGCAACGGTTACCGGTCTTACCATGTTTTTGCTTGGCGAGATCTTTCTCAGTCCAATCCTGAAACTGTGCGGCGCAACAGAAAATGTGTTTCCCTATGCGAAGGATTACGTTTCCGTTACCCTGTTAGGATATCCGCTCGTCTTCATCTCCATGACGATCTCTTCACTGATCCGCGCAGAAGGAAATCCACGCTACTCCATGATCTGCATGCTGACCGGATGCATAACCAACATCGTCCTCGATGCATTGTTCGTACTCGGTTTTGACTGGGGCGTCAAAGGTGCCGCCTGGGCTACGGTCATCGGACAATTCCTGAATTTCTGTCTGTGTCTGGCTTATATTCCCCGCTTCCGAGACATACGGTTCAAACTAGAGAATATGAAACCAAGACGGAATGTGCTGGGGGCTTTTCTGCCGCTGGGCATTTCCAGTCTGTTCACTCAGATGTCCTTCGCCGTCCTGCAGGTATGCATGAACAACCAGCTGGTAAAATACGGTGCTCTGAGCATCTACGGTCCGGATATCCCTCTGGCTGCTTTCGGCATCGTAATGAAAGTCAATTCCATCATCATCAGCGTTCTTGTCGGCATCAGCATCGGAAGCCAGCCCATCGTCGGGTACAACTACGGCGCAAAGAACTATGGCAGGGTCAAGAAGACCTATCTCCGAACCATTCTGGTAGGCAGTATCGTTGCTGTCCTCGGTTGGTGCTGTTTCCAGCTCTTCCCGCAGAATATCGTCAACATATTTGGGCAGGAATCAGAACTTTACAATCAGTTTGCAGTTCTTTGTTTCCGCCGGTTCCTGATCACGGTCTGTCTGGCCGGCATCACCGTACCCACCGGAATCTTCTTCCAGTCCATCGGCAAACCGGTCATTGCAATGATATCCTCCATGGTGCGGCCGCTGGTCTTCTTTATCCCGGCGCTGTTCTTCCTGACCAGCCGTATGGGCATCGATGGCGCTTTGTGGGCCGGTCCCATCTCCGATCTGCTGGCATTCCTTCTGGTATCCACACTGGCGATTATTGAAATGCGGAAACTTACCGCAACGGAATAAAACAATGAAAACGAAGCATTACGGATGCTTCGTTTTTTGCTTCCTGCTCCCCTTATCAGTTTTTATTGTTATAAATGCAAAAATTTGCTATATTAAAGTGTGAAGAAAAATGCATTAAACGTTCTGAAGCATTCTTCAGAGAAAGGAACGAAAATGGATAGAAATCGACCTCAAGGACGTGAAAAGCATGTCACTGAGAACGGAACCGGTGTTTACAAGAAAGACCAGGTACAGACATCCGGTCCCGTTGGAAGCGGACATGGTCCTGGGACTTCTGATCTGGGAACGGGTTCCACGGAGAGTTCCGGAAGAAAATCCGGTGTCCGTTCAGCCACACGCAGTCCCATTACCATTCTTCTGATTCTTGCGATGCTCCTGTTTGGCGGCGGAAGCGGACTGTTCAACTCCGGTCTTGTCGGTGGCGGGTCCTCCGGCGGAGGAAATTCCTCCTCCCTGATTTCGTCACTCAGCGGTGGTTCCAGCAGTTCTGCAGGTTGGAAAAAGACATCCAATGTCGGAAAACTGGACACTTCCGTGGCAGACGGATCCCGGGCGAAACGCACCCAGATCCTCGGCAACGGTCAGGATACCGTCACCATGATGATCTACATGTGCGGAACGGACCTGGAATCCAAGAACGGCATGGCGACTTCCGATCTGATGGAAATGGTCAACGCCAAGCACTCGGACAAGCTGAACATCATCGTATACACCGGCGGATGTTCCCGTTGGAACAATAAGATCATCAGCAGCACGAAGAATCAGGTCTATCAGGTTGCAGACGGCGGTCTGCGATGTCTTGTAGCTGATGCCGGTTCCGGTGCAATGACGGATCCTTCCAATCTTGCATGGTTTATCCAGTACTGTTCCCAGAATTTCCCGGCGAACCGGAATGAACTCATCTTCTGGGATCATGGTTCCGGATCCGTACTGGGATACGGATACGATGAGAAGAACAAGCGTGCCGGTTCCATGACGCTGGCGGGAATCAATGAAGCACTGAAAGCCGGCGGTGTCACCTTTGATTTTATCGGTTTTGACGCCTGTCTGATGGCAACGGCAGAGACCGCTCTGATGCTGAACAATTACGCAGACTATCTCATCGGCTCAGAGGAAACGGAACCCGGCGTCGGCTGGTATTATACCAACTGGGTCACGGACTTTTCCAACAACACTTCCATGTCCACCGTGGAACTGGGCAAGGAGATCACGGATGAATTTGTTCGGGAATGCGCCAACCGCTGTCCCGGACAGCTCACCACATTGTCTGTCATCGACCTGGCGGAGTTTTCCAATACGGTTCCTTCCAAGCTGACCGCATTCTCCAACTCTGTCAGCTCCAAGATCGTCAACAAAGAATACAAAGAGGTCTCGACAGCCAGAAGCCAGAGCCGTGAATTTGCCACCAACAACCGTATCGACCAGATCGATCTGGTGAACCTTGCCTACAACATGAACTCCAACGAAGGCAACGACCTGGCCAACGCCATCCTCGGCGCAGTGAAATACAACCGGACATCCTCCAACATGACCAATGCTTACGGCGTGTCCATCTACTTCCCGTACCGCTCTGCACGTCAAGTTGACTCCGCGGTAAAGACCTACAATGCCATCGGCATGGATGCCAGCTACTCCAAGGCGATCCAGGAATTCGCCAGCATGGAGGTCTCCGGACAGGCAGCGACCGGCGGTACCTCCAGTCCCCTTGGGATCCTTCTCGGAGGTCCAAGCGGATATAACAGCTACGGCGGAAGTTCTTCGGTCTCCGCTCCCACCATCGGTGCTGAGGATATTGCCAATCTGCTCGGCGCATTCCTGGGCGGCGGCAGTTCCATCAGCGGACTGAACAGTGGAAACACCGGTTTCTTTACCGGGCGGTCCATGACCACGGAAGATACGGCTTCCTATATCGCCGATAATCTGTTCGATCCCAGTGCACTTGTATGGTCCACCAACGATGACGGCGATCCGGTCATTGCGTTGTCGGAAGAACAGTGGGATCTGGTGGAGACGCTGGATGTCAATATGTTCTATGACGATGGTGCAGGTTATATCGATCTTGGATATGACAACACCTTTGAATTTGACGGCAACGGTGATCTTCTCGGAACGACAGACCGTACCTGGCTTTCCATCAACGGACATCCGGTAGCCTATTATCATGACTATACCGAAACCAGCGGTTCGACTCCGGTCACCGTCGGCCATGTTCCCGCAAAGCTCAACGGTACCAGAGTGGATCTGATCATCATATTCGATGAAGAGCATCCGCACGGATTTGTCAGCGGTGCCCGGGAGGTCTATGAGGATGAAGAGATCCAGGCCATCCCCAAGAATCTGGTCTCCATCAACCCCGGTGATGAACTGGTGTTCCTCTGTGATTACTACAGCTATGAAGGCAACTACCAGGCCAGCTATCAGCTGGGTGAGGCTCTGACCGCTACGGAAAATATGGAAATTTCCAACACCGATGTTGGAAGCGGTCCGGTCCGTGTCTCCTACCGATTCACCGATATCTATCAGCAGCATTACTGGACGCCGACCATTGACGGCTGACAATTGATCCAATAACAAACGGATCCCTGAGATTCAATCTCAGGGATCCGTTCTTTTTATATGTGTTCAGAAGCGGTAATCCGAATCGGTATAGAGGGCTAATACACCTTTATAGGTCATGTAGCAGTCAAATTTGGAAACCACTTCATAAGGAGCATGCATGGAAAGTACCGGAACACCAGCATCGATGGTATCGATATTGCGGTTGGCCATATATTTGGCAATGGTTCCGCCGCCGCCTTTATCAACCTTGCCCATCTCACTGAGCTGCCATATCACGTTCTCGCGGTCAAAGGTCCTTCTCAGATAAGCTACGATCTCCGCAGAAGCGTCACTGGTACCGGACTTTCCGCGTGCACCGGTAAACTTGCAGATTCCCATGCCGTAATTGACGCGGGCATCGTTGCTCTTTTCAAAAGCATCGGGATACAGCGGATCGAACGCTGCCGTAACATCCGCCGACAGGCAGAAACTCTTGGCAAAGCAGTGACGAAGATCCACATCCTGTCCGGCGCATAGATCGGCCATGAAATACTCAAATGCCGCACTCTGCATTCCGGTAACGCCGTCGGAACCGATCTCCTCCTTGTCTGCAAGGATGCAGATACAGGTTCGTACCGGAGTTTCCTTCAGGTCCAGAATCGCCTTGAGTTCCGCATAGGCACAGACGCGGTCGTCATGACCGTATCCACCGATGAGGGAACGGTCGAATCCGATCTCATCCACCGGAAATGCCGGAACTGCTGCAAGTTCCGCAGACATGAAGTCTTCTTCCCGAATCCCATACTGGTCATGAAGGATGCTCATCACGGCAAGTTTCACGCGATCGGAACCGTCATCATCGTAAGGCACACTGCCGATGAGGATATTGAGTCCTTCCCCGGTGATCCCTTCCGCCATGGTCTTTTTCATCTGATCCTGTGCAAGATGCGGAAGAAGATCCGTAATCACGAATTTCGGGTCTTCCGGTTCGTGCCCGATCGCCACATGCACAAGTTCTCCGCTTTTCAGTGCCACTGTGCCGTGCAGTGCCAGAGGAATGGTGACCCACTGATATTTTTTGATCCCGCCGTAATAATGCGTGCGGAAAAAAGCCATCTCCTCATTCTCATACAGAGGATGCTGCTTCAGGTCCAGTCTCGGTGAATCCACATGGGCACCGGCAATCACACAGCCCTCCTCCAGAGACTTTTCACCCACGACGGCGAGGATCAGGGATTTGCCGCGGTTATTGAAATAAACCTTGCTGCCCGGCTCAAGAGCTTCTCCGGATACATATTCACTGAATCCCTGCTCTTCCGCCAGAGCCACCGCATAACGAACGGCTTCCCGTTCCATTCTGGCCTTATTGAGAAAGTCCATATATCCTCTGGAATAATCCTCGATCTGAACACGTTCCTCGATGCTGATCCGGTCATAACCGTTTTTCTTTGCAGTAAACAGTTCGTCTCTCAAACCATTATCTTTTTCATTTGCCATTTAAAGTACCTCCGAGAAATAGGCATCGCAGTCAGCCGCAAACTGCTGTTCTGTGGTGTTGTTATAAATGATCTTATCGCAGTGTTCTTCAAAGAAATCGTCGGACTTCTGAGCATCCACACGATCCTCCGCTGCCTGCTGACTTATATTATCCCTTTTCATGATGCGATTCAACCGGTTTTCACGGGTGGAAAGGATCCCGATCACGGTATCGCATTCGGATGCAAGCCCGCTTTCGATCAGTGCGACTGCATCCACCGCGGCCAGTTGTTTTCCGTCCATCACACACTTTGTCAGGATCTTTCGAACCTCGTTTCTGATATGCCGGTGAGTGATCTCATTAAGACGTCTCAATGCATCGGGATCGTGAAACACGATGGATGCCAGCGCTTTCCGGTCCATCTGACCCTGTTCCACCGCTGTTGGAAATGCTGCTTTCAGTTCCCGGATCATCTCCCCGTCTGTCTGCAGCATCTCGTGATAAAGCGCATCACAGTCAATGATCGCGGCACCGCGTTCCTCCAGTTGTTTCAGAGCCGTTGTCTTTCCGCATCCGGAACCCCCGGTGATTCCCACCACCTTCAGCTCTCTTCGTAGAACATTCAGGATCTCTTCCTCACCCAGCGCACCGCTGCGGAGAATTCGGAAGGGTGTGTCGGAAAGATCCAGGATGGTGGATTCCACTCCCACGGAACACGCTCCGCCGTCCAGGACCGCCTCGATTGATCCGTCAAAGTAGGAAAGAACCTCTTCTGCGTTATGGGGGCTTTCCTCTCCGGACGGATTGGCGGAAGGAGCCGCCAGAGGCAGTTCCGATCGTTTCAGAAGTTCCAGTGTCAGAGGATGATCCGGGCATCGCAGTCCCACGGTATCTCCTCCTGCCCGTACCAGTTCCGGGATCACATCTCGGGACCGGAGAACGATCGTCAGTGGTCCCGGCCAGAATGCATCCGCCAGAGCGTATGCGGCTGCAGGGACACTTTCACAGTACTTCTCCATGTCCTCTTTTCCGGAGACCATCACTGAAAGCGGTTTCACTTCCGGTCTTCCCTTTACTTCATAGATGTTCCGGACGGCATCCTCATTCAGGGCACTGGCTGCAAGCCCGTAGACCGTTTCCGTAGGGACTCCCACCAGACCGCCGTTTTTCAGGACATCGATCACATCTCTATTGACTTCTTTATAAACCCGAGTATTCATTGATTGACTTCCCCTGCCTGTCTGTTCAGTTCTTCCGCCTGATACTGAGCTGTAAGAGCATCAATGATCCCGTCAAGTCCTCCGTTGATGACCGTATCGATGTTGAAATTGCGGATCTCTCCGTTGAGACGATGATCCGTGACACGGTTCTGGGGAAAATTATAGGTGCGCACCCGGTCAGAACGGTCGCCGGTGCCGATCTGGCTCTTCCGTTCCGCGGCAATCTCGTTCTTCTGCTTCTGCAGTTCCTGTTCATACAGACGGGAACGAAGAATACTCAGAGCACGGTCCTTGTTCTTAAACTGGCTGCGTTCATCCTGACACTCCACCACCGTTCCGGTGGGAAGATGCGTCACCCGGATGGCGCTCTCCGTTTTGTTGATATGCTGGCCACCCGCTCCGGAAGATCGGTAGGTGTCGATTTTCAGATCCTTGGGATCGATCTTGAAGTCGATATCATCCACTTCCGGAAGCACTGCCACCGTAGCCGCAGAAGTATGGATCCGGCCGCCGGATTCCGTAACGGGAACACGCTGCACGCGGTGACCGCCGGCTTCGTATTTCAGACGGGACCAGGCGCCTTCCCCTTTCACGATGAAACTGATCTCCTTGACACCGCCCAGCTCCGTCAGGTTGGAATTGGCCACTTCGATCTCCCATCCCTTGGAGGCGGCATACATGGTGTACATCCGGTACAGGTCGTGAGCGAACAGCATCCCCTCCTCGCCGCCGACCCCGCCGCGGATCTCCATGATGACGTTTTTGCTGTCATTGGGATCTTTCGGAAGGAGCAGAAGCTGCAGTTCATGTTCCAGCTGATCCCTGCGGGACATGGCATCTTCCAGTTCGTCCTGTGCCAGTTCCCTCATCTCGGGATCATCCATGAGGCTCCGGGCATCGTCCATGGCCGCAACCGCCTCCTGATAGCTCCGGAAGGCGGTGATCACCGGTTCCAGTTCTCTCAGTTCCCTTGCGCAGCGGGAATAGGCTTCCGCATCGGTATATACCTCCGGCTGCTCCATTCTCTGCTCCAGTTCTATATATCTGTCATTGAGTTCATTTAAACGATCGAATACCATAAAACAAAACTCATTCTTTCCATTAGATTCTGTCTAGAGATTCTATCACAAAAGGGACGCATCGTCATCCCATAACTCCCAACAAAATACAGCGGAATACCACCCGGCATCCCGCTGCAACAATATCGTATCGCTATTTGCTCTTTTTTGCCTTTTTCTTCTCCAAAGGCGTATAGGTGCCGTTGGAGGACATGGTGCCGATGTAACGGAACTGTCCGTCCTTCACCTGTTTAAAGGTAATGGTGTTCTTCAGATCATCTCCGTTTTCATCAAAGGCAAGCTGTCCGGTCACTCCGGACATGTTCAGCTCATTAAGTGCTTCCCGAATGGTCTGCCCGGTGACCTTTCCGTCAATACTGGAGATGGCACCGATCACCGAGAGGTAGGCGTCATATCCCAGTGCGGAAAATGCGGAAACATCCTCCGTACCGCCGTTCATCGCCAGATTTTCCGCGGACGCGCTGAGATAGCGGCGGAAACTGCGCACAAAACCGGATGCTGCCCGGTCATCATTGCGGAAGAAGGAACTGATTACCACTCCCTCGCACAGGTCGGCACCTGCCGTGCGGATCGTCTGCACGTTCTCCCAGGTATCTCCGCTGATGATCTGTGAGGAGATCCCCATCTGTCGGATCTGCGTGATCAGTGCCGCGGCATATGCGGAGGAAGAAGGAATAAAGATCGCATCCGGAGCGGCAGCCGCGATCTCCTGAAGCTGAGGAGTGAAGTCCGTCGTCCCGGGCTCAAAGAATCCGTCATAGACGACCGTTCCCCCGACGAGGTTCGTATATGCTTCCCGGAAATAGTCCGTAAGTCCCAGTGCATAATCATCGTTGTTTTCCCGCAGAACCGCTGCGGAGAACAGTTTCTTTTCCTTCAGGAAATTTGCCACCGCGGTACCCTGCAGGGAGTCTACAAGACCCACGCGGAAACAGTATTCATTCTCTCTGGTGATAAACGTATTGGAATCGGAACAGCCGATCAGGGGGATCTTGGATTCCAGGAACAGATCCCGGATGGACATGGACATGGAGGAACCGTAGGATCCGATGACCACGGAAACGTCCTGACCGATAAGATCCTCCGCCATCTCGTAGGCAGTCTCCACACTGGATTCATTGTCCATCTCCACCAGCTGAAGCTCATAGGTCTTCTTTCCCACCTTGACCGACGGAAATTTCTCATTCGCAAACCGGATGCCCAGAAGCTCTCTCTGTCCGCCGCTGGCGTCCTCGCCGGAAAGCGGTTCAAATACGCCGATACGGATCGTTCCGCCCTTTACCGCGGGGGAATCATCCAGAGAGGAGTCATCGTCCTCATCAAATCCGCATGCGCACAGGCAAACCAATATAGCCATTGTCATAAACAGAGCCAGCAGTTTTTTCAGGCGCATAATTTCTGTTCATCCTTCCCTTTCATGTCTTGCTTATCTTTCAAAAGTATAATATTTCTTCCCTGAAAAAGCAATATTATGTAGACCTATATTTCAGGTTCCACGATCACAGGGCCCTTCCTCCAGTCCTCTCCGCAGACCCACTGGCCGGGATCACGGAACCCCAGCACATAGAGATCGTGCGCCCGGCTGCCCAGTTCGAACAGTTCTCTTCCGGGCCCGTCTTCACGCTGCAGATGTGCCGTTTTTGTCAGGAGCGGAAGTGCGGGCTCGGCATGATGAAGGATCTTTCTTCCCCGTTCATTGAATGAAAG
>CADCMP010000046.1 GCA_902802565.1 Oscillospiraceae bacterium
GCCTGGAAAGACTCACCGCCGGAAAGTGTGCGGACATCCCGTTCGCCGCCGTTGTAGTGGTCAACGACGTTAAGATCCAGTCCGCTGTTGGTGCGAAGGCTCTCCGCAGTTTCCTTTCGCTTCAGTTCATACTGTCCGTCGGACATGACCATAAACCGGGTATTGGCACGCCGCAGGATCCGGTCGAAATACTTCATCTGGATATAGGTCTCCAGCATGATTTTCTCCTTGCCGGCGAGAGTTCCGCTGGCGGTATCCGACAGCGCGCGGAGCTGTGTGAAACGGGCACCCAGCGCATGATACTGTTCATTCCGGACTAGGAGAGCGTCGCGGACCTGCGACCACAATGCAACCATGAGCCTGTTCTTCTGATGCTGTTCCGCCAGAACGTTTTTCTCCTTTGTGAGAGCATCCAGCTCTGCCATGACGGAATCCAGAGTAAGATCCGGTGCTTCTTTCAGAGAAGTCTGAAGAGCCTGGACTTTGCCCAGCAGTTCCTTTTGTCGGGCTTCGGAATCGCGCAGTTCCTCTTCCGCCTTTTTAAGATCTTCTTCGATCCTGCCGGCCTGAGAACTGAGCTGTTCCATTGCCTGCACAGCGGCATTTCTATCCGAATAGGGAAGAGACTCTTCCAGTTTCTGGACTTCCTGACGCAGCCCGTCGGCCGATGCCTTCAGAGAAGACTGGTCGACTTCCTGCCGATGGAGCTTTTCCACCATGTTCTCCCGCTGCTCTTCCCGCTGGGGGAGACTGCTCTGAAGCGTTTCAAGCTGAGTCCGAATCTTGTTCAGTTTATTCAGTGCGTCCGCAAGCTCCTTTTTGGAATCCAGCAGCGTTCTCTGCCGGAGGGAGATCTTTTCCGGTAGCTGTTCCGGCAAAACCACCTCGCCGAACAGGGCAGAACTCTCGGAAGAGAGACGCTCCTTTCTCTGGTTGAGAATGCCCTGATAGCGCCCGGCTGCGGTGCTGGCTTCCGACTGTGCCTGTTCACTGGCATCCCGCTGCTTCTGGGCTTCCTTCAGCCGGGATTCGGAAGGCGCACCTTCGGACAGTGACGCCGGAGACGGATGATGCAGGGAACCGCATACCGGGCAGGGAAGACCGTCCTGCAGATCCTTTGCCAGGAGCCCTGCCTGAGCAGCGAGAAAACGGTCGTTGAGCACCCGGAAATCCTGCGCCGCCTGCTCCGCTTCCCGGTGCCGGTCCATAAACTCAGCCTGAGCATCGCGGAAGCTTTTGTCTGCTTCCAGATACTCCCTGTATGCCTGGGACAGAGAATTGAGCGCTCCTTCTTCCTGCTGAAGTTTCTGCTGTGAAAGGAGAAGTTCCGGTTCCTGTTTCAGCTGCTCATCCAGCTGCGACATCCTTTCTCTGTCCTGCTCCATGGACTGAATAAACTTCGCCAGCATCTCTCTGTTTTGCGGAATGATCTCCGAAAGACGGAACAGATCCGCCTCGTTTGTTTTCAACTCGGAACGGCGGTTTTCCAGAAGATCATACTGCGGAAGCGTCTGCTTGATGGCGAGTGACTGTTCCCTGGCAGACTCTGCCTCCGGAAGTCGGATTCTTAATACGTCCCGTTCTTTAACAAGAGCCTTCATCTGCGGATCCAGTGCCGCGAGATCTTTTTGATACTGATCCAGCTGAAGAAGGTTTCGGTCCCTGGATTCCAGCGTTCCTTTCTGCGTGTTGCACCGATCGATCTTTGCCTGCAGATTATGAGACGTTTCCTCCAGCTGTTCACCGCGGAGAGTTTCCCGCTGCAGGACCCGGTCCAGCAGGGGGTAGATCAGATCCGTCGGTTCCGCCTGGTTCCGGATATTGTTCAGAACCTCTTCATCCGGATCCTCCTCCGGAAGGGACAGCCGTTCGATCTCCTGGAAGATGCCGCGGCGGCATTCCTCCCATTCCCGTTCTGCCTGAGAACTGGCAGTGCGCAGGCGGTCCTGAAGTTTCTGATAAGGTTCCGTCCCGAACAGCTGACGGAAGATCTTAATGCGATCCTGCGTGGTCGCATGCAGCAGCTTCAGAAAATCTCCCTGAGCGATCATACTGATCTGACGGAACTGTGTGAGACTGAGGCCAAGAATCGTTTCAATGGCAGTGTTTACGTCCGAAGGACGGTCCAGAACGGATCCGTCGGGAAGAAACAGTGCCGCTTCCGCCTTCAGCGTGGGAGCGGTATCTGCTTTCCGGGGCCTGGTATACCGAAGGACCCGTTCCACACGGTAATCCTTTCCGGCATACCGGAAATCAAATGTGATTTTGGTCGGCGTCGTCAGGGGGACGCCTTTGGAATGGAGCATGGAAACGCTTCGGAAATCTCCGCTGGGTTCGCCGTAAAGCGCAAACGCGATGGCATCGAAGATGGTCGTTTTACCGGCACCGGTATCTCCGGTAATCAGAAACAGACCGTTGCGGGAGAATTGTTCGAAGTCAATGACGGTCTCCTCCAGATAGGGACCGAAAGCGGTCATGGTCAGCTTCTTCGGAGTCATCGTTCCACCTCCCAGATCTCATCGATCAGATCCGTCACGATGGCTGACTGTTCCTCGCTCATCGTCATGCCGTTCTGCGCTTCATAGAACTGTGAAAACAGGTCCATAGGTGAGAGTTCTTCCTGAACATCCGGCAGTTCTCCGCCGGCAGACCGGGTGCGGAGATTGTCGTAATCCAGTTTCATGATGTTGTGATAAATGCTGCGCAGCCTTCCCAAGGCATCGGGAACATCCTCCTCATCGGTGAGGGTCAGATGGACATAGTCTTCCCGGTAAGTGGTCCCTTCGTAAAAGCTCCGGGCAGTCAGTTCCTCATAGGTGCCTCGCAGTTCTCTCATCTCCCGTACGGGATGGAGGGGACGCAGGGAGATCTCCACATCTCCGCTGCCGTCCATGTTGACGACGGTGACACTTTTATCTCCGTCGGCTTCCGAGAAGGAGTATTTCAGCGGACTTCCGCAATAACGGACCCTGCCGGATTCCCCAAGAGTCTGGGGCCGGTGAAGGTGGCCAAGAGCCACATAATGGAACCCTGCCATCAGGGACAGGTCCACCTGATCGGTGCCGCCGACAGTCAGTTCTTCCGATTCGCTGCGCTGAGCACCGGATACGAACTGATGGGTCAGCAGGATATTTCGCTGCGAAGGATCGATGTTCATGTCTTCAATGGCAATCTTCAGGGCATCATTGTAGCTTGTGATATCCGCCTCGGGATGGGAAGCACGAACATGAACGGGTTTTATGAACGGAAGCAGATAGCAGTGCACCGGACCGTGCTCATCAGCAAGATCGATGCACACGGTTTCTCCCCGATATGCCGGGGAGATATAGATCCTGCTGTCCTTCAGGATCCTGCCGGCAAAGGGCAGACGGTCTGCGGAATCATGGTTCCCGCTGATGATCAGGACAGGCAGATCCAGCCCGTGGAGCTCACTGAGAAAGTCGTCCAGCAAATGGACCGCTTCTGCAGATGGAACGGGCTTATCATAGATATCTCCGGCGATAAGGATACCGTCCGGCTGTTCTTCCCGGATGATGGCAAGGATCTGCCGAAGGATGTATTTCTGATCTTCCAGCAGGGAATACTCGTTTAATCGCTTTCCCAGATGAAGATCGGACAGATGAATCAGTTTCAAGAAGATTCCTCCCGATTGGAGTGTTGGCGGTTGCCTTTGGATATCAGTGTACCAGTTCCGAAAAAGGACAACAAGAAAAACTACACAAAAAGATGCTCGGTTGCGGAGAAAAAAGGGTGCAGTTCGCCACGGATTATTAACAGAATTTAGGTATACAAAAGAGAAAAGGGATAGTATAATAAGGCCGAAACAGGGGAAGACCCCTCTGTGTTTTGTTGTCAGAGTAGGATATCGCGCGTTTTAGTGCTGCAGGATGGGATGTTGTCTGCAGACGAAACATGAAAATGTACGGTGCGTTATCCGCATCCGCTGCCACAAAAAGATGCAAATCTTTCGTGGCAACTGACTTGTCATGAAAGGAGCATTCTATTGAAAACTAAACAGATGGCGTATGATGCCATCCTGACTGCAATGTGTGTAGTCCTGGGACTGGTATCGCTGGATTTTGGTAATCTGAAGATTACTTTTGAAGACCTGCCGATTCTACTGGGTGCCGCACTGTTCGGGCCCTGGGACGGAATGATCATCGGCGTACTGGGCACCTCCATTTATCAGATGCTCCGGTTTGGCGCCGATCCGACGCTACCGTTATGGGTGATCCCGCTGATGGTGGGAGGCCTTGTAGCCGGCATGCTGGCCAAAAGAAGCAATTATTCACTGGAAGGGAAGGACCCCTGGATCACGATGATCGGTGCAGAACTGGTGATTACTGCGCTGAACACCGTCTCTCTGATCATTTACAGTCACATCTACGGATTCTTCACTCCGGCATATATTCTGGCACCGCTTCTTCCGCGGTTCCTCATTGCCATTGCAAAGGGCAGCGTATATGCCAACGTGATGCCGCCGGTCATAAGGGCGATCCGCAAGACACTGAACATCAGCATCAAGAAAACCGCATAAAGAACCTTACAGACCAGAATTTGTTGTTCTGGTCTGTTTTTTTAAAAAACGTGGCATATTATACTGTTTTACCTCCCGTAATTTGATACAATGACTTACGATCAATAATTAAAAAGACAGGGAGGTCTGTTTTTTGGAGAATAAAATGTTTTGTTATCAATGCCAGGAGACTGCCGCCGGAACCGGATGCACGGAATGTGGTATGTGCGGAAAGACGCCGGAAGTCGCGGCAATGCAGGATGTCCTTCTGTATGTAACGAAAGGTCTCTGCGAGGCGTTATGCCAGTGCAGAGCGGAAGGAAAGAAAACACCCGGTGAGGCAGACCGTCTGGTGACGGAGAACCTGTTTCTGACGGTGACGAATGTCTGTTTCGATGCCGATTATCTGCGGGATCGCATTGCGCTTACTATGGACATGCGCGATGAGGTGCTGAAGAACGTTCAGGTACGTCTGCTTCTTTCTGAAGCCGTAACGTGGCAGCCGGCAGATCCGTCGGAATATGAAGCCAAGGCAGCGGAGATCGGTGTCCTTGCCGAACAGGATGAGGATGAGCGCAGCGCCAGAGAACTGGTCATGTACGGACTGAAGGGGCTGGCTGCTTATTCCTATCATGCCGACGTGCTGGGTGCCGGGGATGAACGCCTTCCGGAATTCATGGAACGCATGCTGGCCATGCTCAATGATGATCAGGTCAGCGGCGGACAGCTGATCTCCTGTGCCCTGGAAGTCGGAAACTATGGCATGCTGGCCATGTCCACGCTGAATAAAGCCAATACCGAAGCCTATGGAAATCCTGTGGCAACGAAAGTGGATATCGGGGTGGGAAAGAACCCCGGAATCCTGGTTTCCGGCCATGATCTTCGTGATCTGGAGATGCTTCTGGAACAGACACAGGGAACCGGAGTGGATGTCTATACCCATGGAGAGATGCTGGCAGCCCACGGCTATCCGGAACTGAAAAAATATCCTAATCTGGTGGCAAATTACGGTGGTGCATGGCATGAGCAGACCAAGGAGTTTGAAAGCTTTAACGGACCGATCCTGCTGACCACCAACTGCCTCGTTCCACCCAAAGATTCCTATAAGGACCGTCTTTATACCACCGGAGTGGTACATTATCCCGGCGTAAAGCATATTGACGGAACTTACGGTGAGACCAAAGACTTTTCCGCCATCATCGAGCAGGCAAAGCAGTGCGCAGCGCCTACGGAGCTGGAGACCGGTTCGGTTACCACCGGGTTCGGAATGAATCAGATCTTTGAGGTCTTTGACAAGCTGGGTGAGGCTATCAAAGCCGGAAAGATCAAGAAGTTCGTGGTGATGGCAGGCTGCGACGGCCGTCACAATACCAGAAAGTACTACACGGAATTTGCCAAGGAACTTCCGGAAGACACTGTGATCCTTACCGCCGGATGTGCAAAATACCGTTACAACAAGCTGGATCTCGGCGATATCGACGGGATCCCCAGAGTGATCGATGCCGGACAGTGCAATGACTGCTATTCCCTGATCATGACCGCACTGAAACTGCAGGAAGTGCTCAACGCACCGGACATCAACCACGTTCCCGTGGTCTATAACATTTCCTGGTATGAGCAGAAAGCGGTACTGGTACTGCTGACGCTCCTGTCACTGGATGTACGTCGTATCCATCTCGGACCGACGATGCCCGGGTTCCTGTCCGAGGTCATCGGCGGACTGCTGATCAGCAACTTCAAGATGGGAACCATCTCCGGAGATGTCAAGGCAGACATTGAGAAGATCCTCAGCGATGCCAGAGATCCCATCAGCCGTACGACGATCATCGGAGATCTGCTGCAGGAGTATCCTGCTGCGGGCGATATCCTGATCAGCCTCGGACTCGGGTGTGTCGGCTGCGGTTCTGCACTGACCGAATCCATCGAGCAGGCCAGCGTTGTTCATAAGCTGAATCCGAAGACCATTCTGGAAGGGCTGAAACAGGGCCTTGGCGGAGTGGAAGTCGATGTGAGCTGACAACAGACAACAAAAACAGAGCCAGATCCTACGATCTGGCTCTGTTTTTTATCGTGTTATTTTGCTTCTTTCCGTTCTGCTTCTTCCTGAGAGAGAATGGCGTATTCCTCTTCGGTGAGCAGTTCCTGATCCGTGGGATCGATGTCGATCTCCTGATAGGTGCTGTGGCGCAGGGGCTTTCCGGAAATAAGCTTTCGGTGCGAAAGCTTCCGGGCAATCTGGCCGGCCTTTCCGTCTCCGATAGCATAGGCTGCCAGATGGACCGCGATGATGTCCACAAGATTGGAGTCGGGATCCAGATCAGCCACAGTGCCTTCCATGATGACAAGACTTCTTCCGTACATGTTGAGGTCAATGGGGATGTTGATATAGAAGTTCGTCAGAAGGTCAATGATGTCATCGATGACCTCCGAGGAACTGTTCATATCACTGACGGTCATGGCACGGTACTTGTTCAGGAGCCGGTTGATGACCTCCGTCAGCTCGGCTCGCTTGGGATAGTTGTCCGGCATGTCCAGCAGGATCCAGCCCCACTCCATCAGTTCATCGATATCGTTTTTCAGGATCGCGTGCATGCAGTGATGCAGACATTCCGTTTCCGTATCGGTCAGCTCGCCCATCATTCCGAGATCCAGCCATACGATCTGGCCGTCCCGGATCCGGACGTTGCCGGGGTGCGGGTCTGCCTGGAAGAACTGATCTTCCGCCCACTGCTTGATATAGCTGCGGATCAGCTTCGTACAGACTTCGCGAATGTCGTAGCCGGCGGCCTTCAGACCTTCAATATCCTCCAGATCGATGCCGTCAATGAATTCCATGACCAGCACATCTTTTGTCGTATATTCATGATAGACGCCGGGAGTGGTGGCGAAAGCCATGGGCTCCAGAATCTTGGCCATCCGTTCGATGTTATCGGCTTCCTTGATGAAGTCCATCTCTTCCTTGGCTACCCGCCAGGTCTCATCGATGGCATTTTCCAGGATCCACTTTTTGTCTTCAAGCTCTTTTAACTTCAGAACGTTCAGAGCACGCTTCAGAAGACGGATATCCTGTTCCATCATCTGATAGCTGTCCGGCCGCTGGACCTTGATGGCCACACGGGTACCGTCCAGCAGTCTGGCTTCATGGACCTGAGCAATGGAGGCAGAACCTTCCGGGATTCCGGAAATCTTGGAGAAAACGGTATTCCAAGGTCTGCCGTATTCCTGGGAGATGATATCCCGGATCATGGACGCGTTGATGGAGGGAACGTCATTACGCAGCCCTTTCAGTGCTTCACAGTATTCCGGGGGAAGGACCTCCGGATGAAGGCTCAGGACCTGGCCGATCTTGATGAAGGCAGTGCCAAGCTGTTTGAAAGTATTGGCGACCTTTTCCGGTGTCAGCCCCTGGGTGAGGTTGTTCTTGTTCGCTACAGAGAGGATCTCAGCCAGCCGGCGGGCATCTCCTACGAAACCGTAGCGCAGCGAAGTGTTTTCCATCTATCTAATAATCCCTTTCATAACAAGTACATCAGTCGTGATGTTCGCATCCGCATCCATGATGATGTTCGTGATCGTGGTGGTGATCATGATCTTCATCCGGCTCGTCGGGATCAAACTTCAGAATGAATGGTGTATTGAAATTCAGTGCGATGACCAGTTCATTGAACTTGTTCGGCGCGAGGACATGGCCCATCTCTTCCACTGCTCGGTGAAACCGGTCGTCAATCTCCATGAGATCATCGGTGGTCAGGGAATTGATCACCTCTTCATCGGTCACGTGCTGGAGCAGGCGGAAGGTCGTGCTCTCGGTATGATCCGGCAGGATCTTCACATATGCGGACAGCTTTCCGGTCAGTTCCGCAACGATTGCTTCATTGTAATCTGCCATGGTGTGTGTTTCCTCTCATAGAATGAGAACATTCTACCATCTCTCGCCAAGAAAAACAATTTCTCCGGCAGAAAGAATTCCCGGTTCCTGAAGAAACAGGAACCGGGATATAAAATGGATTGAGATCAAAGATGTGTAAGAACGTACCAGATGCTCTTGAGAGAGACTCTTCCCTCTACCAGACCTGAGATGTCGTAGGTAAAACGGAAGTCCGGATTGCGTTCTTTCAGGATATCCCTCATACGGTGCCGGATCAAAGGTTTGGTGTTGGGATGCATCTGAATATAGAAGTTTTCTTTCTCGATGTTTTCGAAAACGAGGGGACCGACGGTGTCCACCGGGGAGCCGGTGGTGATCACGTGCTCTGCCTTCTTCAGCTCGTTCTTATATGCTTCGCTGGTGTAGTAAGGATCGTCTGCCGGGATCTTGTAGCGTTCCGGACGATGCCGTTCATAATGATGAAGATCCGTATGGACATAACTGGGGCAGAAGACCGACATCTTGATGTTGTTGATCCCGGTGCGCTGCAGGTCATAGTATACACTTTCCGCAAGAGCGGTGGAGAAGTGTTTGGTGGCGTAGTAAGACGGCATATCCCCCATGGTCAGAAGCCCAGCCAGAGAAGTGACGTTCAGAATGTGGCAGGGGGTTCCCTGTTTTTCCATGATGGGGATGACCCGCTTCATAGTATAGATGTGGCTCATGCAGTTGATGTGGAAGATCCATTCCCACTCTCTGGAGGGAAGATCCGTGACCAGACCGCCGAAGGCGATACCGGCATTGTTCATCAGAAGATCGATCTGTCCGTAGGTCTCCATGGTACGGCGTACGAGACGGTCGGCATCTTCCTCCAGGGACAGGTCGGCAACTTCCGTTTCCACCGTTCCGCCCTGTTCCAGGACCCACTGTTTGGTGCGTTCCAGATCGGCGGCGTCGATGTCCGCCAGCATCAGTTTCATTCCACGGCGGACGGCCTCTTTGGTAAATTCAAATCCAAAGCCGTTCCCGGCGCCGGTGATCAGGGCAACCTTATTCTTGAATTCTTTCACGGTAACACTCCTTTTTGCAAATAATAATCCTAAATAGTTAATGGTTCACCACCGCAGAATATTTCTTAAGAATTATGAGAAGAGAAAAAGCTATAATCAGTCAGAAAATAGCAAATAGAAAAGGTAATGTTGAGGATAAAGGGATGTTTTTTCTTGAGAGGGATGGACATCCCCTAAAAGAGTTAATTATAATAGTGAAGTAGATATAGAATGTTGATACGAACAAAATCTGCTACAGGGGGAGAGCAGCATGAAAAAGAAACTAACCGTCATACTGGTGGTCCTGAGTATGGTGATGTCACTGCTGGTCCCGTCTGCCATGGCGTTTTCGGACACGAAAGGGCACTGGGCGGAGCAGGCCATCACCCGATGGGAAAACGCAGGTGTGATCGGCGGCTATGAGGACGGACAGTTCCGCCCGGATCAGGCACTGACCAGAGGGGAACTGGCCGCTATGATCAGCACGATCTTCCACCTCAGTCAGACCGCTGCCAACCGGTACCCGGATCTTCCGTCCGGGGAATGGTATACCCCGTATATGCTGCGCTGTGTGGCAGCCGGCTTTCTCGCGGGGACCGACACGGGGGCAGAACCGCTGGCAATGGTGACCAGAGAGCAGGCCGCCGTGATCTTTGCCCGGGCCTTCATGATTCCGGAAGAGACCAGCTCGGACACCGGTTTTTTCGATCAGTGGCAGATCAGCGACTGGGCAAGACCCTTTGTGCGTGCCATGAAGAATCAGAAGATGATCGCCGGCATCGGAGGCAACCTCTACGCACCGAAGCAGCCCCTGACCCGTGCGCAGGCAGTGACGATAATGCTGCCATTGCTCAGTACGTAGATGAAGAGAATGCACAGATCACACCAGCACAGAACGGGATCACCATGATCACAGCCTCCGGCGTCACCTTGACAGGCAACGCGGATACTGTGCTGGTGACACCCGGTGCCACCAACGGAAAGATTACATTCCAGAACAGTACCGTAAACGGAGAACTCCGTGTGGAAGCGGCAAATCTGGAACTGATCCTCGGAGAGAATACGTCTATTCCCAATCGCAGATGGATGAGCGGGATCGGAACCGGGTCCCAGGACCCGCAGGCATACAGTTTCCGCTATAACTGCGAGCAGAAGGATTACAATGGAACCATCTATTATACGGATGATTATTTCAAATCCTCCGCAGATCGCAGCCGGCCGGACGTGAGCCTTGCAACCGCGTCCATCAATCTGGCCGTGTCTGCATTCAACGCCATGGATTCCGCGGAATACACGGACAAGGACCGGCATGTGAGAAATCTTCTGACAACGCTGGGGTATTCGGAATACGACTGCAGTGAGTCGTTCCATCAGAAACCTACAGACGATTCTATCGCTATCGCCGCGGCCGTGAAAAAACCGTCTGGTGCCGACTATACGCTGATGGCGGTCGCCGTCCGCGGAGGCGGATATGAGGCGGAGTGGGCCGGGAACTTCTCTATCGGCAAAGTCGGCAATCATACCGATTTCCAGCAGTGCGCAGATTACTGCATGACGTTCCTCAGACAGTACGTCCAGGATCACAATATCACCGGCCGCGTGAAGCTGTGGATCACCGGGTACAGCCGCGGCGGATCGGTGGGCGACCTCATGGCAGCAGAGATCGACCGGGGCAATGCACTGCCTGGTCTAACCGTACGCTATGAGGACATGTATGCCTACTTCTTCGAGCCGCCCCAGGGTGTGGATGTGTCCAATGATCCCCACAATGTCCGCTACAACAACATCTGGAACTTCCTGAACTACAATGATCTGGTCCCGCTGGTGGCAATGTCGGAACTGGGATTTGCCCGTTACGGGCGGGATTACTATTATCCCGATGCCACGATGGCAAATTATGCTGAGCAGCGGGAGGCCATGCTCCATTTCTATAATGCCCAGGAAAGCAAGGAATATGCCGGAGAATACATCGTTGATGATTTTCAGATGAAGAAATTCGATCCGGCCAACGGTTTCATCGCAGACGATGTGGGAAATACCATGACCCAGGGGGACTTTGCACGGAAACTGGTGAGCAAGATGGTCACCGACACCGTTAAGACCAGGGACAATTACGTAAATGAGTACCAGAACGGTTTCCGGACGGTTCTGCATGTGGTGTTCGGACAGCGTCTCCTTACCGGAAGCGAAGGAGATGTGGAACGATTTGTGACCGCACTGCAGAAAAACATACAGGAACAGGATACGGCAGCTCAGTTTGCCGAGGCGGCACAGAATCCCTGGGACGAGAACGGTCTGCGTACGGTCCTCAGTGATGTGATCGTACAGAGTATGAACGATGCGGAAGTCAACGCTCTGGATCCCATCACACTGTCGAAATTCGTCAACGGGGCGGTAAAACTCGTGGGGGGAATGCTCATTACCGATCCGGATCTCACGGTAACACTGCTTACACATCTGACCAGTATTGCCAATGGGCATTATCCGGAAGTGGGAATGGCATGGCTGAAGACCATGGACCCCAACTACTCCGCCAATCCTTATCCCCTTCCGCACTGATTCATAGAACTCTTTGGGAGGCCGGAGCACAGACTCCGGCCTCCTGTCTGTCTGAACGGTGTTTGACATTCTTGTGTTTCGCAGGAGAGAAACGGTCCGGAAGACACAAGATATGGAATTCCCACTTGCATTTACATGAAAATAATGGTTTACTTTTAAGAGAAGATCGCAACATCCTTCCTCCGGTTTCCGG
>CADCMP010000047.1 GCA_902802565.1 Oscillospiraceae bacterium
GACAGTTCACTGCACGCCACCACGAAACCTTGATTATCGATAACCCCGATACATCTGTTTGTTGCTTCTTTCATCTGTGATATTACACTCTGAAAAATTCTGCTAGACATAAGATACCTCCCGGGTTGTCATTAAACTGAATAAATAAATGGATAATAAATCACAATAATAATATCGTGTTTTTGTGCGTTTTTCAATAGAAAGAACGTTTGTTTTTGTTAATTTTTTAAAGTCTTTGCATTTATGCGTGAAAAACACGCGAAATTCGTTCAATTTTTTTAGTTAAAATAATGTCATCAGAATGCACAATTCATTGTCAGTCAATTGACGTATTTCTCCCCTGTCAAGGGCCGGATCCAGTGAAATCCCACCGATTTCCTGCCGATGCAGTGAAATCACCGTGCCTCCGACCGCGGCAATCATGCGCTTCACCTGATGATATTTCCCCTCCGTCACGGTCACAATGCATTTATTTTCGTCAACCCGTTCCAGTTTTGCCGGAAGACATACCGTGCCGTCATCCAGATGGATCCCCTGCTGAAATAGTGTTTCCGCATCATCCAGGAGGTCTCCCTGAAACCCCACATGATAGACCTTCTCCACAGAATACTTGGGAGAGATCAGACGATGGGCAAACTGTCCGTCACTGGTCAGAAAGATCAGGCCGGTAGTATCCTTATCAAGCCGGCCTACCGGAAATACTTTCTGATCCAGCACATCTTTTGGAATAAGATCCGCAATCGTCGCCTGACGACGGTCTTCCATTGCAGTAATGTAACCGTCCGGTTTATTCATCATGTAATAAAAGCATTTGCGATACATGATCTTTTCCCCGTCCATGCACACCACATCGGAATCCTCAGATATTTTATGATCCGGAGAAGACTGCACTTCCCCGTTGACGGTGACACGTCCGGCTTTAATGATCCTGTGAAGATCCTTCCTTCCAAGATTCAAAATATCATTTAAATACTTATCCAGTCTCATATCAGTCTTATAAAAAATCCCGGTCGGAAAAACCGGCCGGGATTTTAATGAATCGATTAATTACTCTTCAACACCGATAACAACACCGGAGCCAACAGTACGGCCGCCTTCACGGATAGCGAAACGCAGACCATTCTCGATAGCGATCGGGGTGATCAGTTCAACGTTCATATCGACGTTGTCGCCGGGCATGCACATCTCAGTGCCAGCGGGCAGAGTGATGATGCCGGTAACGTCGGTAGTACGGAAGAAGAACTGCGGACGATAGTTGTTGAAGAACGGAGTGTGACGACCACCCTCATCCTTGGTCAGAACGTAAACCTGGCCAACGAACTTGGTGTGGGGCTGGATGGATTTGGGAGCAGCCAGAACCTGACCTCTCTCAACGTCCTTCTTAGCAATACCACGGAGCAGGCAGCCAACGTTATCGCCAGCTTCAGCATACTCGAGGGTCTTGTGGAACATCTCAGTGCCGGTAACGACAGTCTCGGTGGTCTCGTCTTTCAGGCCGACGATCTCAACTTTGTCGTTTACGCGGACCTGGCCACGCTCTACACGACCGGTAACAACAGTACCACGGCCGGAGATGGTGAATACGTCCTCGATGGGCATCAGGAACGGCAGGTCGGACTTGCGTTCCGGAGTCGGGATCCAGGAGTCAACAGCGTCCATAAGCTCTTTGATGCAAGCATACTCGGGAGCTGCGGGATCGGTGGACTCGGAGGTCAGAGCGTTCAGAGCGGAACCGCGGATGATCGGGGTGTCGTCTCCGGGGAAGCCGTACTCGCTGAGAAGTTCGCGAACTTCCATCTCAACCAGTTCGAGCAGCTCGGGATCGTCAACCTGATCGCACTTGTTCAGGAAAACAAGAACGGAAGGAACGTTAACCTGACGGGCAAGCAGAAGGTGCTCACGGGTCTGAGCCATAGGACCGTCGGAAGCAGCGATAACCATGATAGCGCCGTCCATCTGAGCAGCACCAGTGATCATGTTCTTGATGTAGTCAGCGTGGCCCGGGCAGTCAACGTGTGCATAGTGACGTGCTTCAGTCTGATACTCAACGTGTGCGGTATTGATGGTGATACCACGTTCTCTCTCTTCCGGAGCTTTATCAATGGAAGAATAGTCAGTGTACTCAGCGCCGCCGGACAGAGCCAGATACTTGGTGATAGCAGCGGTCAGAGTGGTCTTACCATGGTCGATGTGGCCGATGGTACCAATGTTTACATGCGGTTTGTTTCTTTCAAACACCTGTTTTGCCATTTTTCAATCCTCCTAAAAAATGTGACTTTCGTGTTAATACAATTCTAATTTAACGCTATCTTCAATCCGCCTTTTTGCGGTTAGAGATAAGAGATTCCTGCAGACCTTTCGGAAGCTCAGAATAGTGGCTGGGTTCCATGCTGTAAGTGGCACGGCCCTGCGTCTTGCTTCTCAGATCGGTTGCATATCCAAACATTGTGGACAAAGGAACATTTGCAGTGACTTCACTGGCTCCGTTTTCAATGTTGGAACCGGAAATCTGTCCACGTCTTGCATTGATATCACCCATCACATCGCCCATGTATTCTTCAGGCGCGGTGACGACGACCTTCATAATCGGCTCAAGCAAAGTAGGATCGGCCTTGGCCATTGCCTCTTTGAAAGCCATAGATCCGGCAATTTTAAATGCCATCTCAGAAGAGTCGACTTCATGATAGGATCCATCAAACAGTGTGACCTTGACGTCAACAACAGGGTATCCTGCTACGGTACCGGAATGCATGGCACCCTGAATTCCCTGATCGACGGCAGGTATATATTCCTTGGGAATGGCACCGCCGGTAATGGCGTTGACAAACTCATAACCTTTGCCGGATTCGTTCGGTTCGATGCGAATCTTAACATGTCCGTACTGACCCTTACCACCGGACTGGCGGGCATACTTGGTATCCTGCTCCACGTTACGTCGGATCGTCTCTTTATAGGAGACCTGAGGCTTACCAACATTGGCTTCCACCTTAAACTCACGAAGCAGACGGTCTACGATGATCTCCAGATGGAGCTCGCCCATACCGGCGATGATCGTCTGGCCGGTCTCTTCATCCGTGTAAGTTTTAAAGGTAGGATCTTCCTCTGCGAGTTTTGCAAGAGCAATACCCATTTTTTCCTGGCCGGCACGGGTCTTCGGTTCGATGGCCACGCGGATAACCGGTTCCGGGAATTCCATGGATTCCAGGATGATGGGATGCTTGTCTTCGCACAGAGTATCACCAGTTGTGGTATTTTTCAAGCCCACTGCCGCCGCGATATCGCCGGTGTAGACCTGATCCAGATCTTCACGGTGATTTGCGTGCATCAACAGGATTCGTCCGATGCGCTCGCGATGACCTTTCGTGGAGTTGAGAACGGAAGAACCGGTAGACAGAGTACCGGAATAGACACGCATAAAGCTAAGTCTTCCAACATACGGATCGGTCATGATCTTAAAGGCCAGAGCTGCAAAGGGATCATCATCGCTGGGATGACGCTCGATCTCTTTGTCATTGGATGGATTCGTTCCTTTCACAGCCGGGATATCCAGCGGAGAAGGCATGAAGTCCACGATGGCATCAAGCAGCTTCTGTACGCCCTTGTTCTTGTAAGAAGTTCCGCAGGTAACAGGAACCATTTCATTGGCAACTGTTGCTTCACGGATGGTCTTCTTGATCATGTCGACCGGGATCTCACTTCCCTCAAGGTACAGTTCCATGATCTCATCATTGAACATGGAAACGGCATCGATCAGCTTCTCACGGTATTCGTTTGCAAGGTCCGCCATATCGGCAGGAATCTCTTCCTCACGGAAGTCTTTACCAAGATCATCATAATAGATCTCAGCTTTCATCTCTACCAGATCGATGATTCCCTTAAACGACTCTTCCACACCGATGGGCAGCTGAATCGCTACAGCGTTGCATTTAAGGCGGTCATAGATCATATCCATAACATGGTAGAAATCAGCGCCCATGACATCCATTTTATTAATGTATATCATACGCGGGACACTGTAATGATCCGCCTGTCTCCAAACTGTCTCAGACTGAGGCTCCACACCGCCCTTTGCTGCCAGGACTGTGACGCATCCGTCAAGGACACGAAGAGAACGTTCAACTTCTACAGTAAAGTCAACGTGACCCGGAGTGTCGATGATGTTGATACGGCAGCCGTTCCAGTGGCAGGTCGTTGCTGCGGATGTGATCGTGATGCCTCTCTCCTGTTCCTGCTCCATGTAGTCCATGGTAGCAGTACCATCGTGAGTCTCACCCAGTTTGTAGTTTACACCTGTATAAAACAGGATACGCTCCGTGGTAGTGGTCTTACCGGCATCAATATGAGCCATGATACCAATATTTCTGGTATTTTCCAGTGAAAATTGTCTTGGCATAAATTAACACTCCAAGTAAGATTACCAGCGGAAATGTGCAAATGCTTTGTTGGATTCAGCCATCTTGTGAGTATCTTCACGTTTCTTGACAGCAGCGCCAAGATTGTTGTCTGCATCCATGATCTCATTTGCAAGGCGTTCACTCATGGTCTTTTCGCTGCGTTTTCTGGCATAGCCGACAAGCCAGCGAAGTCCAAGAGTGGTGCGGCGTTCCGGTCGAACTTCGATAGGAACCTGATATGTGGCACCACCAACACGGCGAGCCTTGACTTCAAGGCTGGGCATGATGTTGTCCATAGCGGTGGTGAATGCTTCAATGGGATCGTTGCCGGTCTTGTCCTTGATGATATTAAATGCATCGTAGACGACCTTCTGAGCAACACCCTTCTTGCCGTCGAGCATAACAGTGTTGATCAAACGAGTAACCAGCACACTGTTGTACATAGGATCCGGCAAGATCTCTCTCTTGGGAACATTACCTCTTCTGGGCACTTAGCTTCCCTCCTTCATTATAAAATGATTTCATCGGTACTCGCGAAATACGAAGATTCCGCGTTGCGCCCTGGCAGTTCCATTATTATAAATAAGGAAAACAACAGGGCTCTACTGTTGGTAATTATTTCTTACCAGCTTTCGGTCTCTTGGCGCCGTATTTACTACGGGACTGCATACGGCCTTCAACACCCTGAGTATCCAGAGAACCACGAATGATATGGTAACGAACACCAGGAAGGTCTTTTACACGACCGCCACGAATCATAACGACAGAGTGCTCCTGCAGGTTATGACCGACACCGGGAATGTAAGCAGTTACTTCATAGCCGTTTGTAAGACGCACACGAGCGATTTTTCTAAGTGCAGAGTTCGGCTTTTTCGGAGTGGAAGTACGTACTGCAGTACATACGCCTCTCTTCTGAGGACTGCTAAGATCAGTTTCACAGTTCTTCAGGGTGTTGAGACCCTTCTGAAGAGCCGGAGAATTGGACTTGTCAGTCGACTGAGCTCTGCCCTTTCTTACCAACTGGTTAAAAGTAGGCATTGTTTTCCTCCTTTCCTCTAAAATACCCCTGAAACACACTGAAAACTATCAGTTTTTCAGGTGGAAAAATGCATGAGGGCATAATAAGCCCATGCAAAAATGGATTTTAGCATAATAAACAAATTGCGTCAAGAATTTTTTGCAGAATAGCAAAAATATGTTTAACCCTAAAAAGCACGAAAATTAAACCCATTTAAATTAAAAACAGAACGGATCGGGATCTTCTCCCCGTATCCGTTCTGTCATATGTAAGAATTACAGTGCGTTGGTCTTGTTTACAAGAGCGGAAAGATCAACGTAATCTTCCGTAAAGACCTCTTCCTCGTTGGTTCTGGCGTCAAAGGAACGATACATGTCCAGACCAGTACCGGCAGGAATCAGTTTACCGATAATAACGTTTTCCTTCAGTCCGACAAGATGGTCGACCTTGCCCTTGATGGCAGCATCGGTAAGGACCTTTGTGGTCTCCTGGAAGGATGCAGCAGACAGGAAGCTGTCGGTTGCAAGAGATGCCTTGGTAATACCCATGAGAAGCTGAGTATAGGTGGCAAGCTCCAGACCCTCTTCCCCACTGTTGATCAGTTCCTTCACGCGGCGGTTTTCCGCTTTCAGTTCGGAAATATCCACGGTGGAACCTTCCAGCAGATTGGTGGAACCGGGGTTGTCAACGCGCACTTTACGCATCATCTGACGAACGATGACTTCGATGTGCTTGTCGTTCAGTTCAACGCCCTGCTGGCGGTAAACCTTCTGTACTTCCTGCGTGATGTATGCACGAACACCGGGTCTACCGAATTCGTCTTCATTGATACCGCGGATACGAAGCACATCATGAGGATTCAATGCGCCGGCTGTCAGTTCCTGACCTTTTTCCACGTGGTCGCCGGAGTGAACCAGCAGACCTGCAGAGTGAGGAACATTGAAGCTGAATGCTTCACCGTCGGTGTCGCTGACGACAGTAACGGCATGCATGACGCCTTTCTTTGCTTCCTCAATGGTAACCGTGCCGGTCACCTCAGACAGAACCGCCATCTTCTTCGGTTTGCGGGCTTCAAACAGCTCTTCCACTCGAGGAAGACCCTGCGTGATATCCTCACCGGCAACGCCGCCGGTATGGAACGTACGCATCGTCAGCTGAGTACCGGGCTCGCCGATGGACTGAGCGGCAATGACACCAACGGATTCACCGGAGTTCACCGGACGTCCAAGCGCGAGGTTGATGCCGTAGCACTTGGCGCAGACACCGCTCTTCGCTTCGCAGGAAAGAACACTGCGGACAAAGACTTTGGTCAGGCCGTGAGCTTCCAGAACTTCTGCATCTTCCTCACGGAACATGTGATCCGAATCAAACAGGATTTCGCCAGTCTTCGGATCGGTAACATCCTCCACCGGATAACGGCCGTGGATGCTGACACCGAAGGACTGAACTTCCTGTCCGCGGTCAAACACGGCAGATGCCCAGACGCCATCGGTGGTTCCGCAGTCGTCTTCACGGATAATGACATCCTGGCTGACATCGACCATACGACGGGTCAGGTAACCGGAGTCAGCCGTACGAAGTGCGGTATCGGCCAGACCCTTACGTGCGCCTCTGGAAGAAGTGAAGTATTCCAGAACGGTAAGGCCTTCACGGTAATTCGCCTTGATGGGGATCTCGATGGTCTTACCGGAAGTATTCGCGATAAGTCCTCGCATACCGGCAAGCTGACGAATCTGAGCCATGGAGCCTCGGGCACCGGAATCGGCCATCATGTAGATGGGGTTATAACGGTCGAGGTTCTCCTGCAGTGCTGCAGTAACGTCTTTCGTAGTCTGTTCCCACTGGCTGACAACGAGACGATAACGTTCGTCATCGGTAATGAATCCACGCTTGAACTGTTTTTCAATCTGGATAACCTGCTTCTCAGCATCGGTGATCAGGTTCCGTTTCGCTTCCGGAACGGTCATGTCAAAGATGGAGATGGTAATGGCAGCCTTGGTGGAGTATTTGTAACCCATTGCCTTGACGTTATCAAGGACCTCAGCAGAAATGGTGAAACCATGTTTCTTGATGCATCGATCAATGATATTGCCGAGCTGCTTCTTGCCAACCTGGAAGCTGATCTCATGATCAAACATATGCTCGGGATCGGTACGATCCACATAACCCAGATCCTGCGGGATCGGCTCATTATAGATGATACGTCCGACTGTTGTCGTGATAATGGCTTTCCGTTCCACACCGTCGATGGTCTTTGTGACACGAAGACGGATGGGAGCATGTAGTCCTATGAAGCCCTCATTATAAGCCATGATTGCCTCATTGGAATCACGGTAGCAGAGTACCGGGCTGTAGGTTGCCGGAGTCTTGCCTTCCGCCTCAGCCTGCTCATTTGCAGCGTTGAACTCATCGCCGTCCACGGGAACACCGGCTTCCAGACCCGTATCACCGGGATCCTTCACGATAACGGTCTCCGCACCCTTCTCTGCCTTGCCGATACGCAGCATGGTCAGATAGTAGGAACCGAGGATCATATCCTGAGTCGGAACCGTAACAGGATGTCCGTCCTGAGGACGAAGGAGGTTGTTGGCGGAGAGCATCAGAATACGGGCTTCCGCCTGTGCTTCTGCACTCAGAGGAACGTGGATGGCCATCTGGTCTCCGTCGAAGTCGGCGTTGTACGGAGTACAAACCAGCGGATGCAGACGGAGCGCTCTTCCTTCCACGAGGATCGGCTCAAAGGCCTGGATACCAAGACGGTGAAGTGTCGGAGCACGGTTCAGAAGGACCGGGTGCTCTTTGATAACGAACTCCAGTGCATCCCATACTTCGGTGCGCTGCTTGTCCACCATCTTCTTCGCGCTCTTGATATTGTTTGCAATACCGTCCTGAACCAGCTTTTTCATAACGAAAGGCCGGAACAGTTCGATCGCCATCTCCTTGGGAACACCGCACTGATAGATCTTCAGATCCGGACCGACAACGATAACGGAACGGCCGGAATAGTCAACACGTTTTCCGAGAAGGTTCTGACGGAAACGGCCCTGCTTGCCTTTCAGCATGTCGGACAGAGATTTCAGTGCCCTGGAATTGGCACCGGTAACTGCTCTTCCGCGGCGGCCGTTGTCGATCAGGGAATCCACTGCTTCCTGAAGCATGCGTTTCTCGTTGCGAACGATGATATCCGGAGCATTCAGCTGAAGAAGTCTCTTCAGACGGTTGTTTCTGTTGATAACGCGGCGATAAAGATCGTTCAGATCGGAAGTCGCGAATCTGCCGCCATCCAGCTGAACCATGGGACGCAGTTCGGGAGGAATGACCGGAAGCACGTCGATGATCATCCACTCGGGACGATTACCGGACTGACGGAAGGCATCCACAACTTCAATACGCTTGAGGATCTTTGCCTTTTTCTGTCCGGAGGCTTTCTCAAGTTCTTCGCGCAGCTGCACGGAAAGCGCTTCGCAGTCAACCTGTTCCAGAAGCTTTTTGATTGCTTCGGCACCCATGCCGGCTTCAAAATCATCCTCGTATTTTTCTTTCAGATCCCGATACTCTTTCTCCGTGAGGAGCTGGTTCTTCTCCAGAGGAGTAAAGCCGGGGTCGATAACGATGTAGTTTGCAAAGTACAGAACCTTTTCCAGCATTCTCGGAGTGAGATCCAGGATCAGGCCCATACGGCTGGGAATTCCCTTGAAGTACCAGATGTGAGATACGGGAGTCGCCAGGACGATATGTCCCATGCGCTCACGACGCACCTTGGCGCGAGTGACCTCAACGCCGCAGCGATCACAGATCTTTCCTTTGTAGCGGATCTTCTTATACTTGCCGCAATGGCATTCCCAATCCTTTGTCGGCCCGAAGATCCGTTCACAGAACAGACCGTCGCGTTCGGGCTTCAGAGTACGGTAGTTGATAGTCTCAGGTTTCTTTACCTCACCATAAGACCAGGACATGATAGTTTCCGGAGAGGCAATTCCAATCTGTATGGCATCAAAAGGTGAATAACTCATATTAATTGTCCTCCTCTTCATCTATATAACTATCGGAAAAATCCATTGCCAGGTCATCCTGTTCAGGGACATCCTCAATGGAGTATCCTTCTGCTTCGATCTCGGAATCGGAAGAAACCATCTCTTCTTTATAATTAATGAAGGTATCTTCTTCCTCATCATCCTTCAGTTCGATCTCTTCACCGTCCTTATCCAGGACTTTGACATCAAGACACAGAGACTGAAGCTCTTTTACAAGGACCTTAAAGGACTCCGGTACGCCGGGAGTGGGAATGTTCTCACCCTTCACGATCGCTTCGTAAGTCTTCACACGGCCGGTAACGTCGTCGGACTTCACCGTCAGGATCTCCTGCAGCGTATAGGCGGCGCCGTAAGCTTCCAGTGCCCAGACTTCCATCTCGCCGAATCGCTGACCGCCGAACTGAGCTTTGCCGCCCAGAGGCTGCTGAGTGACAAGGCTGTAAGGACCGGTGCTGCGGGCATGAATCTTATCATCAACAAGATGATGGAGTTTCAGGAAGTAAACCCAGCCGACCGTGACATCGTTGTCAAACCGTTCGCCGGTTCTTCCGTCGTAAAGCACGCTCTTTCCATCTTCCCGGATACCGGCCTGCGCCAGAGTATCGCGAATGCTGGATTCGTTTGCACCGTTGAAGATCGGAGTTGCGACCTTCCAGCCGAGTGCCTGTGCTGCGTAGCCCAGATGAACTTCCAGAACCTGTCCGATATTCATTCGGGACGGAACGCCCAGCGGGTTCAGTACGATATCAAGCGGAGTGCCATCGGGCAGATACGGCATATCTTCACGCGG
>CADCMP010000048.1 GCA_902802565.1 Oscillospiraceae bacterium
CCGAACCGAACGCTTGGTGAGACTGCATAAGACTTTCACTTTGAAAGCTGCTGGTCGCTGACCCAAGAATCCCCTGGATTTATCCATGGGGAGTGTCAATGTGAGTACTCTGATTCCATTATAACCATATTGGGCCATAAGACGTCAATGGCAAAAAAAGAGAGATACCGGGTGCAGACGGGCTGTCTGCATGCGGTATCTCGGATCTTTCCTCTATATCAGTCCTTTATCCAGGTCGACGGGCAGGATCTCCGCATCCCGGATCTGCTCGTGATGGAGCACCTGACGGTCCATTTTCATTTGTGTCAGGTCTGCAGGATCCGGAGGATCTCCTCCGCTGCCGTGCGCTTGGAGACTCGGCGGTCCATGGACTGGCGCTGAATGTACTGATGGGCTTCCTCCTCCGTCATCTGACGGGAGGATATGAGGGCCCATTTTGCCTTGTCCACGATACGGATCTCCTCGATCTTCTGATCCACGGTGACCTGCCGCTCCTGCACGCGCTTGAGACGCTCCCGCACCGCGCACATCGTGCGGATCATGTGGCGCATTACTGCCTCGCTGGTGGGTTTCGGCAGGGTGAGGACACCGGCGTCCGTGACTTTGGCACAGATCTCGTCATGGACCTCCCGTTTGATGAGAAGCAGGACGGCGGCCCGGCTCTTGAGACACACGTCCATGGCCAGGTCCGTTCCAAACTCGTCCGGCAGCGGCGCGTTCACAAGGACCAGATCAAATTCCTGTTCCAGAAGCCTCCGCTGGGCGGCTCGGGCCGTTTTCACGATCTCCACGGGATGGAATTCCGAACCGGGAAGAAGGGAGCAGGTGACGGTATTGAATTTTTCGGCGGCGGACACCAGGAGCACCCGGTAGGTCTCATCACGAAATACCATGACTGCCATGCCTCCTTTCCGAAATGATTCGCGGGATCCGGGTCAGCCTTCATAGAAGAGGGCGCGGTCCGGATGGGCATAGGCCTGAAGGATCCGGTCGGGAACGTGCTTCCGGATGAAATCGCTCTGCAGCGCCGTGTCCGCCGCTTCCACCATGGTGCGGGGAAGAGCGGGAGCACCGGAGGGCGCCTCCGCATCACAGGGCTCCGGAGGGACCATGTGTTCCGTCAGCCCTTCCATGGCCGCTTGAAGGATCAGATGGAACGCCAGATAGGGATTGGCGGCGGGATCCGCGGACCGCAGCTCCAGACGGCGGTACTCGCCCCATGCCGCCGGGATGCGGATGAGCTGGTTCCGGTTTTCATGGGACCAGGTGGCAAAGCCCGGCGCCTTGTCACACCCCAGACGGGCGTAGGAGTTTTCCACGGGGTTTAAAAACAGAGTCATGTCCCGGACCCGTGAGAGGATACCCGCCACCATGGGAGGAATGGTGTCCTCAATGTCCGGACAGGAACCGGAGAGGTTGATGTGCATGCCGCTTCCGTCCCGGTTGATCAGCGGCCGGGGAGAGAAGTCGGCAGTGAGACCGTACTGTTGGGCGATGGTCTTCACCACGGCCTTGAAGGTGACGGCATTGTCCGCCGCGGTGAGAGCGGGGGCGTAGCGGAAGTCGATTTCGTTCTGTCCCGGTCCGCTCTCATGGTGGGAAGCTTCCGGATGGATCCCCATCTGCTCCAGCGTCAGGCAGATCTCCCGGCGCACATTTTCCCCCTTGTCTTCCGCCGCGATATCCATATAGCCGGCGGTGTCGATGGGCTCCAGGGTCGATTCACCGTTTTCGTCCTGTTTGAACAGATAGAACTCGATCTCCGTACCAAGCTGGAAGGAGATGCCTCTGGCCGCACTCTCCTCCACGGTCTTCTTCAGCAGTGCCCGGGTATCTCCGTCAAACACCGAACCGTCGGGGTAGGTGATGTCACAGAACATGTGGGCAACTCCGCCTCTCTGGGGACGCCAGGGGAGCTGGGAGAGGGTGCCGGGATCGGGATGCAGGAGCAGATCCGACCGGACGGACATGCCGAATCCGTCGATGGCGGAACCGTCGATGGCGATGCCGTATTCAAAGGCCCGGGGCAGCTCACTGGCCATGACGGCGATGTTCCGCTGCCGCCCGAAGACATCGCAGAAGGCAAGACGGACGAATTTGATGTCCTCCTCCCGCACATAGTCCATGACATCTTTAGGTGTGTATTTCATTGGGAAAAACTCCTCTCTGGAGTTCCGGCATGACGAAGTTTTTCGCCTGCGGAACGGTATTTATAGCAAAATTAAATCAAATGCATAAAAGTGAAAATAAGATTAAAATGCATCAAAACAAAAACAAATCTCGTTTAAATTATAACATGTGCATTGAGTCTGTCAACTGCAATGTGAGCAATTCTATGCCCCGGATGCAGGCTTTTTTTAAACACCTTGACGAATTGACAAAGCCTTTCAAACCGCGGTATCCTATAAGAAACTGAAGACACCGACGTCTCAGGGAGGGCCTCTCCCTGTCCGCCGGTGTCTTTTTTTATTGTATTTATGACCCGGAAGGGATCAAAGAACCGCCCGGCATGGCCGCCAGTTGCCGATCCGGGCGCGTCCGGAAAGAGAGGAACAGGAACATGATGACGAACCAACAGTGGCTGCGATACGGGACCATCGACCAGCGGGATGCCTGCGGCATCGGAGCGGTGGTGGATATCCGCGGCAGAAAGAGCCATCAGACCGTGGATGACGCCCTGAAGATCGTGGAGAGACTGGAACACCGCACCGGCAAGGATGCCCTCGGGCAGACGGGAGACGGCGTGGGGATCCTGCTGCAGATCTGCCATGGCTTCTTTTCCAGGGCAGCCGCCGATCTGGAGATCTCTCTGGGAGATGCCGGGGATTACGCCGTGGGCATGTTCTTCTTTCCCACGGAATCCCTGAAGCGCCGCCAGGCCAAGAAGATGCTGGAGGTCATCCTGCAGAAAGAGGGGATGGAGCTTCTGGGATGGAGGGACGTTCCCATCTGCCCGGAGATCCTGGGCCCCACGGCACTGGCTTGCATGCCCACCATCCAGCAGTGCTTCATCCGCCGCCCGGCGGAGACGTCTGCCGGACTGGAATTCGACCGGAAGCTGTACATGGCGCGACGGGAATTCGAACAGTCCAACGACAACACCTACGTGGTGAGCATGTCCAGCCGCACCATCGTCTACAAGGGGCTGTTCCTGGTGGGACAGCTGCGGCGGTTCTATCCGGACCTGCAGTCGGAGGAATACACCTCCGCCATCGCCATGGTGCACTCCCGCTTTTCCACCAACACCACTCCCAGCTGGGAACGTGCCCATCCCAACCGCTTCATCCTGCATAACGGGGAGATCAACACCATCCGCGGAAATGTGGACCGGATGCTGGCCCGTGAGGAGACCATGTCCGCTCCCGCCCTGCGGGGGAACATGGACCGTGTGTTTCCCGTGGTAAATGCGGAGGGCTCGGATTCCGCCATGCTGGACAATACCATCGAGTTTCTGGTGATGAACGGAGTGGAGCTTCCTCTGGCCATGATGATCTGCATTCCGGAACCCTGGAAGAACGACAAGACCATCAGTATGAAAAAGAGGGACTTCTACCGGTACTACGCCACCATGATGGAGCCTTGGGACGGCCCGGCGGCCATCCTGTTCTCCGACGGCGAACTGGTGGGAGCCGTGCTGGACCGCAACGGTCTGCGGCCCTCCCGGTACTATCTCACCGATGACGGGCGCCTGATCCTGGCCTCCGAGGTGGGTGTGCTGGATCTGGAGGAAAAGCACATCGTGAAGAAGGACCGTCTCCGTCCCGGAAGGATGCTCCTTATCGATACGGTGAAGGGGAAGATCCTGGAGGATGACGAGATCAAGGAGACCTACGCCTCCCGTCAGCCCTACGGCGAATGGCTGGATCAGAATCTGGTGCAGCTGCACGATCTGCCCATCCCCAACGCTCAGGTGCCCTCCCACTCCCAGGAGGAGAGGGATCGGCTGTACCGGGCTTTCGGCTATACCCACGAGCAGGTAAAGGACTCCATTATCCCCATGGCCCGCACCGGGCATGAGGCCACCGCCTCCATGGGACTGGATGTGCCGCTGGCGGTGCTGTCCAAACGGTATCCGCCCCTGTTCGATTACTTCAAGCAGCAGTTCGCTCAGGTGACGAATCCGCCCATCGACGCGCTGCGGGAGGAGTGCATCACGGATACCACGGTGTACGCCGGCCGCGACGGCAACCTCCTGGAGGAAAAGGCGGAGAACTGCCGGGTGCTGCAGATCAACAATCCCATCCTGACGCGTCTGGATCTCATGAAGATCCGGAACATGAAGCAGGAGGGCTTCCATGTGGAGACCGTGTCTCTGCTGTATTACAAGAACACGCCTCTGGAACGGGCCGTGGACCGGCTGTATGTCGCCTGCGACAAGGCCTACAAACAGGGAGCCAACATCATCATCCTCTCCGACCGCGGGGTGGATGAGAACCACGTGGCCATTCCTTCCGTACTGGCTCTGTCCGCCATCGAACAGTATCTGGTTCGTACGAAAAAGCGCACCGCCATCTCCATCATTCTGGAGAGCGCGGATCCCAGAGATGTGCATCATTTCGCACTCCTGCTGGGCTACGGCGCCCGGGCCATCTGCCCGTATCTGGCCCACGAATGCATCGAGGAGTGCGTGGAACTGGGCCTTCTGGACAAGGACGCTCACACCGCCATCGACGACTACAACCACGCCGTGCTGCGGGGCATCGTGAAGATCGCCTCCAAGATGGGCGTCTCAACCATCCAGTCTTATCAGTCGGCACAGATCTTCGAGGCAGTGGGCATCCGTCAGGATGTCATCGACAAGTATTTTACCCACACCGTGAGCAAGGTGGGAGGCATCGGCCTGGAGGAGATCGGACAGGCCGTGGAATACCATCACAACCATGCTTTCGATCCTCTGGATCTGGAAGTGGATACCTCCCTGGACAGTGTGGGATTCCATAAGATGCGGGAAGGGGAGCGCAGTGAGGAGCATCTGTACGATGCCCGTACCATCGTGACGCTGCAGGAAGCCTGCCGGGAAGGGGATTTCGAGAAATTCCTCTCCTATGCCCGCCGCATCGACGAGGAGCGGGCACCCCAGACCCTGCGGGGCCTGCTGGATTTCGACTATCCCGAAGACGGGGGCATCCCCCTGGAGGAAGTGGAACCGGCGGAGAGTATCGTCAAACGGTTCAAGACCGGCGCCATGTCCTACGGCTCCATCTCTCAGGAAGCCCATGAATGCCTGGCCGTCGCCATGAACCGTCTGGGCGGAAAGTCCAACTCCGGCGAAGGCGGGGAAGTGCCGGAACGTCTGGGAACGGAACGTAACAGCGCCATCAAGCAGGTGGCCTCGGGACGATTCGGTGTCACCAGCGAGTATCTGTGCTCCGCCAGGGAGATCCAGATCAAGATGGCTCAGGGGGCAAAGCCCGGCGAAGGCGGACACCTGCCGGGACAGAAAGTGTATCCCTGGATCGCCAGGACCCGCTACTCCACCACCGGCGTCAGCCTCATCTCGCCGCCGCCTCATCATGATATCTACTCCATCGAGGATCTGGCACAGCTGATCTTCGATCTGAAAAACGCCAACCGGGATGCCAGGATCTCCGTCAAACTGGTCAGCGAGGCCGGCGTCGGCACCATCGCCTCCGGTGTGGCCAAGGCCGGTGCCCAGGTGGTGCTGGTCTCCGGATACAACGGCGGCACCGGCGCGGCGCCCCGCAGCTCCATCCATGATGCGGGACTGCCCTGGGAACTGGGTCTCAGCGAAGCCCACCGCACCCTCATCGAGAACGGACTGAGGGAACGGGTCATCCTGGAGACCGACGGAAAGCTCCTCACCGGCCGTGACGTGGCCATCGCCGCGGTACTGGGAGCGGAGGAGTTCGGATTTGCCACGGCGCCTCTCGTGACCATGGGATGCGTCATGATGCGCGCCTGCAATCTGGATACCTGTCCCGTGGGCGTTGCCACCCAGAATCCGGATCTGCGTTGCCGTTTCAAGGGAAAACCGGAATATGTCATGAACTTCATGCTCTTCATCGCCGAACAGCTGCGTACCATCATGGCCCGTCTGGGCGTTCGCAGCGTGGAGGAACTGGTGGGATGCAAATCGGTGCTGAAGCGCCGGGAGGACCTGCCCCAGTCCCTCATGGACCGGGTATGTCTCGATACGATCCTGGGACACGGAAACGACCGCCCGGTGCACTTCAATCCGGACGCCGTCTACGACTTCAAGCTGGAGGATACGAAGGACCTGCAGGTGCTGCTTCCGGAATTCCGGAAGAGCATCAAATCGGGAAAACCCAAGACCGTGAAGGTCCGGGTCTCCAGTGTGGACCGCACCTTCGGCACCATCGTGGGTTCGGAGATCACCAAGCAGAAAGGCACCCTGCCGGATGACACACTGAACGTAGAAGCGGAAGGGGGCGGAGGACAGTCCTTCGGCGCCTTTATCCCGCAGGGGATGACCATCCGTCTCACGGGAGACTGCAACGACTATTTCGGCAAGGGCCTGTCGGGAGGACGCCTCATCGTCCGGCCACCGGAGGATTCTCCGGCGGATCCCGGTGAGAACATCATCATCGGCAACGTGGCCCTCTACGGTGCCACAAAGGGCGAAGCCTTCATCAGCGGCATCGCAGGGGAACGCTTCTGCGTACGCAACTCCGGCGCCCGTGCTGTGGTGGAAGGCGTAGGGGACCACGGCTGCGAGTATATGACCGGCGGCTGTGTCGTGGTGCTGGGCTCCACGGGCAAGAACTTTGCCGCGGGCATGTCCGGCGGCGTGGCCTACGTGCTGGATGAAAAGCATGAACTGTACCTCAAACTAAATAAGGAGTACGTCACCATGACCGAGGTGACGAGCAAATACGATATCGCGGAACTGAAGGACATGATCCAGCGCCACGTGAAGGAGACCGGGTCTCCCCGGGGCACGGACATCCTGGAGCACTGGGAGGAGAAGATCCCCCTGTTCAAGAAGATCATGCCAAACGACTACAGCCGGATGCTGGCGGCCATCGGCCGCTGGGAGGAGAAGGGCCTGACCCGTTCCCAGGCGGAACTGGAAGCCTTCAACGAGATCCGCAGAGAAGAGGTGGGATAAATGGGAAAGACTACAGGATTTTTGGATTATGTCCGGACGGACCGGCCCTGCGCCGATGTCCGGGAACGGGTGGAGGATTTCCGGGAATTCAAGGGAAGCCTGCCCATGGATCAGAGACGGGAACAGGGCGGCCGCTGCATGAACTGCGGCGTTCCGTTCTGCCAGTCGGAGTACGGATGCCCGCTGCACAACCTCATCCCCGAATGGAATGACGAGATCTTCGCCGGGAACATGAATCATGCCCTGTCGAGACTTCTGAAGACCAACAACTTCCCGGAGTTTACCGGGAGAGTCTGTCCGGCACTGTGCGAGAACGCCTGTGTGTGCGGACTCAACGGGGATCCCGTCACCGTAAGGGACAACGAGCTGGCCATCATCGAAAGGGCCTGGGATCACGGACTGATGACGCCCCGTCTTCCCGCGCTGCGGACGGACCGTCATGTGGCGGTCATCGGATCCGGACCGTCGGGCCTTGCCGTGGCGGACCAGCTGTGCCGCCGGGGCCACCGGGTCACTGTCTTTGAACGGGATGACCGTCCGGGAGGACTCCTCATGTACGGCATCCCCAATATGAAACTGGATAAATCCGTCATCCAGCGGCGAATCGAGAAGATGACGGCGGAAGGAGTGACCTTCTGCTGCGGCCGTCAGCTTGGTGAGGATCTCACCGGTGAGGAACTGAAGAGGGAATTCGACGCGGTGGTGCTCTGCTGCGGCGCCCGGAAGCCCCGTGAACTGGGAGTGGATACGGATGGCGTGCAGGGAGTCCTGCCGGCACTGGAGTATCTCACCGCCTCCACGAAGGCGGTCCTCGCCGGAGAGCAGAGCCTCCGCAGCGCAAAGGGCAGACAGGTCATCGTGGTGGGCAACGGCGACACCGCCACCGATTGTGTGGGAACCGCCCTCCGTCAGGGCTGTGCCTCCGTGACCCAGCTGGTACGGAAACCCCGGCCGGCGGATACACCACGGGTGTGGCCGTACCGGGCCACCGCGGAAAAGGTGGACTACGGTCAGGAGGAATCCCGGGTCCTGCAGGGAAGAGATCCGAGACGGTACGGCACCACCGTTCAGTCCCTGAATACCGATGAGAATGGAAATCTCATCAGTGTCACCGTAAAGACCGGAGAGGAGACCGAGACTCTTCCGGCCGACCTCCTCATCATGGCACTTGGTTTTTCCGGTGCCGAGGAGGACACCGCCGCGGCCATGGGACTTTCCCTGGACGGGAAGGGACATCTTGGTTCGGCGGAGTTTCAGACGGAAGACCCTCAGGTATTTGCCTGCGGCGACATGCGCCGGGGGGCCTCTCTCGTGGTGTGGGCCATCGCCGAAGGACGGGCCTGCGCACGGGCGGTGGATGAGTACCTGGAAGGGTATACCAATATGTAAAAAACTAAGGAAGGAGGGATCCCCATGAAGGCGTTTGACCGGATCCGTTCCGGCTTTCCGGAACTGGACGGAGTGCTGGATAACATCCGTCTGGGAGACAATGTGGTCTGGCAGGTATCCAACCTGGAGGAATACAAGCTGTTTGCCCGGGCCTTTGCCCGGCAGTGCATTGAGGAGAAACTCAATCTGATCTATGTGCGCTTCTCCGGCCATGAGCCCATCCTGGAACCCATGGAGGGCCTGCGCATCATTCCCGTGGAACTGACCCACCGGTTCGAGACCTTCACCATCGATGTGCACCGCATCATCGAACAGGAGGGACGGGAGGCGTTTTATGTCTTTGACTGCCTGTCGGAGCTGGAGGAAGCCTGGGCTACGGACCTGATGATGGGGAACTTCTTCCATCTGACGTGCCCCTATCTGTTCTCCCTGGATACGGTGGCCTATTTTCCGGTGCTGCGGGGAAGGCATTCCTTTGCCGCCATCGAGCAGATCCGGGACACCACCCAGCTGCTGCTGGATGTGCTGCCGGACCGGCATGCACCGGACACCCTTTATGTCCGTCCGGTGAAGGTGTGGGAGCGTTCTTCCTCCACCATGTTCCATCCCCATGAGTTCCACCCGTCGGAAGGATCCTTCCGGGTGCTGAATGAAGGGGTGGAGGTCAGTCTGTTCTACCGGGCACTGGATGAGAGCTCCATGAGCACCCAGAACCAGCACATCGACAGCTGGGAGCGGTTTTTCCAGATGACGGAGATGAAGTATCTCAGCGGTCTGGACGTGTCGGAGGAGTGCAGCCGCATCTGTGATATCATGCTCACCCGGGACGAGCGGCTGCGGCCTCTCATCAAGGAGCATTTTCAGCCCCTGGACTATTTTGCCATTCATAAGCGGATGATCGGCACCGGCATGATCGGCGGCAAGGCCTGCGGCATGCTCCTGGCGCGGAAGCTGATCGAGAATCTGCGTCCGGACATCTATGCCCGTATCGAGCCCCACGACTCCTTCTATATCGGGTCCGATGTGTTCTACGCTTATATCGTGGATAACGGATTCTGGGATCTGAAGATCCGGCAGAAGACGGAGGAAGGCTATTTTACACTGGCCGATCAGATCGCCTCGGAGATCATGGTGGGTGATTTCTCTCCCACCATCGAGGCGGAATTCCGCAAGATCCTGGAGTATTACGGAAACGCTCCCATTATCGTCCGTTCCAGTTCCATCCTGGAAGACGGCTTCGGAAACGCCTTCGCGGGCAAATACGAATCCGTGTTCTGCGGCAGCGAGGGGACGTTGGAGGAACGGCTGGTGGAATTTGAGCGGGCCATCCGCACCGTATACGCCAGTACCGTGGGCATGAGCGCCCTGGACTACCGGAAACGCCGCGGGCTGGAGGATCTGGACGAACAGATGTCCATCCTGGTGCAGCGTGTCTCCGGTTCCCGGCATTCCGGCTTCCTGGCCCCTACCTGTGCCGGCGTGGGCTATTCCATCAGTCCCTACCGTCTGGGAGGGGATGCTGCGTCTGGTGGCGGGACTGGGTACCGCCGCCGTGGACCGTCAGGCGGATTCCTATCCCCGTATCGTGTCCCTGGACATGCCGCTGAAGACCATGTACACCACCGACGCCGACCGACATCAGTATTCCCAGCGCCTCATCGACGGTATCGGCAGCGGACCGGAACCGCTGCAGCGCTATTCCGCGGACAAGATTCAGGATCAGCTGCCGGAGTATCTCATCCGTGCCCTGTACTCCCATGACCGGGATGCGGAACGGGATTTCCGGGACCGTGGACTGTATGAGAGCATCTACTATCTGTCCTGTGAGGGCATGGTGCGAAACGAGCAGCTCATGGAGGATATGAAGGGGATCCTGCGTGTCCTGCAGACCGCCTACGACTATCCCGTGGACATCGAATACACCATCAACCTCTCTCCCAAGGGAGAGTACCTGATCGCTCTGCTGCAGTGCCGTCCGCTGCAGCTGACCCAGGAGGGAGACCCGGTGTCGATACCGATATTCGGTTCCGATGCCGTGACCTATCTGGAGACGAAAGGCGTCTCCATGGGCTTCTCCCGCAAATTCGCCGTGGACCGCATCGTGTATATCGATGCCATCGCCTATTATCAGATGGCATACCGGGACAAATACCGGGTAAGGGATGCTCTGTCCGCCATCAACTGGGCCTGCCGGGAAAAGAACAAGAATCTGGTGCTTCTCACTCCGGGACGCATCTGCACTTCCTCGCCGGAACTGGGAGTTCCGTCGGTGTTCTCGGATATCAGTGAATTCAATGCCATCGTGGAAGTTTCCGAGAGCCGTGCGGGATATATCCCGGAACTGAGCTACGGAAGCCATATCTTCCAGGACCTGGTGGAAGCGGGGATCCTGTATTCCGCCGTGTTTGAAGGAGGGAGCACCCTGGCCTTCGATCCGGAGGCTCTGAAGCAGGAACGGAACCGGCTGGGGGACTACTGTCCTGACGATCCGGATCTTCAGGAGATCATCCACGTGTCCCATGTCTGTCACAAGCGGGTGACGCTGTATTACGACATGGCCACGGAACACCTGCTGCTGGTGAAACGGCCGCCCACTGTGAAGAAGAACCAACAATAAAATTAAAAAGAGTGAAAAACTTGTATAATTGCATTAAATCAAATGCAAAAATAAAAGAATCGATCATAATTGCTTGACAATAAAGAAAAATGAGCGTATAAATGACACGTAAAGGCAAGGGCGTCTTGGAGAGATCCGAGACGCCTTTTTCGTTTTGCCGGAAAGAATGTGGAATGATTCGGCACTGTGCCGCAGAGAAACTTTGCGGCGGGCAGTGGTGCATCGGATCGGAAGGAGACTGTTATGGACAAGAAAAATGTACCGGAACTATTCGGATCGCTGGTCTTTGATGACCGTGTGATGCGAGCGAGACTGTCTGCCGAGGTGTATGCCTCTCTTCGCAAGACCATCGATGAGAACGTACGCCTGAATAACGATGTTGCCGAAGCCGTAGCCGCAGAGATGCGGGATTGGGCTGTTGAACACGGCGCCACTCATTTTACACATTGGTTCCAGCCGCTAACTGGCGTTACAGCGGAGAAACACGACAGTTTCATCACCCCCTCTCCGGACGGAGGCGTGATCATGGAGTTTTCCGGCAAGGAACTGATCAAAGGCGAACCGGATGCATCTTCTTTCCCGTCCGGCGGTATCCGGGCGACATTCGAAGCCCGCGGATATACCGCCTGGGATCCGACGTCCTATGCCTTTATTAAAGATCACACCCTGTGCATCCCCACGGCATTCTGCTCTTATTCCGGGGAGGCACTGGATAAGAAGACACCGCTTCTGCGGTCCATGCAGGCACTGAACCGTCAGGCCAAGAGGATCCTGAAGCTTTTCGGTACCGAAGCCGAATATGTCCGCACCAGCGTGGGACCGGAGCAGGAGTATTTTCTCATCGATGAGGAGATGTATGAAAAACGCCCGGACCTGGTGTATACCGGCCGGACCCTTTTCGGTGCCATGCCCCCCAAGGGCCAGGAGCTGGACGACCACTATTTCGGCGTCATCAAGCCTCGAGTCACGGAGTTCATGGAAGACCTGAACGATGAGCTCTGGAAGCTGGGGATCCTTGCCAAGACGGAACACAACGAGGTGGCACCGGCCCAGCACGAACTGGCTCCCATCTACACCACCACCAACGTTGCCACGGACAACAACCAGCTCACCATGGAGATCATGCAGAAAGTCGCCCGCCGTCACGGTCTGGTGTGTCTGCTGCATGAAAAGCCCTTTGCCGGCGTCAACGGTTCCGGCAAACACAACAACTGGTCCATCGCCACGGATAAGGGCGTGAACCTGCTGTCTCCGGGAGAGACTCCCTACGAGAACGCACAGTTCCTGCTTTTCCTCTGCGCGATACTGCAGGCCGTGGACGATTATCAGGATCTTTTGCGTCTGTCCGTTGCCACCGCCGGCAACGACCATCGTCTGGGAGCGAACGAAGCACCTCCCGCCATCATCTCCGTCTTTCTGGGAGATGAGCTGACGGCCATTCTGAATGCCATCAAGACGGACACTCCCTATGAGGGAAAGGAAAAAGTGGTGATGAAGCTGGGCGTGCATGCGCTGCCCCGCTTCTCCAGAGATACCACGGACCGGAACCGGACATCTCCTTTTGCATTTACCGGAAACAAATTCGAGTTCCGGTCTCTGGGATCTTCCAACAGCATCGCCTGCTGCAACATGATGCTCAACGCCGCTGTGGCGGAGAGTCTGAGCCAGTATGCCGACCGGCTGGAAGCAGCACAGGATTTCGAGGCAGAGCTGCACGATCTTATCAAGGAAGTCATCGCTGCCCATGAGCGCATCCTCTTTGACGGCAACGGATACGGGGAGGAATGGGTGAAGGAAGCCACGGAAGTGCGCGGCCTGTCCAACCTGAAGACCACCGCGGATGCCATGCCGCATCTGCTGGACGAGAAGAACATGAAGATGCTCATTGAGCACAAGGTGTTCACGAAGACAGAACTGGAATCCCGCTGCGAGATCATGCTGGAGAACTATGTGAAGACCGTCAACATCGAAGGACAGACCATGGTGGATATGGTCCGCAGAAATTATCTGCCGGCTATCGAGGACTATCTGTTCAGCATCGCTCAGGCCACGGCCATGATGCAGAAAGTCTCCAAGAACGTCAAATGCCAATTTGAGATCTCCACCATCGAACGTCTCTCCGAACTGACGGACAAGATCCTGGAACGTGTGGAGGATCTGGAAGCTGCGCTGCAGACCCTCAAGCAGTGTGACGATATCACTGAGAGTTCCTGCCTGGTACGGGACGAAGTGATTCCGAAGATGGAGCATCTGCGGATCTATGTGGATGAAGCCGAAATGCGTACCGGGGAGAATTACTGGCCGTTCCCCAGCTACGGCAAGCTGCTGTTCAGCGTCCACTGAGCCAATAAAAAAAGAGAAAGTTCATTCCACAACGGTGTGGTATACGACACCGGGAGGAATGGACTTTTTTTGTTGATGATACAGGAAGGAAGTACGATACTATGGAAGAAATACTGCGGGCAGTGAGCGGAGAGGTGTTCTCCGTATGGTTTCTGATCGGAGCGGCATTCGTTTTCTGGATGCAGGCTGGATTCGCCATGTGCGAAGCGGGATTCACCAGGGCCAAGAACGCGGGAAACATCATCATGAAGAACCTGATGGATTTCTGCATCGGTACGGTGATGTGGTTCCTGCTGGGGGCATCCCTGATGCTGGGAGATAATGTGCTGGGAGGATTCTCAGGCTCGCTGTCCTTTGACGTGTTTACCGGATATTCCGGCTTTGATTATTCCGCCTTTGTGTTCAATTTGGTGTTCTGTGCCACTACCGCCACCATCGTTTCCGGCGCCATGGCGGAACGGACGAAATTCATCAGCTACTGCGTCTATTCCGCGGTGATCTCTGCGGTGATCTATCCCATCGAGGCTCACTGGACCTGGGGTGGGGGATTCCTGGCACAGATGGGATTCCACGATTTCGCAGGCTCCAACTGCATCCACATGGTCGGTGGGATCAGTGCTCTCATCGGAGCATGGATGCTGGGGCCGCGCATCGGTAAATTTGACCGGAATACAAAGGGGAAGGTGACGAAAGTCAATGCATTTCCCGGCCATAACCTGATTATCGCCGCGTTGGGCGTGTTCATCCTGTGGCTGGGATGGTATGGATTCAACGGGGCTGCCGCAACGGATGTTCCCAGTCTGGGTTCCATTTTTCTCACCACTACCGTCGCACCGGCAGTAGCAACAGTGGTATGTATGCTCTTTACCTGGTTCTGCTACGGAAAACCGGATGTCTCCATGTGCCTCAACGCATCTCTGGCGGGGCTGGTGGCTATCACCGCACCCTGCGATGTCACCGACTGCACCGGCGCCGCGGTCATCGGGGCGGCGGCAGGACTTCTGGTGGTAGGCGGCATTGCACTCACCGATCATGTGCTTCATGTGGATGATCCCGTAGGTGCCGTGGCCGTTCATATGGTCAACGGAATCTGGGGCACGCTGGCAGTAGGACTTTTTGCCACCGATACCGCACCGGGATTTGCCGCGGCGAACATTGGAAAGGGCCTGTTTTACGGCGGCGGCACCGGTCAGCTGGTTCTTCAGCTGGAGGGCATGGGCGTAACGGCATTGTGGACAGTGGTAACCATCAGCATCGTGTTCTTCCTCATTGAAAAGACGATGGGCCTCCGGGTTACGGAAGAGGAGGAGATCCAGGGCCTGGATGCTACGGAACACGGACTTCCTTCCGCCTACGCAGGCTTTGCCATCCTGGATATCTCCAACACCATGACCATGGACATCAACGAGAACACGAATCTGGGCATCTCCAGTTTCGACATGGCCTCCGAGACCATGCACAATGCCGCGGTCCCGGTGGTGAAACAGGAAGTGCCGGCGCAGATCCCGGAACTGAACACAGGAATCTGGAAAGTGGTGATCATCTGTAAGCTGTCCCGCTACGACAAGCTGAAAAAGACACTGAACGAACTGGGCATCACCGGCATGACGGTGACCCAGGTCATGGGATGCGGGATCGAGAAGGGCGCCGGGGAGCGCTACCGCGGTGTCGAGATCGATGCCACCCTGCTGCCCAAAATCAAGCTGGAAGTGGTGGTAAGTGCCATTCCGGTGGACGATGTCATCCGCTCCGCCAAGAAAGCCCTGTACACCGGTCACATCGGAGACGGAAAGATCTTCGTGTATCCCGTGACAAGAGTGGTGAAGATCCGTACCGGCGAGGAGAACTTCGCGGCGCTTCAGGACGTGGAATAGGAAAAAACGGATTTCAGTTCTGTACTTTTGTACTCCTTTTGCTTTTGGAAACCGTTTTGTTGACACTCCCCATGGATAAATCCAGGGGATTCTTGGGTCAGCGACCAGCAGCTTTCAAAGTGAAAGTCTTATGCAGTCTCACCAAGCGTTCGGTTCGG